>CAYFPX010000214.1:0-14122 GCA_964344945.1 uncultured Enterobacterales bacterium
TCGTCGTCGTCGGTCCAGCCGTTGCAGTCGTCGTCGACGCCGTTGCAGGTCTCGGTGGCGCCCGGGTTCACGGCGCTGTCCGAGTCGTCGCAGTCGGAGTCGTCGCTCACGGTCACGGCGGTCGCCTCGCAGGCCTCCAGGGAGCTCGCCGGGTCGCCGTAGCCGTCGCCGTCCAGGTCCACGTAGAAGGTGCTGGCGTCGGTCAGGTCGGTGTCGTCGGTGTCGACCAGCCCGTCGCAGTCGTCGTCTTGGTCGTTGCAGACCTCTGCGGCGCCGGGGTTCACCGCGGGGTCGGTGTCGTCGCAGTCGGTGGCGTCGGCGACCAGGGCGGAGCTGCCCTCGCAGCTGCTGGTGGGGCTGTCCCCATCGCCGTAGCCGTCGCCATCGGCGTCGCCGTACCAGGTGCCGGCGTCGCTGGCGTTCTCGTCGACGGCGGTGTCGCAGTCGTTGTCCACGCCGTCGCAGGACTCGTTGGCGCCGGGGTAGGACGCTGCGTCGTCGTCGTCGCAGTCGTCGGAGCTGGCGGCGAAGCCGCTGGGGGCGTCGCAGGCGACCTGGCTGTACGCCGTCGAGCCGTGGCCGTCGCCGTCGCTGTCCAGCCACCAGGTGCTGGCGTCGGCCAGGTCGTCGTCGTCGTCGTCGACCGCGCCGTCGCAGTCGTCGTCGACGCTGTTGCACACCTCGGTGGCGTCGGGGTTCACGGCCGGGTCCGTGTCGTCGCAGTCGCCGCCGACCGCCACCGTGTCCGGGGGCTGCACGCAGGCGCTGACCGCCAGCGCGTCGTCGCCGTGACCGTCGGCGTCGTTGTCGGCGTAGAAGGTCTCGCCGTCGGCCAGGTCCGGGTCGTCGTCGTCGGTCAGCAGATCGCAGTCGTCGTCCACGCCATTGCAGACCTCGGTGGCCCCGGGGAACACGCTGGCGTCGTCGTCGTCGCAGTCCGTCGCGTCCGCGACCAGGCCCCCGTCGCCCTCGCAGGAGGTCTCCGGCGCGTCGGCGTCGCCGAAGCCGTCGCCGTCGTTGTCGGCGTACCAGGTGTCGCCCGCCGCGTCGTCGATCTCGCCGTTGCAGTCGTCGTCCTCGCCATTGCAGACCTCGGTGGCGTCGGGGTTCACCGCGGGGTCGTCGTCGTCGCAGTCCGTGTCGTGGCCGTGGCCGTCCAGGTCGAGGTCGTCGTCGGGGGTGGTGTCGTCGCAGTCGTCGTCGACGCCGTTGTAGGGGGTCTCCGTGTTGCCCGGGTAGGCCCCCGGATCGCTGTCGTCGCAGTCCTCGCCCTCTGGGGAGCCGTCTTCGTCGGCATCGACCAGGGCGGTGGTCAGGCCGGAGTCGCCGCTGGTGGTGATCAGCCCGGTCTCGCCGCCGGTGTCGTCCTTGGTGCGGCAGCCGGAGAGCAGGAGGAACAGGGCGAGGAAGGTGGTGAGTCGCACGGCGCCGTCCAGGCAGTGGGGCGACGCCAGCCTACCCGACCCCGCGCTCAGACCGCGGTCGTGAGCTCCTTGCCGCGCCACTCGGCGTGGGTCCCGACCAGCCGGTCGAACCAGTCCGAGGTGATGCAGAAATTGGCGTCCGGGTGGCCGAAGTGGTGCAGCCAGTGCCACGGGGTGTGCTCCCGGGCCCAGTCCAGGTCCAGGTGACACCGGCGGTGCATGGCGTGGTACCGGAGCCCGTGGCAGAAGAAAGCGCCGTAGAACCAAGGGAACCACAGGGCCAGCGGGGCGTGGGCCGCGGCGATGGCCAGCAGACCCAGGATCTCCGTCACCCGCCCGTTGTGGGGTCCGCCCTGCGGGTTGAGCCGGAAGTGCCAGTTGCCGAAGGCCGGATCCAGCCCGCCCAGGCGGCTCACCCGGGGGTGGTGCTCGTGGAGGTGGAAGCTCGCGGGCCCGTGCTTGCGCCGGCCTCCCCAGCCGTGGAAGAAGACCCGGTGCCAGAACCACTCGTTGGCCGTGCCCCAGACCACCGCCAGGGCCAGGCTCACTCCGATCTCGATCGCCAGCGCCATCCCGTCCCTCCATCCGATAGCGGGGAGCTGTACTTCGGGAACGATTGAACCATGGGGCGCTCCCTCAGCGATGCGGACCGCGCACACCTCGCCCAGCACGGGTGGCTCCGGGTGCGCGGGGTGCTTGACGCGGCGGAGATCGCGGCGCTGCGCCAGGCGCTGGACGCGGCCGTGCAGGGCCTGCGGGACGAGGGACGGGAGACCGTGCTCGGCCTCCCGCTGCTGTTCACCGACCTCGGTGGCGAGCGGACCATCGGGCGCCTGGCGTACGCCAGCCACTACGTCCCCCTGGTCGCCGAGCTCGTGCACGACCAGCGCTTCGACCCCCTCCGCCGCCTCGTCGCGCCCGAGGCGGTGCTCGCCGAGCGCTGCCGCATGGGCGTGATCTTCAACGACCTGCGCGGGATTCCCGGCGGCACCAGCCACATGGGCTGGCACACCGACGGCCACAAGCAGCTCTTCCGCGGGCGCTGGCCGGTGCAGAACCTGCAGATGTGCCTGCACCTGGACGACGCCCCCGCCGCCCTCGGCGGCGTGCGGGTGCTGCCCGGCACCCACACCCAGGGCCTGTGGGGCCTGCTGTTCGGCAAGCTGCTCTTCGTGGACAAGCGGCCCGATCGGCGCGAGGTGGCCCTGGAGGCGGGCGCCGGCGACGTCACCATCTACGATGGGCGGCTCTGGCACCGGACCGACCCGGGCTCGGTGACCGGGTCCCGCCGCCGCCAGCTCTGGCTGAAGTACCTCGCGGCCCCGGAGCCCGACCGGACCGAGCAGTCCCCGGCCTCCCTGTTCCTCAAGGCCCAGGGCCTCGATGGCTGAGCTGGCCTGGGCGCTGCGTCCGGCCCGCCAGCGCGAGGGCTATCCCCCGGCCTGGCCCCAGGCCCCGGCGCGGCAGCTTGCCCAGCTGCTGCGGGACAACCGGGTCGTGCTCCGTGCGGCCCGGGACGCTCTGGGGCCCACGTTCACCCTGAACCTGCCCGGGTCGCCGGATCACGTCTACACCTGTGACCCGACCCTGGTGCAGCAGGTCTTCGGGACCCCGGGAGACCTGCTCTCGGCGGGCGCCTCCAACCGCATCTTCGAGCCCTTCATGGGGGCGCAGTCGGTGCTGGTGCTGGAGGGCGCGGCGCACCGCCGACAGCGCCAGGTGCTCATGCCACCGCTGGGTCCGGCACGGCTCGCCGCCTGGGGCGCGGCGATGGTGGGGGCAGCGGAGCGCCAGGCGGCCCCGTGGGCCCCAGGGCCGGCGCGGCTGGCGCCCGAGGCCCAGGGGGTGACCCTGGCGATCATGCTGGAGCTGGTCTTCGGCCTGGTCGGCGACGAGGCCGCCGCGCTCGGGGCGCAGCTCTCGGCGGTGGTGGCCGCGGCCTCCCGGCCGAGCCTGTGGCTGGCCTCGATGCAGCGGGACCTTGGCCCGCTCTCGCCCTGGGGGCGCTTCGTGCGCTTGCGGTCCCGGGTCCGGGCGGCGCTCCAGGGGCTCATCGCTCGGCGCCGCCGGGATGGTGGGGGCGCCGACCTGCTCTCGCTGCTGCTGGCCGCGGTCGACGACACCGGCACCGGCCTGGGCGACGACGCCGTCCAGGACGCCCTGATCACCGTGCTCGTGACAGGCCACGAGACCTCTGCGATGGCCCTCTGCTGGGTCGTGCACCGGCTGATGGCCCACGACGACGCCCGCGAGCGCGTCCTCGACGAGCTCGCGGCGGCCGGCGGTCCCCTGGCGCCGCTGCCCTGGCTCGACGCGGTGATCGCCGAGACCCTGCGGCTGCACCCGGTGGTGCCCGGGGTGGGGCGCATGGTGCTCGCGCCCTTCGAACTGGGCCCCTGGCGGCTCCAGCCGGGCCGGGTCCTCACCTGTTCCACCTGGCTCTCCCACCGCGACCCAGCGGCCTGGCCCGAGCCCGAGCGCTTCGACCCGACCCGGTTCCTGGGGCAGCGGCCGGCACCCGGCACCTGGTACCCCTTCGGCGGCGGTCAGCGGCGGTGCCTGGGCGAGCACTTCGCCCGCTTCGAGCTGAGGCTGGTGCTCGCCACCTGGCTGCGGCGGTGGACCTTCGCGCCGCGAGGCCGCCCGGTGAGGCCCGAGAGGCGGGGCATCACCATCGGCCCCTCCGATGACCTCGCGGTGACCCTGGGCAGGTGCGCGCTTGCCGGGGCCCCCGGGGGGAGTGACTAAGCTGCGCCTGTGATTCAGCTCCCGCTGTGGCTCCTGCTCGCCTGTACCGGTGCCACCGCCGAGGACACCGCCCTGCCGGGCACCGAGGGCACCGAGGGCTGCCTCGGGCTCGAGGTCGGGCCGCTGGCGTTCCCCTGCCCGCCGCGCAACCTGCTGATGATCAGCCTGGACACCCTGCGCTACGACCACCTGGGCTTCGTCGACGGCTCGGAGCGCACGCCGTTCCTCGACTCCCTGGCGTCCACCGGGGTGCTGCTGGGCGACCACGCGTCCTGCTCGAACTGGACCTGGCACGGCGCCACCTGTGCGCTGACCGGCCAGACCTCGGTCGACTCGGGCTGGCTGGCCCGGGGGTCCGAAGGCGAGATCAACGAGGCGCCCGACGAGCTGCACTGGATCGCGGAGCGGCTGGACAGCCATGGCTTCGAGAGCTTCTTCGTCACCACCAACCCGCTGCTCACCCCACGCCGCAACGCCACCGACGGCTTCGACAACTCCTACGAGCTCGGCAACATCGACGCCGAGCACGTGGTGAGCACCGCGCTGCAGCACCTGCGCAAGGCGAAGGTCCAGGGGGACCCGTGGTTCGCCCACCTGCACTTCATGGACGCGCACACGCCCTACGACCCGCCGTCGGAGGTGGCTCACCGCGCTGGACGACCTGGACCCGATCCCGTGGGACCTGGAGGCCGACGAGGGCTACGTCGCCCTGAGCGAGGCCTGGGGCGAGCTGGCCGCGGCCGACCAGGCGCTCGCCGAGGCCCACCTGACCGCCCGCTACGACGGCGCGATCCGCTACCTCGACAGCCAGCTCGAGGCCCTGTGGACCCTGCCCGAGGTCCAGGACTCCCTCGACGACACCCTGGTGGTGATCTGGACCGATCACGGCGAGCAGTTCCGCGAGCACGGCGAGCAGGGCCACACCCACACGCTCTACCAGGAGGAGAGCGCGGCCCTGGCCCTGTTCCACAGCGCCGGGCTGGCGCCAGGGATCTGGGAGGGGCCGACCACCCACATCGACCTGCTGCCGACGATCTTCCAGGCCCTGGCCCTCACACCGACCGAGACCGACCTGTCCGGCGTGGTGCTGGGCGATCGGACCGACAGCGACCCGCGCTTCCTGGCCGCGGCGACCCGGAACACCCTGGTCCAGGCGGTGGAGCAGGGGCCCTGGAAGCTGCACTACCGCTGGGACGACGGCTCGCTGACCCTGCACGACGACCAGGCCGACTCCGCCGAGCTCACGGACGTGGCGGCCTCGCACCCGGACCAGGTCGACGCCCTGTGGGCCCTGCTGGAGCCCGAGGTGATCGCGCTGGAGGCCCTGGCGCCGGACCTGACCCCCGCGGTGCCGGCGCTCTGAGCCCGGGTCAGAACCGGGACAGGTAGTCCCGGTCGTGCCGGGCGGCGGGCCAGGCGTCCAGGTAGGCGCTGCAGTCCCCGTGCACGCACACCGGGCGCAGGCGCTCCCGGGGCACCCGGATCGCCAGGGGGAACACGCCCTTGCCGAACCAGAAGTGGGTGTCCGACCCGGGGTACACATCGACCGCCGGGGTCGTGAACCGAGCGACCAGGGCGAAGCGCGGGTCGTGGCCCGTGTGAGGCAGGGAGCCGTGCACGCACTTGCTGGTGAACAGGATCCCCTGGCCCGCCTCGAGCAGGACCGGCTCGGCCCGGCCCTCGAGGGCCAGGCCCTGGCGGGCCATGAAGCGGCGCACCATGCCGAACATGGGGTGCAGGTCGGGGTCGTCCGTGCCCACCAGGAACTCGAACAGGAGCTGGCGGGTGTCGCCAGCGGTCAAGGTGTTGAGGATGCTCAGATCCTCGGCGCCGCGGGCGATGTCGCCGATCTCCCGGTGGGAGCCGGGCACCAGGGTCAGGGGCGCGGCCTCGACCGGCACGTCGGTCAGCGCCAGCCAGAGGGAGAGGTTGAGCAGGCCCGGGTCCCGGTCGAATTCGGGCCGCGGGACCAGCAGCCTGGCGCGGTCCAGGTTGGCGCCGAAGGTGGTGGCGAAGTGCAGGCGCGTGCCCGCTCCGCCGGGCTCGCGGGGGAAGACCTGGGAGCGCCAGAGCAGCACGTCGGGGCCGAGCAGGCTGGCGACCCGGTGGGTGATCTCGGGCCGGGCGAGCAGCTCGGCGATGGCCGGCACGTTCTTGTGTCGGTCGAACCCTCGGAGCCGGGCGGTCTCGGTGATGCCGGCCCGCGCCAGGGCGCTGCGTCGTGCGTCGCCCTGCAGCGCCGGGAACAGGCCCTGCACGATCTCGCCGTTGGCGATGGCCTCGGCCAACGCGGGCTGGAGGGCCAGGGCCTCCTCCCGCGGCAGCACCCGGAAGGGCGCGGTGAAGCCTCGGGCTTCGAAGTCCGCGACCTCGGCGTCGCCCAGGTAGTGACCTCCGGCGGGCAGCTCGGCCCGCTGCACCCCGGTCAGGAACGGGCGCCGGGGGCGCTCCCGGTAGGGGGGCAGGGCGAGCCGGTACGCGAGCCGGACCAGGGGTGCCGCAGCCACGCCCAGGCGGATCCGCAGGCGGTGAAGCCAGGGCAGTCGGGCGAAGCGCTCGCGGTAGGCCTGGTCGTCGGGGTGGGACACGGCGAGGGGCCTATCGCCGCGAGTCCGGTGGGATCCATGCAGGCCAGGATCGCGGCGAAGAGCAGCGGGGTGGACATGGGAGTCCCTTCGGCGCATCCGGGGGCTCCTTTGAGGGCCCGAGGGGCCGGGCTATCGTCGGTCCGTGACCCTGCTCTGGACCCTGGGCTGCCTGGCCGTCGCGCCCGACGAGATCGACGCGATGACCGGCTTCGGCTTTCAGTACCTGCCCCAGGACCGGGACAGGCCCCTGGAGTCCCTGGGGGAGAAGCTCCAGCCCTGGATCGAGGACAATTTCGACGCCGCAGCCGAGGGCTTCGAGGTCCTGCCCCTGGGCGCCGAGGAGCTGGAGGCCTGGGACGTGGAGGTGGCGGAGAGCACCGCGGTGCTCGGGGCCATGGTGGGGATCGACTACCAGAGCGACCTGGACACCGTGCTCCTGGGCATGACCTGGCCGGACCAGGGCGAGATCTTCTCCCGCTTCCTGGAGTTCGAGCGGGTCGAGCTCGAGGACCGCGAGTGCTTCCTGAGCGGGGAGTGCGACACCCACTCGGTGGTCGACACGGTCCTGTTCGACGCCGGCGCCCTGGAGATCGAGAGCCGCTACACCGCGACCACCCGGTACCGACACGTGGACAGCGACGAGGGCCGGGCCGTGGCCTGGGGCTTCGTGACCCCGGACCCGGTGGAGTTCAACGTCGACTACCTGGCCGTGAACCAGCAGTACGGCTTCTCCTGGCTCTACCCGAACAGCCACGGTGGCACCCGGCGGGTGCACGCGGTGTGGGTCGAGGGCGAGCTGATCGGCGTGGACCTGCCCGACGACTTCCTGCTGAACATGGCCATCGACGGCATGATCAGCAGCGCCGAGGAGCTCGACGCCTGGCTGCAGGGGGAGACCGAAGAGACCGCCACGACGGAGTAGAGTCCGGCGTCCCGCGCCACCACGGCGTGTTCCTGCAGGGGCTCGAGCCGGGTGGCCGCGGTCTCCCAGCCGCGTCACGGGGCCTGTCCACCGGTGAGGCCGTGCCAGCGGTCGAGGGCCAGGCTGCGCAGGTCGCTGCCCCGGGCCCGCAGCATCCGGCCCAGGCTGGCGATCTTCTCGACGTAGGTCTTCTCGGTGGCCTGGAGGTGGTCGAGCAGCGCCTGGACCGCGTCGCGGACCTGCTCGTCCAGGGCCGCGACCTGGGCGTCGGTGGGCTCGCCGTCGGGGCCGGCGGGCGCTTCGGGCTGGATGGCTTCGCCGATGAGGTAGCGCAGGTGGGTCGGCGGCGGGATGTGGGGGAGCGGGCCGATGGCGATGCCCCAGGGGAAGGCGATGGAGATCGGGAAGATCTCCGACCGGAAGTACTCCTTGAGGTGCAGGGCCTTGGAGATGCCCCGGCCCTGGGTCAGGACCATCAGGGTGTCGTGGGGCCCGGCGTTGGCCAGGGGCACGATGGGCGAGCCCAGGCGCAGAGCCATGCGGGCGTACCCGGTGCGGCCGCCGAAGGTGACCTTGTAGCGATCCTTCCAGGGGCGGAAGACGTCGAGGTCACCGCCGGGGGTGACCAGCACGTCGCGGCGGGCGTCCTGGAGGACCCGGCGGGTGGTCTCCCGACCGGCGCGCAGGACCCCAGCGCGGGTGAGGGCGTTGCCCACCCGCTCGCTGGCGAAGACCATCTCGTGGGCCAGGGGGTGGACCAGGCGGTCGCGTCCGAAGTGGTTCACCCAGGAGTACCCCAGGCCCCACATGTCCGGGAGCATCAGCCCGCCGCTGTGGTTCGACACGATCATCGCCGGGGCCGGGGGCAGGCGCTCCCAGCCCTCACAGTCCACCCGGAACCACCCTCGGGGTCCGAACAAGGGGCGCATCTGGCTGCAGAGCCGGACCACGTAGTCGGGGTCGATCGCTTCGGGGTCGTCGCCGCGGCGGGTGGCGCCGTCGCCCTGGCTCCAGGCGGCGACCCGGCTCTTGGCGTCTGGACTGCTCATCGACACCCCGCGGGGGTCCTGTATCCTGAGGGCTGATGGTGAAGCTCGCGGAGCATGCCCTGCGGACCCGGCTGCGTCGCCGAGGCTCGACTACGAGGGGGACGGGGACCTGCCCCCGCTGGTGCTGATGCACGGCCTGAGCGCGGCGGGTGTGCACTTCCGGCCCATCCTCGAGGCGCTCTGCGCCCGGTTCCGGCGCATCGTGCTGCCGGACCTGCCGGGCCACGGCTTCTCGCCCGTGCCGCAAGAGGGCATGTCCCCCGAGGTGCTCTACCAGTCCATGCTCCAGGTCCTGGACACGGTGGTCGCCGAGCCGTCCATCTTCTTCGGCAACAGCCTCGGAGGGGTCGGCAGCGTGCGCTACGCCGGCGTGCGCCCCGAGCGTGTCCAGGGGTTGATCCTCCTGTCGCCCGGCGGTGCGCTGATGGGACACCACGAGCTGCGCAGCTTCCTCGAGGTGTTCGACATGCGGCGCCACCGGGACGGCCTGGCCTTCGTCGACAAGCTCTTCGACAAGCCGCCGGCGGCCCGCCAGATCCTCGCCTGGGGGGCCCGGCGGACCTTCAACACGCCGGCGGTGCGCCAGCTGATCGAGTCCATCTCCGCCGAGGACCTGCTCAAGCCCCAGGAGCTCGCCCAGCTCAGCATGCCCACCCTGGTGCTCTGGGGTGGCGCCGACGGCGTGCTGCCGCAGTACCAGCTGGACTACTGGCGAACCCACCTCCCGCCCCACGCGAGCTTCCTCGTCGAGGAGAGCTTCGGCCACTGCGCCTTCCTGGATCGGCCGCGCCTGGTGGTGCAGCACATGCTCGGCTTCGCCGAGGCCCTGTTCGCGCCGGGCTCGGACCCGGCGAGGGGCCGCTCTACGGCTTGAAGTCGAGCAGGTAGAGCCGCTTGTCGCCCGGCCCCATCAGCGCGTAGGTCCCGGCCGGCAGGGCGGTGCCGGGGATGTACTGCAGCGCTCGCTTGTCTTCGATGAGCTTGATCACCTTGGCGTCGTCGAGCTGGGCCTCGACCGCCTCGTGCTTCTCCTTGGACTCGAACCTGCGGCCGATGTAGGACCACGGGTCCATGTCGAAGTAGTGGTTCTTCGAGCCGAACCGGAGCTTGCCGTCGTGCTTGATCAAGGGGCTCAGCGCGAGCCGCTTGATGTGCTTGGCGCCGGACACGATCAGGTAGTCCTCGGCGCCGATGGACGGGAGCTTGGCCGGCACGGTGTCGGGGTAGAGCACCTTGTCCTTGCTCTTCCACAGGGGGAGCTCGGAGACCCGGGAGGCGATGCGCATGGCGAAGATCTCGCCGGCCTTGAGCACGTAGACGCCCTCGCCCGGGGGGGCCTGCCAGGCGCGGATGACCACGGGCTCCTCGCTGGGCTGGCCGCCGGTGAAGGAGGGGCCGCCGGCCAGGAAGATGGTCTTGTCCCCGGACTCCAAGGTGTACGGGATGTCCCGGCAGGGGTTGTTGAACAGGTAGTTGCCCTGGGCGTCGGTCTCGGTCTCGAGCACCTGGCAGGTCAGATCGGCCTGTTCCTGGGCTCGCGCGACCAGGCGCAGCCCGCTCACGGGGGCCTGGGTCATGCCGTCGACGACCTGGCCGACAGCGGTGCGGCCTTCACAGGCGAGGAGCAGGCAGGCAGAGGCCACGTAGAGCAGCTTCATGGCGGCTTTCCGGGGAAGGAGGAGGGTGGAGGCGACGATACCAGGGATTCTACTGGTCGACGCCGGTCGCGGTAGGATGAGACGGTGGGCCCGACCCACCGAGGGAGCGACTGAGGCGCGGTGACGGACCCTGGACACCAGGCGATCGGGGGAGGACGCTACAAGCTCATCCGCGTGCTCGGCCAGGGCGGCATGGCCACGGTCTATCGGGCCCATGACACGCGGCTGGGCGTGGACCGGGCGATCAAGATCCTCTCCAGCCAGTACTGCGCGAGCGCCAACATCCGGGCCCGCTTCCAGAGCGAGGCCCGCACGATGGCGCGCCTGCGACACCCGAACATCCTCTCGGTCCACGACGTCGAGCTCGACGGCCACCAGGTCTACATGGTCATGGAGCTCCTCCGCGGGGGCACGCTCTGGGACTGGGTGCTGGCCTATGGGCGCATGCCCGCGCGCATGGCGGCCCAGGTGATGATCCCGGTGCTCGAGGCCATCGAGGTGGCCCACGGTGCGGGCGTCATCCACCGGGACCTGAAGCCCCAGAACATCCTGCTCACCGGCGAGGGCGCCCCGAAGGTGACCGACTTCGGCATCGCCCGCGTCGCCGACCGGAACTCCGCGCTCACCAAGACCACCGCGGTGCTCGGGACCCAGGGCTACATGGCGCCGGAGCAGCGCACGGCCTCTCGCAACGTCGACGTGCGGTCCGATGTCTACAGCCTGGGCGCCACCCTGTGGGCCCTGGTCACGGGGCAGACCCCGGTGGACCTGATCGCGCTGGCCATCGACGAGGCCCTGCTCGACGGGGTCGAGGAGTCGCTGGCCCGGATCATCCGCGTCGCCGCGGCCTACAAGCCCGACGACCGCTACCAGGACACCCGGGAGTTCTGCGAAGCCCTGCGTGCCGCGCTGCTCGACCTGCCGGAGATCCCGCCGGGCACCGCGGCCCTGGGGGACCTGCCGGAGCTGCCCGAGGTCGACGACGGCCACCTGGGCGTGGGCAGCGGGACGCTGGACCTCTCACCGCCCTCGCAGTCCAGCGGCGCGTCGGAGAGCTCCGAGACCTTCATGCTCGCCGAAGACGCCCTCAGCGGACCCGGGGAGGACCCCCACGATCTGCGCGGTGCGACCTCGATCGGGGACCCGGAGCCGGAGGTCCAGATCGCGCCCGCCGAGGAGCCGCCGCGTCGGCGGAGCTGGATGGGCATCGCGCTGGGCCTGGTGTTCGGGATCGGGGGCGCGGCCTGGTACGTGGTGAGCCAGCCGGAGCAGCCGGCGCCGGCGCCGAAGGTGCAGGTGGCGCCGCCTCCGGCGACGATCGAGGACGAGGGGGTGCCGGAGCCGGAGCCGGTGGTGGAGCCGGAGCCCGAGCCGGAGCCTGGGGTCGAGCCCGAGCCGGAGCCCGTCACCGACGGCACCTGGAGCTGGTCCGGAGACGCCGTGAGGGTCACCCTGGTCGGTGCCGATGGCAGCCGTCACGGCCCGGGCACGGTTCCCGCGGGCAAGTACCAGATCCTGGCGGTCTTCGACGAAGCGGCCGGTGCGATCACGGCGGGCAGCACCACCGTGAGCGCCGGCGGCAGCCGAGCGATCCAGTGCAACCCCATCTTCCAGAAGTGCCAGTAGGGGTCAGCTGTCTTCGGGCCCGCCGGCGGGGCTGAGCTTCAAGGGGTCCACGGTCTTGCGGCCGACGCGGACCGTCCAGTGCAGGTGTGGGCCGGTGGACCGGCCGGAGTTGCCGGAGCGGGCGATGGGGTCGCCGGCGCCGATCTGGTCGCCTTCGGCGACGTCGGCGCCTTCGAGGTGGCAGTAGCTGGTGCGCACGCCGTGGCCGTGGTCGAGGATCACGTAGTGGCCGTTGAGGTTGTCGTGGGCGACCCGGGCCACGGTGGCGCCCTGGGCGGCCAGGACCTGGGTTCCTGTCGGCACGGCGACGTCGATGCCGTTGTGGAAGCGGCGCTTCTTGAGCACGGGGTGGTGGCGCTCTCCATAGGGGCTGGTGAGCCGGCCGGGCACCGCGAGGGGCCACCGCAGGTCGAGCACCGTGGCCAGGGCGGCGGTGCGGGCCAGGACCTCGTCGACCTGTCGGGCGGCTTCGGCGGGCAGGTAGGTGCGGTGGTTGAGGAAGCGCTCGGGCTGCTGCACCCCCGCGGCCCGCGCGCGGTCGATGGCCCGCGCCCGCTGGTCGTCGCCGATGGCGTAGCGCTCCAGGGCGGCTTCGGGGGAGCCTTCGTAGAGGTGGTCGAGCACCGACAGGGGCTGGCGCGCCAGGCCCTCGGCGTCGGCCAGGTCGCGGGCGGCCTGGGGCAGGCGCTTGGGCAGGCCCATGACCGCGGCGGTGCGCCAGGGCTCGGGCAGGCCTCCGACGGGCACGTCGAGGGCCATGGGCACGGCTTGCTCGACCAGCACCTCCAGGGCGACGGGCACGCCGGTGAGGAAGTAGGTGGTGAGGGCCTTGCGGGTGGCTTCGTCGCCGGTGGCGGCGTCCCAGGCCCGCTCGGCCAGGCCGCCCACCGGGGTGCGGGTGAGCACGGCGAGCACGACCAGCGCCGCCAGGGGCAGGTCGAGCAGGCCGCCGCGGTGCTGCACGCGCCTCACGAGAGCCAGCCCCAGATCGGCAGGCCGTGCACGGCGCAAGCGGCGGTGACGGCCAGCAGCAGCGGTGCCCAGACGATGCCGCGGAGGATCGACGGTGTGCCGTCCATCGCGCCCACGACCCGGCGCCACCCGGTCCAGCCCAACCGCCAGCCCACGAGGGTGGCGGCGGTCAGCGCCAGGGGCCGGGCGGCCTGGGCGTGCAGGGGCGCCAGCAGGTCCTCGAGCCCCATCGCCAGGCTCCAGGCGCCGGCCAGCGCGGTGATGGCCCAGAACGTGGGCACGACCAAGCTGTCGACGGAGCGGGCTCGCCACCAGCGAACTCGGGAGAGACTCGGGCGAAGAGGGGTGAGCAGCAGGGCGCTGGCGGCCTTGATCACCACCAGCAGCTCCAGCCCCACCGCCGTCCAGGCGGCTGCAGGGGCCGGGTCGGGTGGCGCGAAGGGCAGCTGGCCGATCAGTCGGTACGCCAGGTCGTCCAGCTGATCGGCCGCGAGGTGCACGCCCAGCACGACCAGGCCGAGCTGGCCGAGCCAGTGCCAGGCGCGGCCGGTGCCTGCGACCCAGGCGTCGAGCTGGCGGACCCTTGCGAGCATCACGGGGTCAACGCTCGGGGCGGGGAGGTTCTTGCACCTTGCACGGGATCTGCACCTACAGGCCGTTCACGCCCCAAGCGTAGGTCACCTGGGCCTCGCCGGCCGCGTAGCCGTAGGCCTTCACGATCAGGTCGGAGGCCAGGGTTCCCGTCACGGTGATGGTCTCGTGGCCGGTGCCGGTGCCGGTGCCGCTGTAGCCGGTCCAGGTGATGGTGGTGTCCTCGTGGGTGACGGAGCCGGGGCCGTCGGGGCTCGTGCGGCCCCTGTGTGCCCACGGCCCTCCGTGATGGCGCGTGAATCGCCGTGAAACGGTTCGGCTCACGGGTGGTCTCCCGCTGAGGCCCCGAACACCACCGTTCGCCGCCCAGGCATCTCCCACACCAGCGTGTCTTCCTCTCGGGTCACCCTCAACGTATCGGTGTGTACCCCCCGCAGGTGGCACGCTCGGCACAGCGTGACCAGGTTCTCCGGCTCGTCGCTGCCACCTTCCGAACGGAACACGATGTGGTGGGCTTCCACCCGCAGGGACCGGCGCCGGCACT
>CAYFPX010000215.1:0-8344 GCA_964344945.1 uncultured Enterobacterales bacterium
CAGGTGGCGTACGTGAGTGGGCCGAGCGTGGTGCCGCTGGTGGGGGTGCAGGCGGAGCTCTGAGGGATAGTCCAGGGACATGCCCACCGATCCCCACGCCCCCCTCCGCGACGACGTCCGCACCCTCGGTGCCCTGCTCGGCCAGGTCCTGCGCGAGCAGGCCGGTGTCGACACCTACGAGACCGTCGAGCGGGTCCGCACCCTGTCCAAGTCCGCCCGCGGCGGCGACCCCGACGCCGGCGAGGCCCTGACCACCCTGCTGGCCGAGCTGCCCGTGGAGCAGGCCATCCCGGTCGCCCGCGGCTTCGCCCAGTTCCTGGCCCTGGCCAACATCGCCGAGCAGCACCACCGGACCCGCCGGCGCCGGGACTACCAGCGGGACCCGGACAGCCAGCCCCAGCGGGCGTCGCTGGACGAGGCCTTCTCCCGGCTGCTGGCGGCCGGCGTCTCGCCGGAGACTCTGCACGAGACCGTGGCGAAGATGGACGTGGAGCTGGTGCTCACCGCCCACCCGACCGAGGTGGTGCGCCGCTCCCTGCTGCAGCGCCACAACCGCATCGCGGAGCTGCTCGGGGACCGGGACCGCCCGGACCTGACCCCCACCGAGCGGGCGGGCCTGGACGCCGAGCTGCACCGACAGATCGCCATCATCTGGGGCACCGACGAGGTCCACCGACACAAGCCCACCCCCGTGCGCGAGGCCCGGGGCGGCCTGATGGTCTTCGAGCAGACCCTGTGGGACGCCGTGCCGCGCTTCCTCCGGGCCCTGGACGACGCGCTGCTGCGTCACACCGGTCGGGGCCTGCCCGACGGCGCCGCGCCGATCCGCTTCGGCTCCTGGATGGGCGGCGACCGGGACGGCAACCCCAACGTGACCCCCGACGTCACCCGCGAGGTGGTCTTCCTGCACCGCTGGATCGCCGCGGACCTCACCTGGCGCGAGGTCGACGCCCTGCGGGCCGAGCTGTCCCTGGACCAGGGCAGCGACGACCTCGCGGCGCGGGTCCCGGGGGCCGAGGAGCCCTACCGGGAGCTGCTGCGGGAGGTGCGCCAGCTGCTGGACAACACCCGCCGCTGGGCCGCCCAGGAGCTCGACGGGGCCGACGACTTCGAGGACCCGGGCCCGGTGGTGCTCACCACCGCGCAGCTCAGCGAGCCTCTCGCGCTGATCGAGCAGAGCCTGCGAGAGACCGGGCTCGGCGCGGTGGCCGACGGGCGGCTGAAGGACATCCAGCGGCGCCTCGACACCTTCGGCATCGGCTTGGCCCGGCTGGACATCCGCCAGGAGGCCGACCGCCACACCGCTCTGCTCGACGCCGTGACCCGCTGGCTGGGCCTTGGCAGCTACGCCGAGTGGGACGAGGAGCGGCGGCAGGCCTGGATCCTCGACGAGCTCGCCAGCCCCCGCCCGCTGATCTCCCTGCGCCACGGCCCCGAGCTCGACGACGAGGCCCGGGACGTGCTCGACACCTTCTGGGCCCTGACGGCCCTGCCGCCTGAGAGCCTGGGGGCCTACGTGATCTCGATGGCCACGTCGCCGTCGGACGTGCTGGCCGTGCACCTGCTCCAGCAGGCTGTGGACCTGCAGCCCCGCATGCGCGTCGTGCCGCTGTTCGAGACCCTGGACGACCTGACCGGCGCCGAGGCCGCGGTCGATCGGCTCCTGAGTGTCGCCAGGCCCCTCGTTGGCGACACCCTCGAGGTGATGATCGGGTACTCGGACTCCAGCAAGGACGCCGGCCGGCTGGCGGGCACCTGGGCGCTCTACCAGGGCCAGGAGGCGCTGGTCCGGGTCTGCGACGCCCACGGCGTCCGGCTCCAGCTCTTCCACGGGCGCGGCGGCAGCGTCGGTCGCGGAGGCGGTCCGGCCCACGCGGCCATCCTGTCCCTGCCTCCGGGCTCCGTGCGCGGCGGCCTGCGGGTCACCGAGCAGGGCGAGGTCATCCAGAACCGCTTCGGCCTGCCGGGCATCGCCGGGCGGTCCCTGGAGCTCTACGTCACCGCCACCGCCGAGGCGACCCTGACCCCACCGCCGGCGCCCGAGCCCGCCTGGCGGGCGCTCATGGACCGCATGGCCGCCGCCGCGCTCCAGGGCTACCGCGGCGTGGTGCGCCAGCACCCGGACTTCGTGCCCTACTTCCGCTCGGTCACCCCGGAGATCGAGCTCGGCAGCCTGAAGATCGGCTCCCGGCCCGCTCGCCGGCGCAAGGGGGGCGGGGTCGAGAGCCTTCGGGCCATCCCCTGGGTCTTCGCCTGGACCCAGACGCGCCTGCTGCTGCCCAGCTGGCTCGGGGTCGGCGCCGGGCTGCGGGCCGCCCTGGACTCCCAGGACCGGGAGGTGCTGACCGACGCGGTGCGGCGCTGGCCCTACCTGCGCTCCTTCCTGGACCTGGTGAGCATGGTGTTGGCCAAGGCCGAGCCCCGCATCGCCGCCCGCTACGACGCCTTGCTCGCCCCGCCCGAGGTCGCGGCGCTCGGGGTCGCGCTGCGCGGGCGTCTCGACGGCACCATCGAAGCGGTGCTCGAGGCCACCGGCCAGCGGGACCTGCTCCAGGGCAACCGGGTGCTCCAGCGCACCCTGCACGTGCGCAACCCCTACGTGGACCCGCTGAACCTGGTCCAGGCGGAGCTGCTCCGGAGGCACCGGGACGCCCCGGACCAGCGGCTCGCCGATGCGCTGGTGGTCACGATCAATGGCATCGCGGCGGGGATGCGGAACACCGGCTGAGGACAGCCCCCCGAGCGGCTGCGGCGATGCGACCGGCGACGCCCCGGCCGGAGCCTGGCTGTGGGGTCTGATGCTGGCCGGGGTCCTGCGGTGTCAGCAAGAGGGTTCCGACGTCGACGGGCTGGCCAGGGGGCAGCCCTCGGGTGAACGTTCGTCGCGCGGGGCAGCCCCGGGGTGAACATTCGTCCCGCCCCGTTCCGGAGGAGGAAGTGAGGGACGAAGGTCCGAGTTCTCCGCAATTCGGGCCTTCTCGGGTGGCCTGGGCGGGTCCTGAGGCGTCGAGACGAACGTTCACCCCGGGGCTGCCGGCGGGGACGAACGTTCGACCCGGGGCTGCCGGTCTCCTGTCACAACTACAGGTCGATCTGGCCGTGAACCAGCGGCTCGAACCGCGCCAGCCGCTCCACCATCACCGCCACCGCCTCCGGGTTCACGTCCACCAGCACGCAGTCCCGCCCGTGCTTCGCCGCCGCCTCCCCGAAGCTCCCGCTGCCGGCACAGAAGTCCAGCAGTCGGTCCCCCTCCCGGGAGTGCACCCGCACGATCCGCTCCAGGATCTTCAGCGGCTTCTGGGTCGGGTACCCGGTGCGCTCCTTGCCGGTCGGCGACACGATGGTGTTCCACCACACATCTGTCGGGGTCTTGCCGCGACGCGCCTTCTCGGGGCCGACCAGCTTGGGCGCCATGTACGGCACCCGGTCGATGGCGTCGAAGTCGAAGGTCCAGGCCTTCGGGTCCCGCGAGTACCAGAGCAGGTCGTCGTGCTTGGGCGACCAGCGGGACTTCGACCGGGCGCCGTAGTCGTAGGCCCAGACGATGTGGTTCCGATAGCTGCCCCGGCCGAAGATCTGGTCGCAGAGCACCTTGGCGTAGTGGACCTCCCGGTGGTCCAGGTGCAGGAAGAAGCTGCCTGTCGGAGTGAGCAGGCGGTGGGCCTCCCGCAGCCGGGGCTCCAGCCAGCCGAGGTAGTCGTCGAAGGCGTCGGCGAAGGCCAGCGAGCCGAGCTTCTCGGTGCGGTAGCGGTGACCCCCGAAGCCCGTGCGGTCGCCGTCGGCGTCCTTGGCGGTGCGCAGCTTCTCCCGGCGCTGGGCCCGGCCGGTGTTGAAGGGCGGGTCGACGTAGATCAGGTCGAAGGTGCGATCTGGCCACCTGGTCATCACGTCCAGGTGATCCGCCAGGTGGATGTCGAGGCGCGGGGACACGCGGCCGGATAACGCGGTGCCATGCCCCGAAAGACGCCCTTCCACCCCCGCACGGCGGCACTCTGCGAGAGCCACGCCTGGAAGGAGTGGGCCGGGTACCTGGCGGTCTGCAACCACGACAGCCACAGCGAGCGCGAGTACTTCGCCCTGCGCCACACGGCGGGCCTGCTCGACGTCACGCCGCTCTACAAGGCCGAGGTCACCGGGCCCGACGCCGGGGCGTTGTTGGCCCGGGTCTGGTGCCGGGACATCTCGAAGATGCGGGTGGGCCAGGTCGTGTACTCGACCCTGGCCGACCCCCACGGCGACTGCCTGGACGACGGCACCGTTGCCCGGCTCGCCCCTGAGCACTACCGGGTGACCAGCAGCGAGTCCTGGTACGCGTGGTACCTGCGGCACGCCCGGGGCTACGACGTCGAGATCGTCGACAGCACCCACCGCTTCGCCGCCCTGGCGCTCCAGGGCCCCCAGGCTCGCAACGTCCTCCGGGAGATCACCGCCTGGGACGTCGACCGCATGCGCTTCTTCCGCGGGCGCAACACCACCCTCGCCGGCCTGCCCATCACCCTCACCCGCACCGGCTACACCGGCGATCTGGGCTACGAGATCTGGACCGAGAACGAGCACGCCCTCGGCGTGTGGGACGCCCTGATCGCAGCCGGTCGCCCCTGGGGCCTGGAGCCCATCGGCCTCGATGCGCTGGACGTCTCCCGGATCGAAGCGGGCTTCGTGCTCCAGGGCGTGGACTACATCTCGGCCCGCAGCTGCCTGATCGACTTCCGCAAGTCCACCCCTCACGAAGCCGGTCTGGGCTGGACCGTCGACCTGGACACCGAGGGCCGGCCGCCCTTCATCGGCCAGCAGGCCATCCGCGACGAGCTGGAGCGGGGCCCGGAGTGGGACCTGGTCGGCCTGGAATTCGACTGGGCGGAGCTCGCCGAGCTCTACGCCAGCTACGGCCTGCCGCCCCACCTGGCCCCCTGCGCCAGCCGCGAGGCCGTGCCGGTCTATGACCCGGGTGGCCGGCAGATCGGACAGTGCACGAGCCGCACCTGGTCCCCCCACCTGAAGAAGTACCTGGGCCTGGCCCAGATCCGGACCCCCCACCACGCGGTGGGCAGCAGGGTCCAGGTCGAGCACACCGCCGAGTACGAGCGCCGCCGGGTCAGCGCCCGCATCGTCGAGACCCCGTTCTTCGACCCGCCCCGCAAGAGGCACACCCCCAAGAAGGGCCGCCCCAAGGGCCTGCAGCAGGCCGCCAAGTGACCACGACCTACGACGCCATCGTCATCGGGGCCGGGCACAACGGCCTGACCTGTGCGGCGTATCTCGCCAAGGCCGGCCGCAAGGTCCTGGTGCTCGAGCGCCGCCACCTGGTCGGCGGGGCCGCTGTCTCCGAGGAGATCCACCCGGGCTTCACCTACTCGGTGTGCAGCTACGTGGTGTCGCTGCTGCGGCCCGAGGTCATCCGCGACCTGGAGCTGGCCCGCTTCGGTCTCGAGGTCCTGCCACTCGAGGCCACCTTCACCCCCTTCGAGGACGGCCGCTCCCTGGCCCGCTGGGCCGACCCTCACCGCACGCGGGAAGAGATCAGCCGCTTCTCACCGAAGGACGCCGACGTCTACCCCGAGTTCTCGATGGCGATGGGCCAGCTGGCCCGCTTCGCCAAGCCGATCATCGACGCCAACGCGCCGGACCCGACCAGCATGCGACCCAGCGAGCTGCTCAAGCTGCTCGGCCTGGGGCAGCGCTTCCGCGAGCTGGGCGACGACCTGGCTGCCCTGCAGTTCAAGCTCACCACCATGAGCGCGGTGGACTTCCTCCAGGAGTGGTTCGAGTCCGACGAGCTCATCTCGCCCATGAGCTGCTCCGGCATCATCGGCACCTTCCTGGGCGTGAAGAGCCCCGGCTCCGCCTACGTGCTGCTGCACCACTACATGGGGGAGATCGACGGCAGCTCCCGGGCCTGGGGCTTCCCCAAGGGCGGCACCGGCGGCGTGAGCGAGGCCATCGCCGCCTCGGCACGGCACTTCGGCGCCGAGATCCGCTGTTCCAGCCCCGTCGACCACGTGCTGGTCGAGGGTGGCAAGGCGGTGGGCGTGGTCCTGCCCAACGGCGACGAGCTGCGGGCCCGTGCGGTCATCTCCGGCTGTGAGCCGCGGCTGACCTTCCTCGGGCTGGTCGGCGAGCAGCACCTGCCGAGCGACTTCGTCACCGAGCTCGGGCGCTACAAGCTCCGGGGCAGCTCGGGCAAGGTCAACCTGGCCCTGGACCGCTTCCCCGAGTTCTCGGCCCGGCCCGGGGTCGGCCGGCACCTCTTCGGCGACATCTCCATCGCGCCGAGCACCGACTACCTGGAGCGGGCCTACGACGACGCCAAGTACGGCGCCTTCTCCAAGCAGCCCTTCGTCAACATCGTCTTCCCGACCCTGTTCGACAAGTCCATGGCGCCCGAGGGCAAGCACGTGATGAGCTGCTTCGTCCAGTACGCCCCCTACGAGCTCGCCGAGGGCCCGGCGGCCTGGCCCGATCAGCGCGACGCCTTCGGCGACGCCGTGCTGGACGTGCTGGAGCAGTACATGCCCACCATCAAGGGCGACGTCCTGCACCGCCAGGTGCTCACGCCCTGGGACCTGGAGCAGGAATTCGGGCTCACCGAGGGCAACATCTTCCACGGTGAGCTGAGCCTGGACCAGCTGCTCTTCCAGCGGCCGGTCCAGGGCTGGGCGCGGTATGCGACCCCGGTGCCCAACCTGTGGCTCTGCGGCTCGGGTGCCCACCCGGGCGGCGGCGTGATGGGGGCGCCCGGGGCGCTCGCGGCCAAGGAGATCCTGCGGCGGAGGGCGGTGTGACCGGCGTGGACGCGATCGTCGTCGGTGGGGGCCACAGCGGCCTGGCCGCCGCCCTGACCCTGGCCCGGACCGGGCGCTCGGTGCGGGTGTACGAAGCCCTTGATCGGCTCGGCGGCGTGGCCGCGGGGGCCGAGTTCCACCCGGGCTACCGCCACACCGGCGTGCTGCACGACAGCGAGACCGTGCCGCCGGAGCTCGCACGGGCCCTGGGGCTCGAAGGCCAGCTGCGCTTCGGCCCGTCGCCGGCCGTGCACGTCGCCGGCACCGACACCGTGCTCGACGCCCCGACCCTGGCGGCCTGGACCGCCTGGGTCGACGAGGTCCGCCCTTTCTTCCGCCAGCTGCTGCTGGACCCGGCGCCGGACCTGGGCAGCGACGCCAGCCTGCTGCCCCTGATCAAGCCGGCCCTGGCCTTCCGCAAGCTGGGCACAGCCCGCATGATGCAGCTGCTGCGCATCGGCGGCACCTGCGTCGACGACTGGCTCGAGGAGCACTTCGGTGGCGACATGGCGGTCCGCGCCGGGCTGGCGGCCGAGGCGATCTGGGGCACCTGGATGGGCCCTCGCTCGCCCAGCAGCACCGCGGTCCTGCTGCTGCGCGCCTGTGCGATGGGCGACGAGGTGGTCGGCGGTCCCGCCGCCCTGGTCGAGACCCTGGTCGCCGCCTGTCGGGCGGCCGACGTGGCGCTGGTCACCGGCACCGCGGTCTCCGAGATCCGGGTGGAATGCGGCCGCGCCGTCGGCGTGACCCTGGCCGACGGCACCGCCGTGCCCGCCGACCACGTGCTGTCCGCGGTCGGTCCCCGCAGGACCCTGCGGGACCTGGTCCACCCGTCGCGTCTGCCCGACGGCCTGGGGGTCCAGGTCGATCGCATCCGGACCCGGGGCATCACGGCCAAGGTGCACCTGGCCCTCAGCGGGCCGCTGGACATCGCCGGGGGCGCCGAGCGCTTCCGGGTCGGCGCGCACCCCCACGACTGGGAGCGGGCCTTCGACGACGCCAAGCACCGGCGGCCCCTGCGCCGCCCGGCGCTGGACGTGCGGGTGCCCACCGTGCGCGACGCCAGCCTGGCCCCTTCCGGACACCACGTCGCCTCGATCCGGGTCCACGGCGCGGCCGTCGACCTGGACGGTGGCTGGACCCCCGAGGCCCGCTCCGCCCTCGGCGACGCCGTGCTCACTGCGCTCTCCGACCACGACCCGGGAGTCCGGGACAAGGTGGTGGCGGCCGAGGTCCTGACCCCTGCGGACCTGGCCGACCGCTTCGGCCTCGAGGGCGGCCACCTGCTCCACGGCGAGCTGGGCCTGGACCAGCTGCACGCCCTGCGCCCGACCCCGGACCTGGCTCGGCACACCACGGGCATCGACGGGCTGATCCTGTGCTCCAGCGGCACCCACCCGGGGCTCGGGGTGAGCGGCTGGAGCGGGGTGCTCGGGGCGCGGGTGGTCACGGGTCAGCCGAGGACCTGACAGGGTCCGCATGCTGGGGGGATCCAGCAGCGGATAGACAGGTCGGCGACCACGAAGGCGCCGGCCACGAAGGTGTCGGGCGCGTCGTCGCCG
>CAYFPX010000215.1:8356-14079 GCA_964344945.1 uncultured Enterobacterales bacterium
CAGCGGGGCCAGCGGCACCGGCCACCCGGTGCAGTGCGTGCTCTCGCCGCGGCTGGAGCTCCTGGAGTGCTTCGACAGCGCCAACGAGCAGAAGGCCAAGCGCGTGATCGAGGACCACTACGCCGAGCACGACTGACTGGGTGTTTCTAAGTCCTCCCGTCGCTGGACTTGCTCTCCCAGGCTCTTCCCGTTCTCAGTCGCGGGCTTCAGCCCGCTCCCTCGTCCGCGACGCGCCGCAAGCGACGCTAAATACCTGGAATCGCGATGGCTGCGCCCAGCTCGGTCCAGATTCAAGAACACCCAGTGATCGACCGGGTCACCTGGGTTGATCCTTGGCCTCCGCCCCAGTGCCTGCGGCGCCATGCGCCCTCCGGGCGCTGCCTGCGCCCCCTCCGGGTGCGTACTGCCGCGCCCTCGCCTCGAAGGGACCCGGCCACGACTTCGGCTCGGTCACGACAGTGGCGCGGCGGATGCCTGCGCGATCATCGGATCAACCCAGGTGACCCGGTCAATGAGTCGTCGCCCTCGCTTCGATGCGCCGCACCGCCTCGCTCGCGGCGCGTCGCAGCCGGGCTGAGCTCGGATCCTTGGTGGTCTCCTTCAGGATCCCCAGGGCCCGCTTGGTGCCGACCTGGCCCAGGGCATGCACCACGCCGACCCGCACCTTGGTGTCGCCGTGGTCCACGAGCTGCACCAGGGTGACCTCGGCCTGCTTGTAGCCGTGGGCGCCTACGCAGCGGGCCCCGACGCAGATCTCGTCCGGGTCGTCGCTGCGCAGCATGGTCATCAAGGGCCCCAGGCCGGGGTCGCAGCCCCGGGCGATCATCTGCTCGACGGCCTGCTTGCGCATCGGGTGACCATCGACCAGGTAGGGGGCGAGCAGCGCCTTCACCCGGCCCACGGCCACGTGCTTGCTGAGCTGGAAGGACGCCCGATCCCGGAGCTGGTAGGGCGCGTCCGGGTCCGCCACGATCTCCTCGAGGGCCGGGGTGCCCGCAGGTCCGGCGCTCAGGGCCGCGGTCGTGCGCACCTGGGCGCTTCGGTCCGACAGGGCCTGCTCGATGGCGGCCTGGGTCTCCTCGGTGTCGGGGTGGTCCGCGATCAGCTGCTCGAGCAGGTAGTTCCGGGTCTTCGCCGAGGACTCGTTCCGGAAGTTGGCGGCGACCCGGGCGCGGACCTCGTCCGGGCCGATGCACAGGGCCGCGGCGAGGGCGGCCGTCTCGCGGACCACGCTCTGGATTCGGGCCAGGTCCTCGGCGGCGCCCAGGACCTGCATCTGCACGGCGCCCCGCGTGACCTGGAGATCCCGCCCCGCGGCGTAGGACAGCAGGTCTCGGCGCACGCCGGGTCCCAGGGCCGCTCGGACCAGCGGCGCCTCTCCCCGCACCACGAAGGCCTTGTCGAAGGCCTTGTCGCCGGTCTTCACCGCGCCGTCTCGGGTCAGCCCCTCCTTCCACTGGCGCACGGAGACCCGGGTCTCCTTGTCCGGGGTGCCGATGGCTTCGACCCCGGGCCGCCGGGACTCCGGCTCGGTGATGCGCACCGCCACGTCGATGCCGTCGAGTCGGCCCTCCAGGGAGCCGACGCCTCCGGTCAGGCCCAGGTTCCTCGCCGCGGTGGCCCAGCGCTGCTTCTCCTGCCGGGCCGGCGTGTCCCGGTTGGCGAAGGCAGCAAGACCGACGAGGACCAGGCCTCCGACGACCAGCGCCACGAGCTCCATGCCCAAGCCTCCCGCACCCACCCTTCAGGGATCGCCAGCGGGCAGTCTACCCTGTGGCCTCTCGGTGCTCGCCGAGGCGTTCCACCCAGGCCGGGTGCAGCCAGGCGAGCAGCAGCAGCGGGGTCGCGGTGCTGAAGACCCCCACGGTCATCGTGAGGAAGATGCTGGCGTGGAAGGCCACGCCGATCCCGAGGGCCCAGTGGCGCGTGCGCGGCCACAGCACCAGCAGCGCGAAGCCACACTCCCAGGCCAGCACGACCCAGGTGCTGGCGCTGAGCACCGCCTGGACGGCGGGGCTTGCCAGGGCGCTGTCGAAGAGGTGGGGCGCCCGGGCGTAGTTGCCGCTCGACAGCGCGTAGTAGAGCGCGTCCCCCTCCTTCCAGGCGGCGGTCCCGGCCTTCTGGATCCCCGACCAGGTGTAGACCGCCATCAGCTGGAGGCGGATCAACACGGTCGCGGTGGCGGGGACCAGCGGGCTCGCCGGGCCTTCCGGGGTGCCCCGGAGCCGTTGGCGCAGCCAGGCCTCGACGGACCAGGCGGCGCCACAGGGCACGGTGCACAGGTACAGGATGCCCAGGCGCAGCACCCGGTCCCCGCCGTTCATGAAGTACGGGTCTCGCTGGTAGAGCCAGGCCTGGAACACCACGCTGAACACCCCGGCCACCCTGGCGCCCAGGCCCGCGGTGAAGCAGAGTGCCGCCAGCACCGCTGCGGCCATCCAGCGGTGCAGCACCGCGGGGTCGCCCACCGTGTCGAAGGGCGTCCAGCGGCCCACCCGGATCTGGCTCCGGGCGGCGTCGACCGTGACCAGGGCGTCGGGGCCCACCAACCCCGCCAGATCGGGCCACAGGGCCAGCAGCTGGTCGAGCAGGACCAGGCCCAGGGCGATGCGCAGGACCGCGATGCCGCGGGCACTCACCGGCCGGAACCACAGGCCTCGCCAGTGCGACCAGGCCCACCTCACTTGCAGACCACCCGGCGCAGGTCGTCCCTGTCCTCCCGGGGCGTCTCGGAGCCGCGCTGATCCGGCCTCGGGATCCACCGCCGGTGCTGGCGCAGCTGCACCTGTTGCACCGGTGTGCCTGCGAGGCGGGCCTGGCGGCAGACCCAGTGGGCGATGCCCCGCTGGAGCTTCTTCCGGGAGCCCTTGAAGGCGGACCGCTCGAGCTTGCCGAAGCGGTCGTAGCGGACCGAGACGGTGTGGGGCTCGCCGTGGCCCCGGGGTAGCAGGTCCAGGGGGATCCAGGTGCCTCGGGGCAGGCGACCGCTGGCCTCGAGGGCCGAGGTGGTCCGAGGCGGAGGCGAGAACATGGCCCAGTTCTGCCAGAGGGCCAGGCTGGCCTGGGCCGGCCGCAGCAGCTCGTAGACCGGCCGGGCCCAGGGCTGATCCCGGGCCTCGCTCGACACGCCCGCCGCGATGTGGAGCACGATCAGGGCGCTCCAGGCCAGCTGGCGGGCTGTGGTCGAGGTCACCGCGGGAAGTCGGTGAAGCGGGGGTCCTGGGGCCCCTCGACGCTCTGGATCTCCACGCCGTGTGCCCGCAGGTAGTCACAGCCGTTGGCGCCGACGTAGCCGCCCTCGACCACCAGGACTCGGGTGATGCCGGCGTGGTGGATCATCTTGCTGCACATCATGCAGGGCTCCCCGGTGACGATGAGCCAGGCCCCCCGGGTGGCGACGCCACCAGCTGCGGCGTTGCAGATGACGTTCATCTCGGCGTGGTGGCAGCCCACCTCCATCCGGGTGCCGCTCTGCACCTGCTGGGTGTCCCGCAGGCACTCCTCTCCGCCGCAGAGCACGCCGCCCCCCCTGGGGGCGCCGTTGTAGCCGTCCATCAGGATGACGTTGCGGGTGGGGTCGAGCAGCAGGGCCCCGAATTTGCGTCGGGGGCAATTGCTCGCCTTGGCCAGGGCCAGGCACTGCTCGATGCGGATGGCGACGTGCTTCGCCTTCATGGGACCTCCATCGGGCCCGCGTAGCGGAGATCAGTCCCCGGCACCACCGCGACAGCGGGGGGCTCGCCAGGCACCGACCGCGTCGAGGGCCTCGGGGTCGGCGTTCGCGGTGCTCAGCTCCGCCCACGCCGCCGCCGCCGCGTGGTCTTCGCAGAGATCCGCAGGCCGCTCCTTGCGGGGGGCGTGGGCATAGGTGGCGCCGATGGCTGCAAGGGTGGTCGCTGCTTCGCTGGCTTGCGAGCTCTCGGGCCAGGTCTCCAGGATCGCCACCAGCCGCGTGCGGCTCTCGGGCCACTGACCGTGGGTGACGGTCACCACGGCCGCTGCCAGGGCGAGGGCCGCGGGGTCCGGGTCGCCGTCGGCCGGGGGGCCGAGTGCGAGGTAGTCGTCGGTGGACCGCAGCAGGGCGCGGTCGTCGACCGCGAGGGGGAAGCGGGCTCGGACGTGGCCTCCCTCCAGCAACAGGACGCCCTCGGGCTCCGGGTTCTCGGGCGGTGCGGCCAGGCTGCCGCGGCTGACGGCCCGGGTCGTCCAGTGCAGGCTGGCCAGCATGCCCAGGGCCGCCAGGGCCTCGTCGGGGTCGGCGTCGGCTTGTTCCCGCAGCACGGTCTCCGCCCTCAGCCGGTCTCCGGACTCCCATGCAGCGAGGGCCCATGCTCGGGTCGCCTGGGGGTCCGACCCGTCGCCACCCAGTCGCAGGGCCCAGGTGAGGGCACGGTCCCAGTCTTCGGGAGCGTCCGTCTCCCTGGCGCGGGCGTGGGCTGTCGCGGCCGCGAGCTGCAGGACCTCTCTGCGGGTGGCCCGGTGGGCGACCTGGAGCGCCTCGTCGGCGGCCAGGGCCTCGTCCCAGCCGGAGCCGGGGCCGTACCTGCGCTCGAAGGCGTCCACCTGGTCCGCCAGGGCGTCCAGGTCCACGGGGGTGCGCCGGGCCAGCAGGTGGACCACCCGAGCCTGGTAGTTGGGGTTGAGGTGGGAGTCCGGGCGCAGGTCCTGCAGGTGCAGCCAGGCGGCCACGCCGACCTGGCGGCCGAGATCGGAGCGGGCCCCGGAGGCGATCGAGCCCAGGGCCTGGACGACCCCGATGTGCTCGCTGCACCGCAGGGTCCCGGTCCCCAGGATCTCCAGGGCCGCATCGGTGTCCCGGGGGGACCGGGCCATCAGCGCCTCTAGGAGGATCTCCGCCGACAGGTGCAGCTCCTCGTCGTCCCGAGGGGTGCAGGCCGGCGGTGTCGCGTGCGCTGGCGGGGCCAGGTCCAGGGCGGTCAGGAGCAGCAGGGACCACATCGGGCGCATCTTCGCACGCCAGGTCTCGACACCTGAACAGATGTTCAGTAAGATGGGCGCCATGGCCGCGCTCGCACCTTCGCTCTTCGGCCAGGGCTCGGTCCGCTTCGACCCGACCCTGGCCCGCCTCCGCCGACACGTCCTCGGCGGAGGCGCCTGGTTCGATCACCTGCCGGGTTGGTTGTCCGGCCACGAGGTCGTCTTTCATGCGGTGCGGGAGGAGGTGTCGTGGGAGTCTGGCCGCCGGTGGATGTACGAGAGGGAGGTCGACGTGCCGCGCCTGACGGCCGGGCTGTCCTTCGAGCGGGCGCCGCACCCGGTGTTGCTCGAGGCACGCCGGGCCCTGGAGCTCGCCTACGACACCACCTTCGACCGCCTGCACGCGGCGCTCTACCGGGACGGTCGGGACTCCGTGGCCTGGCACGGCGACCGGGTCCAGGCCCGGCCTCAGGGCAACCTGGTCGCGATCCTGAGCCTGGGCGAGCCCCGGCGCTTCCTGCTCAAGTCCCGTGCGGGCGGCCGCTCTCTGACCCTCACCCTGGGCTGGGGGGACCTGATCGTGCTCGGCGGCACGGCCCAGCAGACCTGGCGGCACTGCGTGCCCAAGTGCGCGAGCGCCGGGCCGCGGATGTCGCTGATGTTCCGGCGGAGCGAGGACGGAGTGGGGGTGTCAGACCCTAACACTTGTACTAGGGTCTGACACCAGATCCGGCGTGCCAGCGGTCGATGTGGCCCCGAGGTGGGCCAGATCGGCGACTGGCGGC
>CAYFPX010000216.1:0-8742 GCA_964344945.1 uncultured Enterobacterales bacterium
CCTGGCGGACAAGGGCGCGTTCCGGGCGACCCTGACCGCGGTCTGGGCGGTGCTGAACGTGCCGTTGATCGCCGGCTATGCCCTGGACGGGCGGCTGGGCGCGGGCACCTGGGCGGTGACCGGGTGGATGCTGCTGCCGACGGTGGCGGGCATCTTCGCCGGGGAGTGGCTGCACGGGCGGCTGGCGGAGGGGGCGTTCCTGCGCGGGGTGTACGTGCTGGTGGGGGCCGGCGGGTGGCTCCTCCTCACCGCGTGACCTCGGCGGAACTTGACTGAGTGTCAAGTTCGGCCCGTCTCGACCCCCTGACCCACCCCGAACTTGTCACTGGGTCAAGTTCGGGCCGGGTCACGCGGCGCTGGTGACCTTCGATCAGCCCCGCAGCCGCCCAGCCAGCGCCCGCAGCGCCTGTGCCCGCGCCTCGAAGGCCTCGGAGCCGTCGGCGTCCACGATCACGCACGTGGTCTGCAGGGCCCCGATCACGTTGCCGAACACCAGGTCCGAGCGGGTCCGGCGCAGCTGCGCACGGGCGATCGCCACCAGCTGCTCGGCGTCGGTGTTCGGCCCCGCGGCCTTGAAGGTCACCAGCGTGCAGCCCGGGTCCCAGTCCTTCACGTGGTCGGCGATCTTGGGCGCTCGCCGCAGCCGGATGACCAGCTCGGCCAGCCCGGAGCTGATCTTGTCCGGGCTCGGGTCCGCCTCGTAGTCGCCGACCGCCGCCGCGTGCACCACCACGCCACCGCGGTGATCCCGGACCCACTCCTCCATGCGCGTCAGCAGATCCCGGGTGTCGCCGAAGACCTCGGTGGCCATGCCCGCCGGGGCTCGCAGGCAGGCCTCCGGCGAGCCCAACACCCGCACGCCGTGGTCCGCCGCCAGCTCGGTGGCGATCGCCACCCCGGTCCCGCCCGAGGAGTACGCGGACAGGAAACGCATGGCGTCGATCCGGTTTCGGGTCGCTCCTGCGGTCACCAGGCAAGGTCGGGCCACGACGGCTCCCGGGAGTGGATACGGTGGGCGTCCTGGAGGTGGCGTGGTCCCTATCTGGTCCCTGATGTGGCTGCTGGCGATGGCCCCAACCGAAGACAGCCCCCAGGTGGGCGAGGACGCCCCGCACCTCGACCGCAGCCTGGCGGGCCAGACCGCCTCGAACGCGACCCCCCAGGCCCGCGCCTTCCGCGACCGCTGGGGCCCCCTGCACGTCCGCTGGGACGAGCGGAACGGCACCCCGCGCGCCCTGGTCGGCACCGGCCTGCCACCCTCGGACGCACCGGCCCTGGTCGCCGACCTGGCCCGCCTGGGCGGGGTCGGCCCGGCCACCCTGGTCTTCGAAGGCGCCCACGACCACCCCGACGGCGAGACCTGGACCTGGACCCAGCACCACCGCGGCGCACCCATCGAAGGCGGCGGCGTGGTCGTGCACGTCCGCCACGGGCGCATCAGCCTGGTCCTCGCGCGGCTCCACCGCCCCAAGCTCGCCACCGACCCGGGTCCGGGCGAGGTGCTGCTCGCCGACCACCACGCTCGCCCGCTCTCCTACGCCTGGGTCACCCGCGAGACCGCCGGCGACGAGGTCCACTACCGGGCCCGCACCGGCGAGGTGGTGCACCGCTGGACCAGCCGCATGCACCTGGACCTCGAGGTCGAAGAGCGCACGGTGGGCGACGACCTGCTCACGGTCCCCGCCCGGGAGGTCCAGGTCACCGACTCCGACGGCACCGTGGAGACCACCGGCGACGACGGCGCCCACGGCCTGTCCGGGACCCTCGACGTCCGCCTCGAGGGCCCCAACCTGCTGGTCCGGGAACACGAGACCCCCATCGCCGTCTCCGGCATCGACGACGCGCTGCTGACCTGGGACGTGGACCTCTTCCCCTCGGCCCTGAGCGTCCAGCACCACTTCCACATCGCCTGGGACTGGCTCGCGGACCGCCGGCCCAGCCACACCTGGCTCGACCGCCAGGTCACGGCCTCGGTGCTCCTGCCCGGCAGCTGCAACGCCTACTACACCAACGGCACCATCAACTTCTACGAAGAGGGCAACGGCTGCGAGGACTTCGGGCGCATCGCCGACGTCATCTACCACGAGCTCGGCCACGGCTTTCACCACTACGTCATCCGCGAGGGCACCTTCGCCGGCGACGTGTCGGAGGGCTCCTCGGACTTCGTCAGCGCCACCCTGCTCGACGACCCGATCCTGGCCCCGGAGTCCCTGGGCCCGGGCACCTACATCCGGGAGCTGGAGACCGACATGGTCTACCCGGACGACGCCAACGGCAAGGTGCACAACGACGGTCTGATCTGGGCGAGCCTCCTGTGGAACCTGCGCACCGACTGGATCGACACCTACGGCTACGAGACCGGCACCCGCATGGTCGACGAGCTCTTCCTGGAGACCCTGTCCTACGGGCCCACCCTGACCGACATGACCGAGGCGGTCATCAGCGCCGACGACGACAACGGCGACCTGTCCGACGGCACCCCCCACGACTGCGAGCTCATCGACCGGCTCAACGCCCACGGCATCGGGCCGGGCGCCATGGGTCTGGTGGTGCTGGACCACGAGCCCCTGGGCCCTCAGGGCTCCGACACCGACGGCTACGAGCTCACCTTCACGCTGGCCCAGGCGGGCACCGACTGCGGCGCCCTGGATCCCGACAGCGCTCGGGTGGTCTACGGCACCGACCTCGAGGGTGCCTTCGACCCGGTCACCCTCACCGAGCTCGTGCCCACCCGGGACGGCGAGACCTACACCGCGGTCATCCCCCGCCAGCTGCCGGGCACCCTGGTGTCGTACGGCATGCAGTGGTCCAGCGCCGACGGCACCGCCACCGCCGTCTCCCACGACGACCGCCGCGACGGCCTGCACGACTTCTGGGTCGGGGACCGCGAGGCGGTCTGGTGCGCGGGCTTCGAGCACGGCTGGGACGGCGTCGAGACCACCAACCGGGTCTACGGCGAGCGCCCCGACGACGACTGGATCGACGAGTGGGAGCGCGACGCCCCGCTGGGCCAGGACTGGAATCCGACCGGCGCCTGGACCGGCTCCCAGGTCATCGGGACCGACCTCACCGACGACGGCCTCTACACCCGCCACAACGGCCAGCGGGCCCAGACCGCCGATCTGCGCCTCAACGACCTGGACCCCCGCTTCGCCCTGCTCAGCGCCCGGCGCTGGCTGACCGTCGAAGACGGCAAGTACGACCAGGCCCAGGTCTGGGCAGACCTCGACAGCGGGCGCGAGACCCTGTGGAGCAACCCCTCCACCGACGGGGGCAGCCGCCACGTGCTCGACCAGGAGTGGACCGTCTTCGACGTCGACGTGCGCTCGCTGCTGGACCGCGGCGAGGACGTGCGCTTCGCCTTCACCCTGAACGCCGACGGCGGTCTCGAGTACGGCGGCTGGGCCCTCGACGACCTGTGCCTGGTGACTCTGGCCGACGTCCCGGGGCACTACCGGGTCCAGGACCTGGTCGCGACCGACGACGCCGACGTCGTCACGGTCTCCTGGACCCAGCCCTTCATCGCGCCCCTGGCCACGACCGTGCTGGTGCGCAAGCGCGAGGGCTTCCCCGAGCACCCCGACGACGGCCTGATCGTGGACATCGACCTGGCGCCGGAGATCGGCGGCTCCAAGGTGGTGACCGACCTCGAGGTCGCCCCGGGCGAGACCTACCACTACGCGGTCTTCGCCGCCGAGGTCGACCAGGACTACCACCCCGAGGTCGTGCCCGGCGAGAACGCCGACGCCGGCGGGGTCCCCCTGCCCGAGCCGATCGACACCGGCGGGGACAGCGGCACCGAGGACACCGGTGACTCCGAGACCGAGGAGACCGGCACGCCGCCTGTGGACGGCGACCCGCCGACCTCGGTGCCCGAGGGCGAGGACGCAGGCTGCAGCGGCTGCGCCGCCGGCCCGACCGCCCCCGGGCCCTGGTGGCTCCTGCTCGCCCTCGCCTGGGGCCGCCGTCGCAGGCCTTGACGAGATAGACTCCCGCCGTGCCTTCCCACGGCGGGACGTGAGCCAGACCCCCGTGCAGCGCGCCGTCGAGCGGCTGCGAGCAACCTTCGGTGCCCCCCCGGCCACCGCCATCGTGCTCGGCAGCGGGCTGTCTGGTCTCGTCGACCGGCTGTCCGACCCGGTTCGAGCCCCCTACCCGGACCTGGGCCTGCCCCCGGTCGGCGTCTCGGGTCACGGTGGCGAAGTCGTGTGCGGCCGCCTGGACGGCGTGCCGGTGGCGATGCTCGCCGGCCGGGTGCACGTCTATGAAGGGCGCAGCTTGGAAGAGGTGGTTCGCGCCGTGCGAGCCATGGCCGCCTGGGGCGTGCAGCGGGTCGTGCTGACCAACGCGGTCGGCGCGGTGGACCCCAGCCTGCGTCCCGGCAGCCTGGTGGTGGTGACCGACCACCTGAACCTGATGGGCGTGAACCCGCTGGAGGGCGCGGCGTACCCCACGGGCCCACGCTTCCCCGACCTCACCGGGTGCTACACCGCCACCTTGCGCGAGGACGCCCTGGGCCTGGCCGCGGCGAAGGACATCGACCTGCGCGCCGGGGTCTACGCCGCGATGCGCGGCCCCAGCTACGAGACCCCGGCGGAGATCCGCATGCTCGGCGCCATGGGAGCGAGCACCGTGGGCATGAGCACGGTGCCCGAAGTCATCGCCCTGGCCCAGCAGGGCACGCCCCTGATCGCGGTCGGCATGGTCTCCAACCTGGCGGCGGGCCACGCCAGCGAGCCCCTGACCCACGAGGAGGTCACCGAGACCGCCGCCCGCGCCGGCGCCAGCCTGGCGGATCTGCTCGAGTCCCTGGTGCAGCGGTGGGGCTGAGCCAGGACCAGATCGAGGCCCTGGTCGCCGCGGCCTCCGAGGTGCGTGTGCGGGCCCATGCGCCCTACAGCGGCTTCACCGTGGGTGCCGCGGTCCTGGGGGCCGACGGTCGGATCTTCACCGGCTGCAACGTGGAGATCTCCAGCTACTCCCACACCTGCTGCGCAGAGCGCGTGGCGGTGTTCACGGCCGTCAGCGCCGGCACCACCCAGCTCGTCGGCTGCGCCGTGGTGACCGACACCGCGCCTCCCGCCTCGCCCTGTGGCGCCTGCCGGCAGGTGCTCAGCGACTTCGGCCAGGACATGGAGATGCTGCTCTGCGACACCGCGGGCCGCATCGACCGGCTGCCCCTCTCCGACCTCCTGCCCCGCGCCTTCGGCCCCGACGAGGTCCTGCGCAAGATCCGCGCGCGGCACGGCCACGACGAGGGATAATCCGCCTTCTCTGGAGGCACGGAGATGAGTGGGATCGATCAGGCCCTGGGCCGCACGGCCGTCTTTCGCAAGCTGGACCTCGCGGTCCTGCGGTCCGCCGCCGGCGCCTGGGAGCGCCGCGCCGTGCGCTCCGGTCAGGTGCTCTGGCGCGACGGCACCGAAGCGACGGAGCTCGCGGTGGTCGAGTCCGGCGAGCTGGTCGTGGAGACCTGGGAGAAGGAGGTCGGCCGGATCCGCACCGGTCAGCTGGTGGGGGAGGGCGCGGCCTTCACCCCCGGCGAGCCGAGGACCGCCACCGTGCGGGCCGACGGCGAGGCCAGCCTGCTGGTGTTGAGCACCGACGCCCTCGGCAAGCTCCGGTCCGAGGGCTCCCCGATGTACGACTTCCTGCTGGACCGGGCCCTGCAGAGCCTCGCGGAGCGGGTGGGGGAGACCGGCAGCCGCATCGCCCGCCTGAGCGCCGGCCACGAAGCCGCGCCGACCCGCAAGGAGGCCAACGCGGGCGCCTTCAAGAGCCTGTGGACCCGCGCCAGGGCCATGGCCGGCGGCGGCGCTCCGCCGGTCACCGAGGCCCTGCTGTTCCTGCCGGGCATGGACAAGGCGACCCCCTCGGTGGTCCAGGCCATCTCCGAGGCCATGGCCCCGCGGCTGGTCCCGGCCGGTCAGGCGCTGTTCCTGGAGGGCGACGAGGGCAGCTCGGTCTACCTGGTGGCCGACGGCGTGGTCGACGTGCTGCGCAACACGGGCCGGGGCCGGGCGGAGAAGCTCGCGGGCCTGCACACGGGGTCGCTGTTCGGAACTGGCGCCCTGCTGCTGGGCAGGCGCAGGAACGCCAGCTGCGTGGCCCACGACGAGGCCTGGATCTACGAGCTCGACCGGAGCGCCCACGACAAGCTCTCCGGCGAGGCTGGCCGTGTCTGGCGCGAGGTGCTGATGGCTGCACTGGGCTTCCAGATCCGCAAGGCCGACGGCATGATCGCGCGCCTCCAGGGCCAGGCTGATGCCCGCAGCGAAGAGGACTTCAAGGTCCTGAACCAGGCGGCTGGGACGCTGGCCGCCTACACCATCGAAGACGCCGACGAAGACGACGAGTCCGTCGAGGACCCGCCCTCCGACAACGACGACTTCCTCGACGGGTAGCCCTCCTCCATGCGCATCGCGGTGACCGGCTCGGCCGGCACGGGCAAGACCACCCTCTGCCAGGCCCTCGGCGAGCGCCTGGGGCTGGCCATCGTGCCGGAAGGCATGCGGGAGTACCTGGAGCGCACCGGCGTCGATCTGCACGACCTGGGGCCCTCCCAGCTGCGGGAGCTGGTCGAGACCCTGTGGCGCGACCGGGTCGCCGCCGAGCGCGGCGACGCCAGCTGGATCGCGGACCGCTGCAGCGTCGACTACGCCGCCTTCTGGCTGCTCTACCGCTTCCACCACCAACTGGGCGCCGACACCGACGGGTTCATGGCCGCCTTCCGCGAAGGGGCCGCCGCCTACGACCGCATCGTGCTGCTGCCCTACGGCGCCATCGCCCTGGAGCGCGACGGCATCCGCAGCACCAACCACTGGATCCAGCTGCACTTCCAGCTGGTGCTCGAGGGCCTCTTGGACCGCTGGGCCCTCGGCGGGCGGTTGCTGAGGGTGCCCACGGCGCTGCGCACGGTTGGTGAGCGCCTGGACTGGGTCAGCGAGCGGGTCTGACCCAGGTCCCCCGCCGCCCCAGCATCGCAGCGGGCAGGACCTCCAGGCTGGTGATCACCGCCTCGCCGCCGCTGCGCCGCACGAAGTCCAGGACCGCCTCGACCTTCGGGCCCATCGAGCCCTTGGGGAATTCGCCGGCGTCCAGGTGGGCCTGGAGCTCGTGGACGGTGACCTCGCGCAGCGACCGGGCCTCGGGCGTGCCGTGGCCGACCTGCACCTCGTCGACCCCGGTCAGGATCCAGAGCGCGTCCGCCCGCAGCTCCGCTGCCAGCAGCGCCGAGGCCCGGTCCTTGTCCACCACCGCCTCGACCCCGACCAGGGTCCCGTGGGCCCGGATCACCGGCACGCCGCCGCCCCCGGCCGCCACCACCGTGAGCCCCGCCGCCAGCAGCATCTCGATGGCGCCGGTCTCCAGCACCTCCACCGGCTTCGGCGACGGCACCACCCGCCGCCAGCCCCGGCCCGGGTCCTCCCGGACCCGCCACCCCAGCTCCACGGCCCGCTGCTCGGCGTCGGCCTGCCGGTAGAAGCGCCCGATGTACTTGGTGGGGTCCTCGAAGTCCGGATCCGCCGGGTCCACCACCACCTGGGTGAGCACCGTGACGGTCGGGCGCCCCGTCTCGCCCACCAGAGCCTGCTGCATCATCAGGCCCATCTCTCCCTGGGTCGCGGCGACCGCCACGTCGACGGGGACCTCGGGGATGTCGGGGGTGCACAGATCGCTCCGTAGCAGCACCCGCCCGACCTGGGGCCCGTTGCCGTGGGTCAGCACCAGCTCCCAGCCCGGGTCGATGTTGGTGGCCAGCAGCGTCGCCAGCTCCCGAGCGCGGGAGTGCTGCTCCGCGACGCTGCCGATCTCCCCCGGCCGGATGAGTGCGTTGCCCCCCAGGGCGATGACGAGGCGGCGCGTCATGGGAGGCCCCGTTGATAACGCGACGGCCAGCCCTTACAGTCCCATGCCGACTGCTGCTGAATGCTGGACACTCCGCTGGTGATGATCGAAGACGACGAGGCCCTCGTGGAGGCCTGTCGCTCCTTCGCCAGCGAAGACGTGCTGGGCGTCGACACCGAGTCCGACTCCATGCACCACTACCAGGAGAAGGTCTGTCTGATCCAGGTGTCCGACCGGGAGCGGGACTACATCGTGGATCCCCTCGCCGTCAGCGACATGAGTCCCCTGGGCGAGGTCCTGTCGAATCCCGCCATCGTCAAGGTGCTGCACGGCGCCGACTACGACGTGGTCTGCATGCAGCGGGACTTCGGCTTCCACGTCGTCAACCTCTTCGACACCATGATCTCCGCCCAGCTCCTGGACCTGCCCAAGGTCGGCCTGGCGGACCTGTGTGCGCGGTTCTTCGGCGCCGCCATGGACAAGAAGTACCAGCGGCACGACTGGGCCTCCCGCCCCCTGCTCCCGGAGCACCTGGAGTACGCCCGGGGCGACACCCACTACCTGCTGGCCCTGCGAGAGATCCTGTTCCACAAGCTCGAGGCCCTGGAGCGGCTCGACGTGGCGGCCGAGGAATTCAAGGTCATCGAGGGCCGCGAGTGGTCGGGCCGGGCCTTCGACCCCGACGGCTGGATCCGCATGAAGCGCATCTCCGGTCTCGACGACAGGGACCGGGTCGCGCTGCGCCACCTGTGGCGCTATCGCGACGGCCGGGCCCGGGAGCTCGATCGCCCGCCCTACAAGGTCATCCCCGAGCAGGTGCTGGTCCTGCTCGCCCAGCGCCGACCGGAGACCGAGGAGGATCTGGGCAAGCACGTGCGGCTGAAGTCCACGATG
>CAYFPX010000216.1:8752-14021 GCA_964344945.1 uncultured Enterobacterales bacterium
ATCCGTCGCCACGGCGAGCACCTGCTCGAGGCGATCCAGACCGCCAAGGGCGACACCGATCCACTGCCCGTCGCCAAGCCGAAGGGCCGCCAGGGTCCCAAGCCTCCGCACCGGGGCCGCGAAGTCGACAGGCTGCTCAGCGAGTTCAAGCGCTGGCGGACCGAGGTGGTCGAGGAGCGCGGCGTGCCGGTGTCCCTGGTCGCGTCGAACGCCCAGCTCAAGAACCTGGCGGCCTGGCGGCCGTCCAGCCCCGAAGCCATCGCGGCGGTGCCCGAGATCCGCGCCTGGCAGGTGGCCCGCTACGGGAGCGAGTGGCTCGAGTTCATCGCGGGCTTCGAGCACCGCACGAGCGAACAGCGGGCCGAAGCGGAGGACAGGCCCCCGAGCAGTCGGCGTCGGCGTCGGCGTCGGCGTCGGAAGCGCAGCGATGGTGGCGGCGAGTCCGGAGGCGAAGGGACCTGAACCGGTCCGCCGCGCTCACAGCGCGGCGATGCAGTCCACCTCGACCAGAGCGCCTTTCGGCAAGGCGGCCACGGCGACCGCCGCCCGGGCGGGGAAGATCACGCCTTCGATCTCCTGGAGGCCCCGGGTGCCGGTCACGTTGCCCTCGTCGTCCCGGAGCTCGAACTCGGCGTCGCCGATCGCGTCCCGCCAGACCGTGTCCAGGAAGCTGGCGTAGATGGCGTTGAAGGCGCTGTAGTGCGCCATGTCCGTCAGGAACACGCCCACCTTCAGAGCCCGGTCGAAGTCGGTGCCGGCTGCCCGGAGCACGGCCCGCAGGTTCTCCAGGGCGTAGCGGGCCTGGGACTCGAAGGTCGGCGCCAGCTCCCAGCCGCCGCCGGCGGCGGGCATGAAGCCGATCTGGCCGGCGCAGTAGACGGCGCCGTTGTGCACGGTGGCCTGGCTGTAGTCGGCGACTGCGCCGGGGGCCTGGTCGGTGGAGACGCGCTTCATGGGTGGTAGACCCCGATGTAGGGCAGGTTGCGGTAGAGCTCTCCGAGATCCAGACCGTAGCCGACCACGAACTCGTCGGGGATCGTGAAGCCGACGTAGTCCACCGGCACCTCGACCTCGCGGTTGCCCGGCTTGTCCAGCAGGGACACGACCTTCAGGGACCGCGGGGCCCGCACCTGCAGCATGCGCAGCAGGTAGTCCATGGTCAGCCCGGTGTCGATGATGTCCTCGATCAGCAGGCAGTGCTGGCCTTCGATGGACTGGCGGAGGTCGTGGGTGATGCGCACCACACCGGTGCTGCGGGTGCCACCGTGGTAGCTGGCGACTCCCAGGAACTCGCAGCGCACGCTGCCGCCGATGGCCCGGGTCAGGTCGGCCATGAACATGAAGCTGCCCTTGAGCACGCCGATGCACGTGATCGGCTCGTCGCCGTAGGCCTCTCGGATCTGGGCTCCGAGCTCCGCGATGCGGGCCTGGAGCGCGTCCGTCTCGATGAGGGGCGTGATCTGGGGCGTCGTCATGACCGGTCCTTCTGAGCCGACATCACACCCAGCTGTTGTTCAGGACCTCGCCGAGGCCACCGGCGCCAGGCACGATGTACTGGTGCCCGTTGAGCCCCACCTCGTCGGCCCAGCGCTCTCCCGGCACCGTGGCGAGCACGGCCCCGTCGGACAGCCCCCGGTCCAGGCGGATGGCGTACACGCGCACCTTGGGGAACTCGGAGGTAATGCGACGGACATACTCCGGCGTGACGATCAGGTGAACCGCCACGACCCGCCTGGGGTCTTGATCCAGGTCATCTCGGTAGAGCTCGAACACCCGGCTGATGGAGCTGCCGGTCGCGGCCATCGGGTCGGGCAGGAAGATGGTCGCGCCGTCGATCGGGCCGCCGATCTTGGAGCCGGACATGTCGACCCCGGTGACCGTGCCGTGCTCGTCGGTGACCCGGTTCATGAAGATGTGGTCCTGGCGCACCCGTGCCGGGTCGAGCAGCAGGTTGAGGCCGCGGAAGAACCGGGCCGACGGCAGGATGCCCGCCCTGGCCACGTCGACCACCACGGCGTCCTGGTCCGGGTCGACGACCTCACCGGCGTAGACCCCGGCCGGGGTGAACTCCGCCATGCGGGTCGGGGTCTCCACCTGCCGGGTGAGCAGCTCCCGGCTGGCCACCTGGGTGAAGAGCCAGTCGAACAGGGCCTCGCAGATCAGGTCGACCTCGGGCTGGCGACAGTCGGCTTCGCTCAGGCGGTTGAGCAGGCTCATCGCCCAGGGGTGGCTGAGCAGCGTGATCTGGTCGCCGTAGCGGTGCTCCAGCTGGCCGCTGGGGCGCGGCAGCTCGGCGTACTGGCGGTCTGCGGGCATGGCGGACCTCGGGTGCGAGAGGCACGCCAGCTATAGCGCGATCAGCGCCCGATCGATCATGCGGAGCAGGGTCTCCAGGCTGCCGTCGGTCACCAGCCGGGCGATGAACGGCAGGGGACCCTCCTGGTCCACCTCGGCCCGGGCCATGGCGTCGATGAAGGCCTCGTGCTCGGCGATGCGCAGCAGGGGTGCGCCGGCTTCGGGCTTCAGGATCACGCCGCCCAGAGCCCGGGTCAGCGCCAGGTCCGGGTCCAGGTCCAAGAGCGGCAGCAGGATGCTGCCCGGGGCGTTGAGGTGCTGGTCCGGGTCCTGGAGCATCACGGCCAGGTTGCCCAGAGCGTCCCAGGTCTCGGGCTGGGCGGCGGCCGCGGCGAAGGGCCGCGCGAGCTCCTCGACGGGGCTCTTGCCGCTGTCGCCCGGGGTGAAGGCCACCCGCGCGACCTCCCAGCCAGCGGCGAAGTCCAGGGGTTCGACGCCGTCGGGGTAGTCGTGGTCGTCGGCGTAGTCCTCGGGGGCCAGCAGCGCGGGGATGAAGTCCAGGGCCGTGGTCACCACCGCGGCGTCGCCGAAGTCCCGCAGGACCTCCTCGACCGGGGGGACCAGGCCGAGCCCGTGCACGTCGGCGAGCACCTGGGTCAGAGCAGGCACCTGGCTGGCGGCGCTGTCGTGCACCGCCGCGAGCAGGTGGATGCTGGTGCGCAGGGCCTGGCCGGCGCCCGGGTCGTTCAGCCGGTCCAGGCTGGCCAGGTCGGCGACGAAGCCGCTGTCGATGACCACCTGGCCATCGGTCGGGTCCACGCACAGGCCGCCGTCGGCGACCTGGTCCAGGATGGCGTCGCTCAGGTTGTAGCCGAACAGCTCGATGTCCAGGGCGCCGCCCAGCAGGTCCACCGCGTCCACCGCCTGGTCCGGGTCCAGCTCGGCGAAGGTCTGGAGCATCTCGCTGGAGAGGTTGTCCAGCTCCAGCAGCCCGATCTCCCAGCCCAGCACGTTCAGGGAGCAGCGCACCGGTCGATTCCCGGCGGCCAGCATGCGCAGCAGCGCCACCAGCGCGCTGTCCTCGCCGCTGCTCAGGCCGCCGCCGTCGGCGTCGACCTCGATGAAGTGCATGAGCTCCACCGGGTAGGCCCCCAGCCGGCCCGAGGCCTGCAGGTCGCCGAGGGTCTGCTCCAGGTCGTCCCGCAGCCGGTCGTCGTCGAGCAGGGTGCGCAGGGGCTGTTCGAGGTGCGCCAGGGTGATGCGGCCGTCTTCTTCGACCTCCACCAGCATCGCCTCGACCAGGTCCCGGAGGCTGTCGCCGCTGGCCTCGGCCCAGCGGTCGTTGTCCGGGGTCCGACTGGCGTCGATGGCGGCGCCGAGCTTGCGGGGCACGTCGGCCACCAGGCTCTGGAGTGACGGTTCCTCGTACCAGGCGCCGGTGGTGTGGAGCAGGCGCAGCAGGGCGTCGCTCTCGACCATCGCCCAGGTGTGCTCCAGGGCGATCAGGTCGTCGTCGAGGGTGGCCGCGGCTCCGGCTCGGATGGCGGGCAGCAGCGGCCGCACGATGCCCTGATCCAGCGCCGTGGCCGTGTTCAGGGGGTAGCCCTCGGTGCTCAGGGTCGCGTAGGGCACGCCGTACATCAGCTCGCCCACCGCCTCCCAGAAGGCGTCGACCTGTTCCCGGCCCTCGGGGTCCTCCATCCAGGTGACCATCTGTCCGGCGAGGGCGTAGGGGTCGATGCCTGCGTCTGGCAGGTTGTTGAGCACGATCGCCAGCTCGATGCCCGCCTGCTGGGTGGAGCGGGTCCGGGTGTCCATCACCTCCTCGAGCTCCAGCAGCGGATCGAGGTTCCCGCTGCTGTTGAGGCAGTCGAAGGTGTCGTGCAGCTCCTGGGTGCTCTCTTCGCTCAGCCCGTCGGAGAGGTCCACCTCGTAGCAGGGCCCGCCCGGCTCGAGCTGGTCGTGCCAGGTGAACTGGGCCTCGTGGAACTCGCACCCGGCCAGGGTCAGGGCGAGGGCCGCGCTGAGCCGCACGCTAGTCGAAGTAGTAGCGGATGCCGACGTTCAGGCCGCCACCGTGGCTGGCCGTCTTGCGGAAGCGGAAGTGGTAGACCGCCTCGGCGTGCAGGACGTACTTCTTGTTGATCACGTAGTGCACGCCCGGGCCGATCTCCACGAGCAGGAACTCGGTGGCGTCGGGGGTGATGGCGGCGGTGCCCAGGGAGGTGACCAGGTTGACCTGGAGGCCGGTCGGGTCGCCCCAGAGGCCCCACTGCAGCCCGGCGGTGAACACGCCCACGGAGCGGGTGCGGAAGTCGTCGTCCAGGGGGATGGTGTAGGGGCCGGTGCCGCCGCCGGTCTCGACGTTGTCCGTGGTCGCCTGGAAGTCGGTGAAGTAGTAGACCTTCATCAGGCCGATGAGGCGGTCGTCGCGATCGCCCAGCAGGGCTTCGAGGCCGAACCCGGTGGTCGGGCGCATCTGGATGTCGCTGAACTGGTTCGACTCGCTGTCGTAGAAGTACACTTTCTCCGAGTGGGTCGCGGCCAGGCCGACGACGCCGATGCCGCCGGCGTGCGCGGGGCCGGAGAGGGCAGCGAGGGTCAGGAACAGGGACATGCCGAAGCCTCCGATGGAGGGTCCACTCCCGGGGAGAGAGGGAGTGCGAGGAAGGGGGTGATTACACCGTTGGACCGGGGCCAGCAACTCCGGTGGAGGGCCGAGCGAGGGCCCTGGACAGGGCCTTGACGAGGAGATCCGGAGTGGGTTGGCCCGGCGGGCTGCTAACCCCCGGTCGTGGTGCCGGAGTCGCCGGTGGTGCCGGAGTCGCTGGTCGTGCCGGAGTCGCCGGTGGACCCGGTGTCGCTGGTGGCGCCCGTGTCGCCGGTCGAGCCGGTGTCCGAGGTGCCCAGCACGCTGAACCACAGGGTGTTCGAGCTGCCGTGCACGTTGTACAGCAGCAGCCGCTGGTCGCCC
>CAYFPX010000217.1:0-13971 GCA_964344945.1 uncultured Enterobacterales bacterium
CGGCACGTGACGAGCGAGGGGAGCCGCCTGTCGGCTCGCTGGTCCGCGGGGCGACGGGAGACCTGTCGGTCGGCGCTCCAGGCCCCGCGCGGTAGCCTCCCGCCGTGGCCAGAAGAGCCCTCGTCCCCGTCGTCCAGGCCCTGGTCTCGGTCGCTGTGCTGGTCCTCCTGCTCCGGCAGGTGGACCTCGGCGAGCTGGGCGCCGCCCTGGGCGGCGCCGCCTGGGGCTGGCTGGCCCTGGCCCTGGTCGGCAAGACCACGGGCCTGACCCTGCACGAGCTGCGGGTGTGGGTGTCGCTCCTCCCAGACCACCGGCGCCCGATCTGGCCGGTGGTGGTCATCGGCTACGCCGCGGGCCTGGTGAACACGGTGCTGCCGATGCGCGGCGGCGACCTGTTCGCCATCGTGCTCCTCAAGACCGAGCAGGACGTGCCAGCGCCCGCCGCCATCAGCGCCGTCGGTCTGACCGCGTTCCTCGAGGCCTTCGCCTTCGGGGTCTTCCTGCTGGGGGTGCTGGTCCTCGGTGCGCCCCACTTCACCGCCCTGCTCGGCGCCGCCAAGGCTGGCCAGGCCACCAACGCCGTCGCGCTCCTGGCACTGGGCAGCCTGGTCGGCGCGGTCGGTGTGGTGGCCGTCGCCCGCCGCCTCGGGGAGCCCCCCGAAGACGACCGCCCAGGGCTCATCGAGGGCCTGCGGGAGACCCTGCGAGCGGCCGGGGACCACCTGGGCCACCCGGTCCTGGCGACGGGCAACCTGGCCCTGGCCAGCCTGCACGTGGCCTGCCTGGTCGGCACTTTCTGGGCGCTGCTGCCCGCCCTGGGCGTCCAGGTGGACCTGCCCTGGATGGCGGTGTCCGGCATCCTGGCCGTCGGCAGCCTGGCGAGCATCGCCCTGCCCCCGTCGATGGGGGCAGGCCCCGCCGCCGTGAGCGTCTTCGTGCTCGGGTTCTTCGGCGTGGGCGAGGCCCAGGCCCTGGCCTACGCCGGCCTGACCTGGGTGGTGAACGTGGTGCCCGCGCTGTTGGTGGGCCTGGTCCCGCTGTGGCGGCGCATCGGGCGCCTGGGCGAGATGCTCTCGGGAGCTACCGAGGCGCCGTGAAGTTCACGTCCAGGTTGACGTCGACGGTGTTCGCGATCGGGTTCAGGTTGGACTGGTAGTCCACGCCGAACTCCATGCGGTTGATGGTCAGCCGACCGGCCAGGCGGTAGCGGTCGTCGCCGGCGTGCTTCACGGTGACCGGGATGGTCACCCGCTTGGTGATGCCCTTGATGGTCAGGTCGCCGCTGACCAACAGGCTCTCCGGACTCTGGACCTTCACCTCCCGGCTCTTGAAGGTGGCCTTGGGGTGGGCGCTGGTCTCGAAGAAGTCCGGGGACTTGAGGTGGGCGTCGCGCTTCTCGATGCCGGTGTCGATGCTGCTGATGTCGATGGTGGCGCGAAGCTCGAGGGTGCTCAGGTCGCCCCCGTCGACGATGGCGACCGCGCTCCACTGGTTGAAGGTTCCCTGGGCGTCGATCAGCGCGCTCTCGACCACGAAGCCCACGGTCGAGTGGGCCGTGTCGGCCGGGTACTCGCCGGCCACGACGGCCGGGGTGGACAGCAGGACGGCAGGCAGCAGGGCGCTCAGCATGGGACGGACTCCTCTCCGGAATTGCGGGGGCGCAGGATAGCACCCCCCAGGATCCCGCCGGCCCCATGACACGACCCGCCCGCAACCTGTTCCTCGTCGCCCCTCCGGGCCTCGAGGCCTTCGTCGCCGAAGAGGTCGCGGAGCTCGCCGAGCGGCGGGTCGAGGTGGTGCCTGGAGGGGTCCGGCTGCGGGGGGAGCTGCTGGACGCGGCCGGACTGGCGCTGTGGTCCCGCACGGCGAGCCGGGTGCTGGTGACGCTGGGCGACGCGAACGCGGCGTCGCTCCAGGCCCTGGCGGCCGACGTGCGCCGGCTGCCGTGGAAGGACTTCGCCTGGCCCGGCCAGCGCATCGAGGCCACTGCAACGCTCAAGCAGGCCCGCATCCGTCGGCCGGACGCCGTGGCAGCGCGGGTGGTCCAGGCCGCCCAGGAGGCCCTGCGCGGTCCTCGCCGCACCGCGAAGCGCCCGCCCCCACCCCTCCAGGTGACCGTTCGGGTCCAGGGCAAGCGGGCCACGATCAGCGCCGACGCCAGCGGCGGCCTGCTGCACAAGCGCGGCTACCGCAAGGCCACCGCCAAGGCCCCCCTCCGGGAGACCCTCGCGGCCACCTTGCTGAGGGCCGCGGACTGGGACCCGGCGACCGAGCCCCTGGCGGACCCGATGTGCGGGTCCGGGACCTTTCTCATCGAGGGGGCCTGGCTGGCCCAGGACCGTGCCCCGGGCCGCGGTCGACGCCCGCCCTGCGTGGGCTGGCCCGCGTTCCCCGGCAAGCGGTGGCCGGCTCTCCAGGCCGAAGCCGACCGGGTCCCGGGCACCCTGCCGGTGCTCTACGGCCGCGACCGCGACCCGGGTGCGCTGAAGGCGACCCGGGCCAACGCCGACCGGGCCGGGGTCGGCGCGGCCCTGCGGCTGGCCCACGGCAAGCTGCACGAGCCCTGGCCCGAGCTGCCGGACACCCCAGGCCTGGTGATCCTGAACCCGCCCTACGGTGTGCGGGTGGCGGATCGGGCGAAGATCAACGGCCTCTACGACACCTTCGGCGCCGGACTACGCCAGATCCTGCCCGGGTGGCGCCTGGTCGCCATCACCCCGCGGCCGGAGCTGGCGCGGCGCTTGACCCCCGAGATCGAAGAGATCACCACGTTCCGAAACGGCGGGCTCAACGTGGGGCTCTACGGGGGCGTGATCCCCGGCTGACCGACCGGGTCGATGAGTCACACCAACCGGCCAAGCAGACACGCCTCGGCCGTCCGCACCAGCTCCAGCAGCGCCTGGGCCGCCACCCGCACCTCGGGCACCAGGTGGACGTCGTCCCGCAGCCGCTCCAGGCGCCGGCTCTTGCGCAGGGCCGCGAAGCGGATGTCGTTCCGGCGGGCCTGGGGCCCCAGGCCCAGCACCCGCCGCGGCGGTGCCAGCCGCAGCCCGGCGAGCTCGCGCCGGAGGTCCCGCACACTCGCCCGGCACGGGTCGCTGGCGCGCAGCGACGCGCCGCTGATGCTGTCCATGGGCTGGAGGCTCCGGGCCCGGCTCGCCTCGCGCTGGCGCTGGCGCAGCTCTCCCAGCCCCACCGCGCGCTCCTCGCTGCGGGAGTCGCTCTGGGACGGGGTCGAGCGCCAGGGCTGATCGTGCAGAGTCGTCACAGGGTCGTCGATCTCGTCGACGCTCCAGCCCGACGTCACCACCTCGTGCAGCAGGTTCGGCACCTCGAGCATCGGGAAGGGCCGGGCCAGGAAGCCCTCGGAGCCCAGCTCCTCCGCGCACAGCGCGACCTCCTCGGAGTCGTGGGCGAACGCCGCCGAGGTGGTGAGCACCGGGATGTCCCTAGAGCGGCGGACAGCGCTCGCGTCAGGTCCAGGTCTTCGGTGGCGATCAGCAGCTTCATCGTGCCCGGGGAAGAACGGGGCAGGGGCCCCCATTCTCATCCAAGGACGGGCATTCCCCTACAGAATTTTAGAAATTTCTGTTCTTGGGAAAATCGAGGCAGTGATCCAGCCCGTCAAGTCACCCGAACCCAGAGCCGAACCCTGGAGCACCTCCTCCAACACCGACCGGAGATCTCATGGCTCGACGTGCGTCCGCCCTGCTGGCCGCCCTCGCCACCGCCTGCGCCGCCCCCACCCCGGGCGCGGTGCCCGAAGCGGGCCCGCAGGTCCTGGACACGGTCGAGACCGCCGTGGCGCCCGAAGCCGACGTCATCGCCGGCCAATTCGTGCTGAAGCTGTCCCCCGGCGTCACCGGTCTCGCCGAGCAGGGCGAGCTCGTGACCGCGCGCCCCGCCCTGGACGACACCCTGCGCCGGCTGGGCGTGCGCCAGGCCCGCAACGCCTTCCCCAGGCAGCGCTTCGCCCGCCCGGCCGCCGAGGCGACCCGGGCCCACGCGACCTGGACCTTCGAGGCCCCCGCCGATCTCGCCACGGTCCAGGCGGCGCTGGCCGACCACGACGAGATCGAGTGGATCGAGCCCCTGGTCCGCGTGCGCCCCGCCGCCCTGCCCGACGACCCCTACTTCCCCTACCAGTGGCACATGAGCACCCTGGGCGTGACCTCGGCCCACGACACCACCCGGGGCGCCCAGGTGGTCGTGGCGGTGGTCGACTCCGGCGTCTCCGAGGGCCCCGACGGCTTCGGCAGCCTGCTCGCCGGCTACGACTTCTTCGACGACGACGAAGACGCCAGCGACTCCGACGCCGACGCCGCCAGCGGCGGCTCCCACGGCACCCACGTCGCTGGCACCATCGCCCAGGCGACCGACAACGGCGAAGGCGTGATGGGCGTGGCGCCCGACGCCGCCATCCTGCCGGTCCGCGTGCTCGGCCTGGACGCCAGCGGAGACGTGACCGGCACCAGCGTGCAGGTCGCCAACGATGGCCACCCCCCACGTGGCGGGCGCCGCCGCCCTGGTATTGGCAGCTGCCCCCGACCTGGGGGTCGACGAGCTCCGCGAGGTCCTCCTCCAGACCGCCTTCGACACCCACGCGGACGGCCGGGACGACGAGACCGGCCACGGCGTGCTCGACGTCGACGCCGCGGTGACCCTGGCGAAGACGGGCGCCGGCTCCGAGACCGGGGCCCCAGCGGTCCTCACCCTGGACGAGGTCAAGGTCCGCGACATCGGCCAGGGCCGGCGCCTGGTGACCTGGCAGACCGCCGAGCCCGCCACCACGTCGCTGATCTTCCCCAACGGCAACGAGCGGGGCAGCCAGACCCTGGTGACCGCCCACAGCGCCGTCGCCCGCGGCCGCAGCGGCCGGACCCTGACCTACACGATCCGCAGCACCGCGGCCTCGGGAGAGACCGCCGAGGAGACGCTGGAGATCAGCTTCTGAGGGCGCTACCCGCCGCCCGGCTGTCCGCCACCAGCGAGCGCAGGCTCAGCCCTTGCCAGAGGATGAAGATCCCGCCCATCGCCACCGTGAAGGCGAATTGCCCCAGGTGCAGCACGATGGCGAAGGTCGCGCCGATGGTCTGGTCCACCTCGAACAGCAGCAGGCCTGCCAGGCAGAAGGCCTCGTAGGCGCCGAAGAACCCCGGGGTGGGCGCCACGGTCATGCCGCTCAGGGTCACGGACCAGGTGGTCAGGGCCGCCGCCAGGGTGTGGGGCAGGCCGTCGAAGACCTCGAGCACGCAGAGCACCGACACGATGGTGATCGACCAGATCACCACGGAGAGCACCACCGCAGCGAGGCCCCTGGCGGGCTCCGACGCGAGCCGCTGGAGGCCCCCGTGGAAGGCCTCGGCCAGGGGCCGCAGGGCCCGCACCCCGGGGACGCGGTCCATCAGCCCCAGCACCAGCGGCCCGGCCACCAGCAGCGCCACGATGCCGGCGAAGCCGATGGCGCTCAGGGTCCCGGCGAAGCGCTGTCCGGCGCTGATCACGTCGATGCCCGCCACCACCACGCCTTCGGCGGGCAGCTCCACCACCCAGCCGACCAGCAGCAGCATGCCCAGCAACATGGTCATGTCCAGCAGCCGCTCCACCAGGATGGCCGCCAGCGACCGCCCGAAGGGCACGCCGTGGGCCTCGAGCAGCAGGTAGGGCCGCACGAACTCGCCCAGACGCAGGGGCACCACGTTGATCGCCAGGAACCCGATGCTGGTCACGGAGAACAGGCCGATGAACGGCACCGGCTCGCCCAGCAACAGTCCCAGGCGCAGCGAGCGCAGGGCGTGGGCGCAGACGTAGATGCCGAACATCGGGAGCAGCCAGGCCCAGCGGGCGCCGGCCAGGGAGACCTTGAGCTGCTCCGGGTCGATGCCCGAGATCACCCATCCCAGACAGAGCAGCGTGACCAGCAGGACAGCGGCGATCTTGAGGCGCACGCCGGGAGTGTGGCACGTCCCGAACCTGGTCCTACCTGCGGCGCCTCAACAGCTGCAGCGCCACCACCCCGATCTCCAGCTGCTGGTCCGCCCCGATGCCGAACTCGTCGGGCAGGGTCTTCCGCGTCACCTCGGTGCCGAAGAGCCGGTCCCAGATGATCAGCGTGTTGCTGTAGTTGCCGTCGATCAGGGGCACCTCGTTGGTGTGGTGCCAGGCGTGGAAGTGGGGGTTGTTCAGGAGCTTGTTCCAGAGCTTGAGCCAGGTGGCGTCGGGGTCGACGCGCAGGTTGGCGTGCTGGAAGCCGTCGAAGGCCACGGGGATGAGCAGCAGCACCGAGAGCAGCCAGGCCGGCCAGTGCGCCGTGTCGAAGACCACTCCGAACCACAGCACCGGCAGCGCCCACAGCTGCACGAAGTCCACCGCGTGCATGCGCAGACCGGCCGTTGCGTCCAGGGTCTCCGAGGAGTGGTGCACCCGGTGGAAGGTCCACAGCCAGGGCACCCGGTGGTGGGCGAAGTGCACCCAGTACCGGGTGAGGTCCAGGGCCACGAAGGCCACGAGGGCCTGCAGCCACAGGGGCCCGAGCAGGCCCGCGTCGACGAGGTGCACGTCGACCGCGGCCGCCAGGGGCTTCAGCGCCAGGAGCTGGGCGGCGAACAGGACCGCGCCGTTGCCCACGTTGACCAGCGTGTCCCGGCCGAAGCGGGGCTGTTCGCGGCGCGGCCAGGCCCAGCCAGCCAGCAGGAACAGGCCCAGGAGACCCCCATGTGCAAGCATCGTCCACGGCAATTCTTCAGATCCTCCTTGAACAATTAGGACTTCAGGGGGGTAGGATGCCACCCCTTCTCCTGCACCCTTCCCGCGACCGGACGAGTCGCGGCTCCCACGATGGCATGATGCCGGCACCCTGAGGGTCCCCCTCTTGTACCCTGAACACAGCCTGCCCTCGACGACGTCTCTGCCCACGGCCCCGCCACCGCCGACGCTGAGTCACGACAACCTCGTGGGTGCCGAGATCGCCGGCCGCTACAAGGTCATCAAGCTGGTGGCCCGGGGCGGCATGGGGGCTGTGTACGAAGCCGAGCAGCAGCCCCTGCGGCGCAAGGTGGCCATCAAGGTGCTCCACCACGGCAACAACGTGGAGGGCGCGGAATTCGAGCGGCGCTTCCTGCTCGAGGCCGAGGCCCTGGCGCAGATGAACCACCCCAACACGGTGGTGCTGCACGACTACGGCCAGACCCCGGGCGGCATGTACTACCTGGTCATGGAGTTCGTGCAGGGCCGCCCCCTGTCCCGGCTCCTCCAGGACGAAGGCCCCCTGGAGCCCACCCGCTGCATCCAGCTGATGATGCAGGTCTGCAAGGCCCTGCGCGAAGCCCACGCCCTGGGCATCGTGCACCGGGACCTGAAGCCCTCGAACCTGCTGGTGCGGATGCAGGAGGACGGCGAGGAGGTCGTGAAGGTCGTCGACTTCGGCCTGGTCAAGCTGACCGAGGCCGACCAGTCGCTGACCCTGAGCGGCATGATCCTGGGCAGCCCTCACTGCATGTCCCCGGAGCAGGTCCAGGGCATGGCCATCGACCACCGGGCGGACATCTACAGCCTGGGCGTGCTGATGTTCCGGTCGCTGACCGGCCAGTACCCCTTCCACGGCCCGACCACCGCGGCGACGATGATCGCCCACGTGCAGAACCCGATCCCGCGCATGGCGGACTTCTGGCCGGACCTGGAGCTGCCGCCCGGACTCGAGGAGGTCATCCGGCGGTGTCTCTCCAAGGCCCCCCAGGAGCGGTACCAGGACATGGGCTCGCTCATCGCCGACCTGTCCAGCTGCTCCGCGGTGCCGACCCGGGACTACGTGAACGTGTCCACGGTCATCACTCCGCCCCGCAACACCCAGCTGCTGAAGTGGGGCGCGGGCATCGGGTTGCTGCTGGCGATGACGGCGGTGGCCCTGGTCAGCATCGCGCCCCAGGAAGCCACCCAGGGCAGCCTGCCGACCGCCGTGCCGACCCCCGAGACCGTCGTGACCCCGGCCGAGCCCATCGAGGCACCCGCGCCAGCACTCGTGCTGGTCACCCTGACCTCCCAGCCGGCAGGCGCCACGGTGAGCGTCGACGGCCAGGACCTGGGCGTCACTCCCCTCGAGACCCAGCTCAAGGCGACCAGCGGCGCCAGCGACGTGCGCACCTTCACCTTCGCCCTGGACAGCCACGAGCCGGTCTCCGCCCAGCGGGACCTGGTGGGCCGCACCACCCTGGCGGTCGAGGCGACCCTGACCCCCTTCGCGGTCGAGGAGGCCGGCTCAGCCACGGAGGCGCCGGAGCCTGAGCCGGTGGTGCTGGCGCCGCCGTCGAAGCGCCGCACGACGCCAAGACGGACCACGGCGAAGCCCGAGGCCGAACCGGCACCGGCGAAGGCCGAGGCGACCGCGGAGCCCGAGCCGGCGGCGGCCGAAGAGGACACCCCGGCCGGGTACAAGAGCAGTCCGTACGACTGATCGCCCGGATCACCTCGACCCGGGCAATGAGACATCTCGGGACGGGCGCCCCTGAGGGCCTGTCTCCGATGAACGCGTTCTCCGACCGAACCACCGGAGAACCGTCATGTACCTCCTGCTCTTCACCGTCGCCGCCCTGGTCACCCCCGAGTCCGAGCACCGGGCGGTCACCGACGGCGTCGGCAACTGCATCTTCTCGGCCCAGGGTCTGCCCTTCAAGGACGAGGCCTCCTACGAGGTCTCCAAGGCCTTCAGCACGAAGAACCCCATCGCCGAGTGGCGCTGCTACTACCCCGACCAGATCAAGACCTTCGCCAGCAAGGGCGCCTTCTACAACCAGCTGCGCAACGAGGGCGAGTTCTACACCTACCTGAGCATCGAGGTCCCGGACGGCGGGCGGACCTTCTACGACGCTCACGGCGCCATCACCCCCACCTCCCGCTCCTGGGAGTGGGACCAGCAGCGCTTCATCGCGTCGGGCAGCGGCTGCTACACCAAGGACGGCGGCTGCATCGACATCGACCAGCAGGTCCGCCTGCTGGCGAAGGAAGAGGGTGCGAGCCTGCCGTACACCGCCGAGGTCTGCTTCTCGACCTACTACAAGTGGACCGACCACTACGAGGAGCGCTGGGACGACTTCCGGAACGCGTGGGTGAAGGACCGCGCCCGGGTGTCGAGTCAGAGGATGGCGGTCGGGTGTGTCACGCACACGGCGGAGTGAGGCTGGGAGGGGGTGCAGTTGGAGGCGAGGGCGAGGGCGAGATCCCCCTCGATCCGCCCCCTACCCCGATCCGCATTTAATCCAAAAAACCTCAATTTCCTTAAGACACGCCCCCAGCCGTGGTGTAGGCTCCCCCTCCCTCCCACACCCCCCTGGAAAGCCCGTGGCCAGACACCTCAAGGTGCCCGTGCTGCTGGCGTTGTCCCTGGCTTTTGGCCAGGCAGCGCACGCAGCCCCCAAGGATGAAGCCAGGCGCTACTTCAACCTGGCAATGGAGCAGGTCGCCGCCGGCGACTACGACACCGCGGTCGAGAACTTCCTCACCGCCTACGAGATCCTCCCTCACCCGGCGGTGCTCTACAACGTGGGCCGCGCCCTGGCCGACGCCGGCCAGTACGAGCGCTCGATCCGGTTCTTCCAGCAGTACCTGGGGACCGAGCCCATCGACCGCGGCGAGGTCGAGGGCTTCATCGGCACCATGGAGGCCCGGATCGAGGCCCGGGACGCCGCCGCGGCCCAGGCCGCCACCGAAGCCGCCGCCGCCGAGGCCGAGGCCGCGGGAGAGACCTCGACCACCACCGCCACCAGCGCCGAGCTCGCCCAGCTGGCCCGCATCGCGGCGGAGCTCCAGGCCCTGGCGGAGTCGCTGGGCTCGGACGTCGAGGTGCCCCTGGCGATGGGCGTGGACCAGGTCCCGCCCGCCGCCGAGACCCCGCCCGAGGCGCCCGAGGAGACCCCGGTCGCCGAGGCCCCCGCCACCGAGGCGCCGCCCCTGGACGACGCCCTCGCCGGCAGCTTCCTGGACCCCTACAGCCGCGAGGTCGTCACCGCCTCCCGCTACGGCCAGGACCCCCTGCTGGCGCCCTCGAGCATCACCGTCATCACCGCCGAGGAGATCGCCCTGAGCGGCGCCACCTCGATCCCCGACGTGCTGCGTCGGGTCCCGGGCATGGACGTCATGCAGCCTTCGGCCGGCCAGCCCGAGGTCTCCATCCGCGGCTTCAACCGCCGCCTGTCCAACAAGGTCCTGGTGCTGATCGACGGCCGCAGCACCTACGCCGACTACCTGGGCGCCACGATCTGGGGGACCCTGCCCCTGGCGCTCACGGACATCGAGCGCATCGAGGTCATCCGCGGCGTCGGCGCCGCGCTCTACGGCGCCAGCGCCTTCGCCGGCGTGGTGAACATCATCACCAAGGCCCCGGGCGACCCGGGGGTGGACAACGAGATCCACGGGTCCGGCGGCACCATCGAGACCGCCGACGGCGGCCTGGCGGTGTCCGGACGCCAGGGTGCGCTGTCCTGGCGAGCCAGCGGCAGCGCCCAGCGCCTGGGCCGCTGGGCCACCGAGGCCGACCTGGAGACCCGCCCCGACCTGGTCAGCGACGTCGAGGACCAGTCGGTCGCCCTGGACAGTCGCCAGGCCAACGCCACCCTGGACTGGCGGGTCGGCGAGCAGGGCCTGGTCCGGGCCAGCGCGGGCATCTCCGAGGCCTTCGGCGAGTTCTACCCCCTGGGTGCCCTCCGCGACTACTACTACGACCTCCGCCACACCTACATCCGCGCCGACGGCGCCTACGGACCCCTGAGCGTGCGGGCCTTCTGGAACCGGGACATCGGCGTGGCCGGCCCCTGGCTGCGAGAAGCCGGCAAGGAGGACCGCCTCACGTCGAACATCGTCTACGACCTGTACGACGTCGAGCTCCGCGGCGACCACACCCTGGGCGAGCGCTTCACCCACCGCCTCACCGGCGGGGTGGGCTACCGCTTCAAGTCCACCGAGTGGGACTACCTGAACGAGCCCCAGACCGAGAACCACTTCAGCGTGTTCCTGCAAGACGAGTCCAGCTTCGGGGACCTGCACGTGCACGCCGCCCTGCGGGTGGACAAGCACCCGCTGCAGGAGGGCATCCAGCCCAGCCCGCGGCTGGCCGCCGTGTGGGAGTTCATGCCGGGCCGGACCGCCCGGCTCAGCGCCGGTACGGCCTTCCGGAACCCGACCTTCATCGAGTCCTACACCTCGCTCTACGTCGACACGCCGACCACCGATGGGGTGATCGTGAACACCCTCGGCGACACGTCGCTCCAGCCCGAGCGCATCGTGAGCGTCGAGGCCGCCGTGCTCGACCACTCCGGCGACGCCTGGCGGGCAGAGGTCGCCGGCTACTGGAACCAGGTCGACTCCCTGATCGACCTGGGCAATGTGTCCGCCGCCGACCACCAGCTGGGGGGCTTCGACGAAGACCTGGGGGCGTACGTGGCCGGAGAGAGCCACTTCGTGAACGAGCCCGGGCGCTACCGGGCCCTCGGCGCCGAGGCGAACTTCGAGTTCTTCGGCTTCTCGGGCCTCGATGCCTACCTCAACTACAGCCTCGAGCGCATCTGGTTCTCCGACTACGAGGGTGTCTGCGGCTACGACATCTCCAAGACCGACGGCGAGGCCTGCATCGACACCTCGACCCCGACCCACCGGGTCAACGGCGGGGTCCTGTGGCGCAGCCCGCTGGACTTCGACGTGTCCGTGAGCGCCAACCTCGTCAGCGGCCAGACCTGGCTGCTGCGCGGGGTCGACGAGCAGGGCCAGGTCGTGAACACCCCCGCAGAGGTCGACCCCTACCTCAACGTCTCCACCCAGGTGACCTGGCACCCCACGGACCGCCTCGACGTGTCCGGCGCCGCCTGGAACGTGCCGGCGCTGCTGCCGGCCGTCGGACCCCACCGCGAACACCCCCTGGGCCAGCCCGTCGGCACCCGGACCACCGGCGAAGTCCGGTACAGGTTCTGAACATGACCGCACTGATCACGCTCATCGCCTGCGCCTACGAGCCGCCGCTCGACCCCGGCGAGAACCACATCGAGGAAGCCGTCAGCCTGGCCGGAGACCTGGTCATCGCCGGCAGCGGCGACGAGATCGGGCCGGCCCTGATCTTCCGCTACAGCACCGACGACCTGCCCCTTCCCTACGGCTTCGGCTCCCCGGTGGACCTGAGCACGGTGGCCGAGTCCGAGTGGGAGCGCCCGGTCGAGGGCGGCATCGAGGTCGCCCCCTGGTCGATGACCGGCGTGGGCGCCGGGAGCTGGTGGATCACCGCCCTGGTGGACACCGACGGCGACTTCAACCCGTTCTACGACTTCACGGTCAGCGCGACCTGCGGCGATCGGCTCGGCGCCTTCGTGGCCGACCCCTTCGACCCCACGCCCCTGGCCCTGTCCGTGGGTGACCCCTACGATCCGGACAGCATCCCGATCCCGAGCTTCGTGGACGGCCTGGAGATCGTGGTCGACGACCCGCTGCCGGTGGAGCGGCCGGTGTTCACCCTGTCCGAGACCACCCCCAGCGTGAGCCGCACCAGCGAGGACATCCAGGCGGTGGTGCTCGAGACCTCCAGCGTGGATCACCCGCTGCTCACCATCCCCGAGTCCGAAGACGACCCCTGCCAGCCGGACTTCCTGGTCCACCTGGTCGACGCCGACGGTGACGGGGAATTCGATCCCCACCCCAACGAGCTCTTCGCCGCCGAGGGCCGGATCGACGTCTGGCCGCGGATCTACGGCGTCACCTACACCGACGCAGACGGGAACATCACGGACCCGGCCGTCGCCCCCGACGCCACCCCGTGGGTCACCGAGCTGCCGCTGCTCCACGAGCTGTGGGTCCTTGGCGGCCAGGACGCCGGCGAGATCTTCACGACCGCTGAGATCACCGCCCTGTTCTCCCAGGCCGCGGCCCGGGTAGAGCCCGACGGCTCGTTGACCACGATGTACGGTGCCGACGTTCCGACGGGCTATTGGAGTCTCATGGCAGTGGCCGAGACCGGACAGATGTGGCGCATCCCGAACCAGCTCGGCGTCGAGCTGCCCGAGTTCGACGTAGATGCGCACCCGGATCAGGCGGTGGCACTCTGGGTCGAATGACCCTGTTCTGGCTCCTCGGCTGCAGCCTCGGCTTCGGCGACGCTCAGGAGCCGTCGGAGGCACCGGCTGCGGGCGCCTTCCCAGCGGCGGACCCCGACGCCCATCCCGCCTTCGACCCGCTCCCCACCGACGTGGAGCTGATCCTGGAGCCCGCGGGCTTCCAGACCCTCATCGCGCCCTATGAGCTGGGCCCGTCCCTGGCGAGTCACGCCAGGGGGGTGAGCTACAACACCGGCGTGATGGTCGATCAGATCGCCGCCGTGCGCACGGGGGCCGAGCTCGGGGCGCTGATGGTCGAGGCCGGACACCAGGACCCCGCAGTGGTGGCCGCACGGCTCGAGCGCATCTACACCGGCCTCGACACCATCCGCCCCGACGGACCCGTGCTGGTCCCCCTCGCCCGCCTGAGGGCGGCCGTGGAGTCCGGCATCCAAGGCGATGCCTGGGTCCAGGTGCTCCAGGCTCACCACGCCCCGATCCGCGACCACGTCACCGCCCACGTCGGCGACGACATGGTCCCCTTGCTGCTGGCCGGCGCCTGGATGCAGGGGGCGCTCCTGGGCGTGCAGGCGATGCGCGAGGAGGGCAGCTACGCCCTGGGTCCGGCGATGCTGCGGCGCCCCAGGGTGGGCCACTACTTCGAGAGCTGGGTCGACCACGTGGGCAACGACGTCTTCCCCGACGCCGCCCTGACCGGCGTGAAGGAGTCGATGGCCGACCTGCGTCGGCTCACCGACCAGGACGCGATCTCGCCCCAGGACGCAGCGGCGATCCAGGACACGCTCGAGGGCCTGCTGGGGATGATCTAGTCTCGGCGCTCCGGCGCCGGGCGCTGACGCGCCACGGCGGGCTGTCAGCTGTGTCGGGTAGACCGGGCCGTTGCCGG
>CAYFPX010000218.1:0-953 GCA_964344945.1 uncultured Enterobacterales bacterium
AGCGCCGCCGCCGCCGGCTCGAGCTTGCCGCTGTCCTGGGTCGGCATTGCCCAGAAAGGTAGCACGAGATGCCCGGGGTCCCGGGCACGCCATCAGCCCCCGAGGGAGGCCAGCCCAGCCTTCGCGAGGGGCACGATCAGATCCGGCAGCAGCCCGAACAGCAGCACCGCCGCACAGGCCAGGCCCAGGACGCCGTTCACCGTGGGGCTGCGCTCGATCGGCACCGGGTCGCCGTCGCCGCTCATGGTCATCAACACGATGGGACGCAGGTAGACATAGACGCCAATGGCGCCCCCGATGGCGCCGATGACCGCCAGCCCGGTGTAGCCCGCGCTCACCGCCGCCCCGAACACGTAGAACTTGGCGACGAAGCCCATGGTGGGCGGGATGCCGGCCAGGGACAGCAGGCACAGGCTGAGGCCCGCGGCGATCCAGGGACGCTCGCCCGCGAGTCCGGTGAGCCCGCGCACGTCGGTGACGTCCTGGCCCTCGAAGGAGAACAGGGTCAAGACGGCGAAGGCGCCCAGGCTCATGAAGACGTAGGCCAGCAGGTAGAACAGCAGACCCGAGGCCTGGCCCGCGTCGCCCATCGCCACCAGGGCCATGAGCAGGAAGCCGGCGTGGCCGATGGAGCTGTAGGCCAGGATGCGCTTGAGGTCGTCCTGGACCAGGGCCGCCAGGTTGCCGATCACGATGGTCAGCGCGGCGAGGACCCACAGGACCCCGACCCACTCGTCCTTCACGTCGGCGAAGGCCATGACCATCACCCGGGCGAAGGCCGCGAAGGACGCGGCCTTGACGCCGGTGGCCATCAGGCCGGTCACCGAGGTGGGAGCGCCCTGGTAGACGTCGGGGGTCCACATGTGGAAGGGCACGGCGGCGACCTTGAAGGCGAAGCCGACCATGATCAGCCCCATGCCGCCATACAGCATGTGGGTGTCGACGCCGCCACC
>CAYFPX010000218.1:963-9172 GCA_964344945.1 uncultured Enterobacterales bacterium
ATCCGACGACGACCTTCACCCGGTCGACGCCGCCACCGACGAGGGCCAGGCGGATCGCCTCGAGGTTCACCGTGCCGGTGGCGCCATAGACGAAGGCCACGCCGTAGAGCAGGATGGCCGAGCTGAAGGCCCCGAGGATGAAGTACTTGAACCCGCTCTCGATCGAGGTCGGGTCGTCCCGCTTCATGCCGCAGAGGATGTAGAAGCTGATGGACATGATCTCCAGGGCCACGAAGATCATGATCAGGTCGGCCGCCATGTTCATCAGCAGCATGCCGACGGCGCCGAAGAGGCACAGGGCGTAGTACTCGCCGATGCCCACGCCGATGCGGGAGAGGTAGTCGGGACTGACCACCACCGCGAGCAAGCAGGCGATGAGCACCGCGACGTTGAAGAACACGCCGTAGGCGTCGAAGGAGACCATGCCCCCGAAGCCCGGGCCGGTGGCCTCGGCGGTGACCAGGACGGTCAGCGCCAGGGCCGCGGCCAGGGCGGCGGTGGTGGTCAGCAGGTGCACCCGCTTGTCCTGCGGGCGGTGCACGGCCTCGACGATCAGCACGATCATCGCCGCCAGGAAGAGCACGACCACCGGCGAGAGCGCCAGCAGGTCAGCGGAGAGGTTGGCCGGGGCCGCCAAGGCGGCCACGCTGAGCATCGGCGTCATCAGTGGTGCCCTCCTTCCAGGGCCGGGGCGACGGTGTCCGCGGGCAGCGGCATCGCCCTCCAGGTCTCAGGCAGGTCCGCGTGGGTGACCATGACCTCGACCAGGCGGTCGACCGACGGCTCCATCACCGTCAGGAAGGGCCCGGGGAAGACCCCCATCACCACGCACAGGATGAGGATCGGAGCCAGGTACGCCCACTCCTTCGGGGTCAGGTCCTGGCCGGCGAGGGCCTTGTTGTCGGGGTTGGTCAGCGGGCCGAAGAGCACGCGCTGGACCATCCACAGCAGGTAGACGGCGCCGAAGATGACGCCGGTGGCGGCGAAGACCGTCAAGAGCGGGGAGTGCTCGAAGGCGCCGAGCAGGATGAGGAACTCGCCCACGAAGCCGTTGAGGCCTGGCAGGCCCACCGAGCTGAAGACGATGATCATGAACGCGAAGCTCAGGGCGGGCACGACCTTGGCGATGCCGCCGAAGTCCCCGATGGCCCGGGTGTGACGCCGCTCGTAGAGGATGCCGACCATCAGGAAGAGGCCGCCGGTGGAGACACCGTGGGCGAGCATCTGGTAGACGGCGCCGCTGACCCCCTGGCTGTTCATGGCGAACAGGCCCAGCATCACGAAGCCCAGGTGGCTCACCGAGCTGTAGGCGACGAGCTTCTTGATGTCGTCCTGGACCATGGCGACCAGGGCGCCGTACACGATGCCGATGACCGCCAGGGCCCCGATGCAGGGCGCGAAGGCGACAGCCGCCTCGGGGAACAGCGGGATGGCGAACCGCACGAAGCCGTAGGTGCCCATCTTCAGGAGCACGCCCGCCAGGACCACGGAGCCGCCGGTGGGCGCCTGGACGTGGGCGTCCGGGAGCCAGGTGTGGACCGGGAACATCGGGACCTTGATGGCAAAGGCCACCGCGAAGGCCCCGAAGAGCCAGTACTGCACGCCGGGAAGCAGGTCGAGGGTGTAGAGGTCGGTGACCAGGGCGCTGTAGGTGCCCGAGTTCTGGTCGGCGTAGGCGCCGTAGAGCCAGAGGATGGCGACCAGCATGAGCAGGGAGCCGGCCATCGTGTAGAGGAAGAACTTGATGGTGGCGTAGATGCGGTTCTCGCCACCCCAGATCCCGATGAGGAAGTACATCGGGATGAGCATCAGCTCCCAGAACACGTAGAAGAGGAAGGTGTCCAGGGCGGCGAAGGTGCCGATCATGGCCATCTCGAGCACGAGCATCCAGCCGAGGTACTGGCCGAGCTTCTTCGAGATGTAGGGGGTGGCCGACAGGACCACGACGGGCATGGTCAGCGTGGTCAGCAGGATGAGCAGCAGGCTGATGCCGTCGATGCCCACCGCGTACTGGATGCCCAGGTCCGGCAGCCAGGCCACGGTCTCCGTGAACTGGAAGTCCGCGCCGTAGGGGTCGTAGTCGGCCCACAGCAGCGTGCTGAGCAGGAAGGTCGCGACGCTGGTGGCCAGCGCCAGGCCCTTCGCGGCCCGCTCCGGGGCGAGGAAGCAGGCGATGCCGCCGAGCAGCGGCAGGAACGTGATGATCGAGAGCAGGTTGTCCATCTCAGCCCACCGACAGCCAGAAGAGGATGGCGACCGAGCCCATGGCGATGGCCAGGGCATAGGTCTGGATCTGGCCGGTCTGGAGCCAGCGGCCGTAGCTGCGGCCCCAGGTCTTCGCGGTGGACGCGGCCTTGTTCACGGCGCCGTCGATCAGCACCACGTCGACCACGGCCCACAGGCCCTGGCGCGACAGGAAGTGCAGCGGCTTGAGCAGGAAGGTCTCGTAGAGCTCGTCGACGAACCACTTGCCGTGAGAGAGCTCCCAGAGCCGCGAAGGCTGCTCGGCGAGCGGGTCGAGCACATTGGGCGGGCCCTTGATGTACATCTTCCAGGCGGCGCCCACGCTCACGCCGACCGCCACCATGGTCAGGATGGCGAAGGCCGACTCGCGGCTGGTGTCCATCTCGAAGGCCAGCAGCTGCTCGCTGTGGTGGAAGACCGGCGACAGGAAGTGGTGCAGCACCTCGGTGGGGATGACGTGCTGCCAGTGCATCCAGTGGGGCAGGTTCAGCAGGCCGCCGAACAGGGAGAGCACCGCCAGCACCACCAGCGGGGTGGTGATGGTCCAGGGGGACTCGTGGGGGTCCGCGTGGTGGTGGTCGCCGCCGTGGTCGTCGTGGCCGTGGCCGCCGCCCCGGTACTCCCCGAAGAAGGTCATGAAGTACAGCCGCGACATGTAGAAGGCGGTGAGCAGCGCCCCGACCCAGGCGAAGCCCAGGGCCAGCCGGTTGATCAGGAAGCTGTCGCCCAGCAGCGCGACGTGCTCCGGCGGCGTGACGTACGCCAGCCACAGGATCTCGTCCTTGGAGAAGAAGCCCGACAACCCGGGGAAGCCGATGATGGCCAGCCAGGCGATGGTCATGGTCCCGAAGGTGATGGGCATGTACTTGCGCAGCCCGCCCATGCGCCGCATGTCCTGCTCGTGGTGCAGGGCGTGGATGATCGAGCCCGCGCCCAGGAAGAGCAGCGCCTTGAAGAAGGCGTGGGTCATCACGTGGAAGAAGCCCGCGGCGAAGTGGCCCAGGCCGACCGCCATGACCATGTAGCCGAGCTGGGAGACGGTCGAGTACGCCAGGACCTTCTTGATGTCCCACTGGGAGACCGCGATGGTCGCTGCGAAGAACGCGGTGAAGGCCCCGACCAGGGTGACCAGGCCCATGGCCATCGGCGACAGCACGTAGAGGAAGTGCAGCCGGCACATCAGGTAGACGCCGGCGGTCACCATGGTGGCGGCGTGGATGAGGGCGGAGACCGGGGTCGGGCCGGCCATGGCGTCGGGCAGCCAGACGTACAGCGGCATCTGGGCGCTCTTGCCGGCGACGCCGCCGAAGAAGAGCATGCAGATGCCGGTGATCGCCACGCCGCCTGCGGGCACGAGCATCGGGTAGCTCTGCACCACCTGCTCGAGCTGCTGGAAGTTCAGGGTGGCGTTGTCGCCCAGCAGCCAGAACAGCCAGAAGGCGCCCAGGATGAAGCAGAAGTCGCCGACCCGGTTGGTGACGAAGGCCTTCTTGCCGGCGCTGGCGAACTCCGCGTTCTCGTACCAGAACCCGATGAGCAGGTAGCTGCAGAGGCCGACGCCCTCCCAGCCCACGAACATGAGCAGGACGTTGTCGCCCATCACGAGCAGCAGCATCGCGAAGACGAAGAGGTTCAGGTAGGCGAAGAAGCGCCACACGCTGGCGCGGTCGACCTCGTCGGACATGTACCCGATGCTGTACATGTGGATCAGGGCGCCGACGCCCGTGATGATGCACATGAAGCTGGCCGACAGCGGGTCTGCCAGGAAGCCGATGTCCGCGGTGAAGCTGCCGACCTCGATCCAGGTGTAGAGGGTGGTCGCCGTGACCGTGCCCTCGGCGCTGCCGATCAGGTCGAACAGCACCCGGAAGGACAAGAAGGCCGCCACGAACATGGCGCCGGTGGCGATCCAGCCGGAGACCTCGCGGCTGACCCGGCGCCCGATGAGGGCCACCGTGATGCAGCCGGCGAGCGGCAGGGCGGGGATGAGCGGGAGGAGACCTTCCATGCCGTCAGCCCTTCAGCCGGTCGAGCTCGTCCATCTGGACGGCCAGCCGGTTGCGGTAGAGGAGGATGACCAGGGCGAGCCCGACGCCGGCTTCTGCCGCCGCGACGGCCATCACCAGCACGGCGATGACGTGGCCGTCGACCAGGCCGTTGAAGCGGGAGAAGCCCACGAAGGCCAGGTTCACGGCGTTGAGCATCAGCTCCACGCTCATGAACACGATGAGCAGGTTCCGACGCGTCAAGACGCCGATCACCCCGAGCAGGAAGAGCACGCCGGACACGGCGAGCACCGGGTAGAGGCCGACTTCTTCCATCAGAGGTTCCTCTTGGCCAGGACCACCGCGCCGACCACACCGACCGTGAGCAGGGCGGACACGGCCTCGAAGGGCAGCAGCCAGGTCCCGTCGAACAGCGCCTTGCCGACGGCCTCGATCGTGCCGTAGTCGGCGGGCAGAGCGTTTACTTCGGGGAAGTGCAGGTGGGTGGCCGAGGTGGCCGCGATCAGCAGTCCACCGCCCAGGGCCAGGCCCGTGGCGATGCCCCAGAAGGCCCGCCCCGACAGGTCGCCCCAGCTGCCGGCGCCTTCCTCGCGGAGGTTCAGCAGCATGATGACGAACACGAAGAGCACCATGATGGCGCCGGCGTAGACCAGCACCTGGAGCATCGCGACGAAGTGGGCGCCGAGCAGGGCGTAGATCGCCGCCAGGCCGAAGAAGCTCACCACGAGTGCGACCGCACTCTGGATCGGGTTCTGCAGCGTGATGACCGCGGTGCCCGACCCGATCGCGACGAGCGAGAACAGGTAGAAGAACGTGGCTTCCGTCATGGGTCCATCCATGGGGAGGCGGGGGCGGTAACGGCTTGTGTGAGGTGCTACAAGATGAGAAATCATCCATGATTTTCTGAATCCATCACAATATTTCCTATGGATGACTTCGATGCTGGATGTGAATTCTCCAGGTTAGTCTGGCAGTGTGACCCCTGAGCTCGCCGACCTCCTCGAGCGCACGAATCCCTGGCGGGCGGAGCCGGCGCGGCTGACCCGCCTGGCGCGTCGGAACCTGCCCCAGAATTGGGTGCCGCGGCGGGTCGAAGGCGCCCTTCGAGGGGAGCCCGGGGAGTCGACCGTGCAAGTGCTCGCGGGGCCCCGCGGCGCCGGCAAGCGCTCCGTGGCCTGGGCGCACCTGACCGCCGAGCCGGCCCCGCTCTTGGCGATCCCCTGCGGTCACGTCCTGGTGCAGGAGTGGGCGGCCGAGCCCGAGCGGGTGATCGCCGACCTGCAGGCCCTGGTGCCGGCCAGGGGCCGGGTGCTGCTCGAGGACGTGCATGCCCTGCCCGGTGCGGCCGACCTGCTGGGCGCGCTGGCCGCGGCGGCGCTCCAGCGACCGGTGTGGGCCACCGCCAGCACCGCCTTGACCGGGCTCTCCCCGGCGGTGGCGCAGCTGCCGGTCTGGCCCCTCTCCCTGGCCGAGATCGCCGCACCGATGCGCGGGGAGCCCCCGGCTCTGCAGGCCCAGCGCCGCAGCCGCGCCGTCGATGGCCTGCTGCTCTTCGGCGGCTACCCCCAGGCCTGGACCACCGCGGACCCCGAGCCCGTGCTCGGCGAGCGGGTCGCGGCTGTCTTGCGAGAGGCGTCGGAGCGCTTCGCCATGGGCCACCCCCGGGCCTTCCGGCAATTGCTGTCCCACGCCGCCGGCCAGGTGGGCCGGGCGGTGAACCACAGCGAGTGGGCCCGGGTGCTGGGCATCGCCAGCGCCACGGTCTCCGAGTACCTGGGCATCCTGGAGCGAGTGGGAGTCCTGCGGCGGGTGGCGCCCTTCGTCGGGGGCCGGCGAGCCGAGCTGACCAAGGCGCCCCTGCTGTTCTTCGTCGACAACGGCCTACGCAACGCCCTGCGGGGCGGCTTCGCCGAGCCGGCACGGCGCACGGACCTCGACGCCCTCGCCCTGAACCTGGTGTTCGGCGAGGTGGTCAAGCGCTTCGAAGGCCAGCTCCGGTGCTGGCGGACCTCGAACGGGGCCCAGGTGCCCTTCGTGCTCGAGCTGCCGCCGGGCGTGCGGGTGGGCCTGGCGGTGAAGGCCACGGCCGAGGCCCGGCCGCGCCTGCCCCGGGGTTGCCGCAGCTTCATCCAGGCCTACCAGCCCGCCGAGTTCTGGCTCGTCACCCGGGGCTCCGCCTTCGAAGAGCGCCTGGGTCTCACCCTGGTGCGGGGGGTGCCCCTGTCCCGGCTGCCCGAGACCCTCGACGTGCTGCTGTGATCGAAGACGCCCAGCCCCAGGACACCGACGAGACCGAGCTCGCCGAGGAGCGGGTGCTGCGCTGCCGGGCCTGTGACCACGTCCTGGCGCCGGAGGACGCGGTGCGGCCCATCGCCGGCCGTGGTCCCCGCCACACCTTTGTCAACCCCGCCGGCGTGGTGCACGAGCTGGTCACGGTCATCGGCGCGACGGGGGTGCGGGACCACGGGGAGCGCACCGAGGACTTCAGCTGGTTTGTGGGGTGGTCCTGGCGCTACGCCGCCTGTGGGGGGTGCCGTGCCTTCCTGGGCTGGTGCTTCGAGGCGGTCGAGCCGGGGCGGGAGCCGGCCCGGTTCCATGGGCTGAGAGTGCAGGCCCTGACGTGAGCAGCGGCAACGCAGGTCCCCCCTGAGTGAGACGCTCCCTGCGCAGGTCCCCCCCACGTGAGACGCCTGCGCCTGGACCAACGATCCCGCGGCCCCAGAGTCGGTCCCGCGGGAGTGCCTGCGGCCCCACCAGGGCGACCAGGGGCACGAGGCCGTCTCACTCGGACCGGACCTGCGTCGCGAGCGTCTCACTCGCCGGGGACCTGCGTGTGTTCAGCCGCCCTTGGAGGTCAGCAGACCCCGGACTCCGAGCCGCACCCCCAGCCAGGTCAGCTCGACGAGGTCCAGGTGCAGCCCCCAGCGGATCGCCTTGATCGTTTCAGCCCGAGCCCGGCGCTTGGTGCCCACGTGGGCCCGCCGGTCGAGCTGGTCCAGCTCCCGGGCATGGGCCACGGCCTCCGCGAGGACCTGGTCCGCAGGCGCGGTGCTGTCCAGGAAGCCCGCGACCACCGCCCCGGCAGGGTCGTAGGCTTCGGACAGGGTCGTGGCCCGCTGGAAGTGGGCCGGTGCGAGACGTGCGCGGCACAGCGCGGTGGCCGCCCGTGGCAGGGTGAGCCCGATGGCCACCTCGTTGGCCTGGAGCTTGAAGTCCCCGGCGGCCCCGATGCGGTAGTCGCCGGACAGCACCAGGAAGGCCCCCATCGCCACCGCGTGGCCGGTGCACGCGATGACCACGGGCGCCGGGAAGGCCAGCAGCCGAGCCGACAGCAGGAAGCCCGCGCGGAGCATGCCCAGGGCCGCAGGCCCGCCCCCGCGCAGCACCTTCAGGTCGAAGCCCGCGGAGAGCACCCCGGGCCGCCCGGTGATCACGACGGGCAGGCCGTCGCGCTCCGCTTCGTCCAAGGCGACGCCGAGGGCCCGGAGCATCTTCGGCGACAGGGCGTTGGCCTTGCCGTCGTCGAGCGTGATGAGGGTGATGCCGTCTTCGCGGGCCGATGTGACGAGGGAGTCCAAGCGAGGCCTCTCCGGGAGGACGACTCTACGGCACGGCTCACTCGAGAGGGGGGCGCTTGGGCCTCTCAGCCGCCCGACCCGGGATCAATCACACGGCATCCCGGACCCTTGAGTGTCCTCTCCGGAGCCGTGATGTTCGAGGTGCCCGCTGGGCCGGTGATGCCGCCTGACCCAGGGGCCTTGATCAACCCACGAGCTCCCTCATCAAGAACCCTCCCCCCGTCTTCCGCAAGATCGCCGGCCCCATGCGCATCAGCTCCAACAGCGACGGCTCCCAGAAGGGCTACAAGCTGCCGGCCAGCAACGGCGGCTCCCAGTGCAAGGTCATCCAGTACATGGTCAAGGTGTACCAGGAGGGCGGAAACACGAAGGTCGGCCTGA
>CAYFPX010000218.1:9190-13874 GCA_964344945.1 uncultured Enterobacterales bacterium
CGTGGACCACGGCCCGGACGGGCAGATCTACACCAGTTTCGGCACGGTGATCACGGCGACCAACATCACCAGCACCCCCACGCTGCTCGTCGGCGCCACCGGGACCCCGGACACGGATGCGAACGACGTCATCGGAGAGTGGATCGTGCCGGTCGTCACCGTCGAGGAAAACACCGCGACCAGCGCCTTCCAGTGGGCCGTGGTCGAGATCTGGGAGCTGCGGAAGCCGTACTGAGACGGTCTGGACTGGAGGTGCCCGTGGAGAGTCTTTCGCATGACGATGACCTCCTGCTCGGCCACTCGAACGAACCAGAGGAGTGCTGTCAAGGGGGCGAGGCCCCGGGCCTGTGGCGCTTCGAGCCCGTCTTCGACGGCTCGTCGGTCTGGGACGAGCCCGCGCAGAGGGGTGCGGAACCGCCCATGACCGCGGGCACGGGTAGCACGACCGGAGACATCCGAGACGGTGTGCCCTACGAGGTGCTCAGGGCCGTCGAGACGAAGCGATTCTCGCTGACGAACCTGCACTCCTTCCTGGAACCTGGGAGCAACGGGAACATCTTCGCAGTAGGTGATGCACCGCTTGTAGACGCCGCGCAGTTGGGCGTGGACGTCGTGCGTCGTCCCGGCGGACGCAACTCCCAGTGGTTCGACCTGACCGAGGAGGACCCCATCCTGGCCGCCAAGGGCTATCGCAACATCGGCGCCCGCGTGCCGGCGACCGAGGCGGAGATCGCCGCCCTGGTGAACACGGCCGCCAACGAGACGCAGCTCACGGAGTTCCTCCGAGCCTGCGCGGACAACGGGCTCAAGGCCGTCCTCAGGATCGTGCACCAAGGCACCGCGGGAGCCAATGAATCGACGCTCGGCACGCCGAGCGCACCTACGATCGCCGTGTCCGACACCTCTTGGTGGGACCCGAGCGGGCTCAGTCTCTCGATGGCGCTCGGCTGGGACGAGGCCAATGGCTGGGACGGGGTCACGCTCTCGCCAGAGGCGAACCGGTTTGCCACGACCCAGGCTTACTTCAACACCTCCGAGGGCGACTGGCAGTTCGAGAGCTTCGACATCTCGAGCCCCTACAAGCGCGAGATGGCCGCGGCGATGTCTCGGCAGATCGGTGAGCTTCTCTTGGCGGTCGCGACCAACCTCCTCGCGGATGGCCTCAGGCTGGACGATGTCGTCGACGCCTTCGAGTTCCTCAACGAGGTAGACAACACGCCCTTCTACGTGGACGGGTTCGGCGCCTACAACGTGGCGAAGTCCGGGGAGTACACGGGCCGGATGTTCTTCCGGCTCGCCTGGGGACTGCGGGCCAAGCTCCGGGACGACCCGGGCCTGGTCGGAGACATCCCATTCATGCTGCCGGCCATCACGTCCTACTTCGAGGACTCGGCAGGGGCTCCCAAGACCTGGCAGTCCAAGCTGGACTTCATCGAGGCGTTCGCGTCCGGGGTCGTCAAGGAACTCCTGTTCTTCCAGAGCCAGAAGACCAAGCCTGCGGTGGCTCTCCCAGACCTCCTGGAGCTCGTCCAGGAGATCGACTACCACTGGTACCATCGGGACAATCCCCCAAGCCGCGACCGCCACATCGCCTACCTGATCCACGAGGTCGACGAGGTGCAGGAGGCGGTGAGGAGGGCCTACCGGGACCAGGTCTTGCAAATCGAGCCGGCCGCCACCTACGCCGACGACTTCGCGGATCTCCCGGTCCGCGTGCACGAGAGCGGGGTCAGCACAGGCGCCTCGGATCCAATCCCCGCCGACTACGCCGCGGACGGACAGCTCTGGCAGGCCCACCAGCTGATCCGGCGCATCGGCGGACAGCTCGCCTCCGCGGCCCGACAGACCGGGTGGTTCTCGTGGATGTCCGAGCAGGACGAGACGGGCGAATTCGAGGGCACGGGCCTGCGCGAGGAGCCTCCAGGGGACGCGGTCTACTACCCGAACTACACGGGCACTGGCTCATCGTGGGACGCCAGCGGCAACCCCCAGAACCTCTCGTGGCACGCCTACCAGCGACTGGCGGACCAGCTCGGCGATCGGGTGACGTCGGGCCGAATGGTCTTCCCGCTCACGGCCAGCCGCGCCTCCGTCGAGGCCGACCTTGCCGCGACACCTTCGGTCTGCCGGGGGGCCGTGGTGTTCGAGTACAGCTTGGAGCAGGACCCGCATCTCATGGGACAGGACGCTTATGCCTACCTCCTCCTGATGGACCCCAACGTCGATGTCACGACGGCCATCCTCGACGCCAGTCCACAGTTCGGAACGGCCAGCATCACGCAGGTCGCCCTGCTACCAGACAGCCGTACGCCCATAGAGGCTCCCGTAGACGAGCTCCCCTACGAGCAAGTGACCTGGCCAGCGGACCTGTTGAGGTCCTTGCCGGCCCCAGTCACGCTGGCCCGGACGCAGGATCCCATCCTCCTCTTCTCTCCGGTGCGCATCTCATGGACCTGTCCTGTCTCCGCCGGCACCTTTGCCGCCACGCCGATCGGCCCGTTCATCGAGGAGCCACCGGACCTCGTCGAACACCGTGGCATCGATCATCTGATTCCGCGCGCCTTGGGTCATGATGACCCGTGGCACTGAGTCCGCTGCTCGAGGCTGCCCTTCTCACGCTTCCCGCCTGCGGGTGGGGAGTCGCTGAAGAGCCATCCGATACGCACGCCACTGCAGACTCTGGGGTCACCGATAGCGGGAGTGAAGTCGGCCCATGCGCCGCCGAGCGAAGTGGACAGGCGGGCAGGTCCCCTCTGGGTACCCATACTCTCGACAACGCCGACATCACCCTAGAGGGAATCTACTCGGCGTCGGCAACATCGCATCCTGCCACGTCGGAGCAGCCTTCTCAGCTGGTGATCGGACAGCGCGGAGGTCTTGGCGCCGTCGTCGTGTGCGCACCCCGGGAGGCAGGCGTCTGGTCCTCCGAACAAGACTTTGCGACGGTCTATGAGCCCATTGGGTACGAGGACAAGGCCGGCTCCGGCGTTGCCATCGGCGACGTAGACCAGGACGGCTTCCCCGACCACCTCATCGGGGCGCCCTACGCATCGGAAGGCGAAGGCACCGCCTACCTCAACTACGGCCCCGTCCTGGGCACCCACTCGCTCGCCGACGCCCACGTCACCTTCACCAGCGCCGGTGACGGCCTCGGTGACATGGTGGGCCTGGGCGATGTGAATGGGGACGGATACGACGACACCATCCTGGCAGAGTGGGGGGACCCCTTCGCCGGCACCTCCGGTCCCATCGTCGTGCTCCTGACTCCACCTGCCGAGGACGTCTATCTCGAGCACGAGGCGGTCCAGATCTTCGAGACGGAGGCCCATGGCTCATTCAATGTGCTCCAGGCGAACGCAGATCTCACGGGCGACGGCCTCAACGACCTTGTCGTGGGGTCCTCGACACACACTGCCCCTGGCGTGATCGATGTTCCTGTCGTCGAGGGTCCCATAGAGGAGGAGCGCTGGCTCGCTGACTCCACCATCGGCTTCCACGGCGGAGAGTTCGACTGGTTCGGCTACGACCTCTCCGCCCACGGAGACGCCAACAACGACGGCCACACCGACCTGCTCGTCGGCGCCCCCGGCGAGGCCGCCGACCGGGGCCGGGCCTACCTCTTCTACGGCCCCTTCACCGGCGTGCGCTATGGGCCAGACGCGGAGGCGATCTTCCTCCGGACCTCCCGGACTGCCTACATGGGCTCGGGCGTCGCTCTGACCGACCTCACGGCCGATGGCTACGCGGACGCCGCAATCGGCGCCGACGGACTGCTCGAGGAATTCCCGGACTACAAGAGCGGGGTCTACCTGGTCTACGGCCCCCTCAGCGGCACCTACGACCTGGAGGCCGGCGACGGCGACGCCGCCTTCTACATGCCCGACTCGGACGACGGCCGCTGCTGCGACGACGTGCGCCCGGCGCAGGACATCAACCTCGACGGCTACGGCGACCTGGTGGTCGGCGGCCCCAGCGCCGGCTCGACCTGGATCCTCTTCGGGGGTGCCCTGGCGTCCGAATAGAACGCCGTTCTATTCCTCTCCGCCGAGTCCGCCCCGCAGCCTCCGAGCGACCGCTGCCGCCCTGACCAGGGCCCCTTCCAGCGCTCCTGTCTCGCGCGCCCACCGGGCCAGGTCCGGCGGGGACCCCGCCTCCAGCCGAAGCTCGGCGTCCTCCAAGCGGTCGACAGCCCGCACCGTGGCCGTCAGCGCCTTCTCCCACTGTCGAAGCCGCGGGCGACCAGGTCCCAAGACCCCCTGCTCTCGCGCCACTCGATCCACCGCGCCGGCCAGCCGCCCCAGGCTCCATCCCTCAGCGACAGCCCGCTCGGCGAGCGCCGCCTTCACCTCAGGATCGCGTACCGTGAGCAGCTCCCGGTGCTGCGAGAAGCTCAGGCCTTCCCCAACCTGGGCCGGGAGCATGGCCACCTGAGCAGTGATGCGGACGGCCTGGGTCAGATAGCCCTCACTGACCTGGAGCCGCCGGTCCCAGAGCAGCCTGCGATAGGCCTTCAGCTCGCCACGCTCGGCCTCGAAGCGCTGTGGATCGCCGGAGAAGAAGACCTCGAGCACCAGCCGCCCCACCGCCAAGGCTGTCGCCAGCCCACCACGCTGTACCAACTGATTCAGGCGACACACCACGGGCAGATTGTCGGGGGGGGGGAAGGCACACCCCACCCCTGGTG
>CAYFPX010000219.1:0-8515 GCA_964344945.1 uncultured Enterobacterales bacterium
GCCATTGACCAGCCAGGCATAGGTGGACTGGTCGGCGTCGCCGTCGGCGTCGTAGAAGCCGCTGTAGGAGCAGGTCAGCTCGTCGCCGGTGGTCGGCAGGAGCGGGTCGATGCTCACGCTGTCGATGCGCGGCACGCCGTTGCCGATGACGATGCTGTCGGACTCGCTGTTGCCAGTGTCGGTGCCGTCGCTCGCCGTGACGTTGCAGACCACCGTGTCGCCGCCGACGAAGACGCCGGACAGGGTCGCGCTGGTGCCGCTGGGGCTGCCGTTGACCAGCCAGGTGACGCTGGACACATCGGCCTCGCCGTCCGGGTCGGTGAAGGTGTAGGAGCAGGTCAGCTCGCTGTCGGCGTCGGCCGGGTCCGGCACGATCTCGGTGTCGGAGATCACGGGCACCGTGTTGTCGACGGTCAGGCTGGCGGACTCGGACTTGCCGGTGTCGGTGCCGTCGTAGGGGGTGACCGTGCACTCGACCACGTCGCCGTGCCCGAACAGGTCGCCGTCGAGGGTGTCGGAGGTGGAGACCTCCGTGCCGTTGATGGTCCAGCTGTAGGTCGACGCATCGCTGTCGCCGTCGACATCGGTGAAGCCGGTGTAGCTGCAGGTCAGGTCGTCGCCGGCCTGGGCGGTGGAAGGGGTGATGCTGACGCCGGTGATGCTCGGCAGGGAATTCTGGATCGTGATGGTCGTGGAGACCGCGGTGCCGGTGTCCTCGCCGTCGTAGGGGGTCAGCTCACAGGTGACCTCGTCGTCGCGCACGAAGCCGGTGGGCAGGATCGCCGTCGTCGCCGCGGGGGAGCCGTTCACGGTCCACTGGACCGTGGAGGCGTCGGGGTCGCCGTCGGCGTCGTAGAAGCCGTCGCCGCTGCAGGACAGGGTGTCGTCGGCCGCGGCCGGTTCCGGGGAGATCACGGCGCCGTCCACCTCGGGGGCGGTGTTGACCGCCACCACCTCGGCGCTCACGGGCTCGCCGGTGTCGATGCCGTCGTCGGGGGTGACCGTGCACCCGATGGTGTCTCCCTTCACGAACCCGCCGCGCAGGTTGACCGCGGAGCCGGCGGAGGTGCCGTTGATGAACCACTCGTTGGTCGAGTAGTCGCCGTCGCCATCGGCGTCGTAGAAGCCGCTGTAGGTGCAGGTGAGGACGTCTTCGGCCTGGGGCGGATCCGGGTCGATGTCCACCGTGCCGACCACGGGCGCGGCATTGCCGATGGTGATGGTGGCCTCGCCGTACTGGCCGTCGCCCTTGCCGTCGTTGGGGGTCACGCGGACCGTGAAGTCCACGCCGCGGCCGGTCTTCGACGCCGGGAAGGCCTCGGTGGTCTCGTCGGTGTCCTCGATCGCGTAGCGGAACCAGGTGTAGCTGTAGGTGATCTCATCGCCCTCGGGGTCGACCGAGTCCGTGAGGATGACCGCAAAGAGCTCGTCGGCGGCGGAGGCGTCGGTCGGCTGGATCTCGATGTCCGGGGCCGAGGGCACGCCATTGATGGTCATGGTGACCGCGTCGCTGGCGGTCAGGCCCTCGTTGTCGGTCACGGTGGCGGTGATGGTGTGGTAGCCCGGGCTCAGCCCGCCGTAGGAGGGCGACACGATGCCGCTGGCGTTGGCTGTCGAGCTGGTGAAGTCGCCGTCGATGTCGCTGTTCCACTGGACCTTGAGCTCGTCCAGGGGGGTCTCGGCGTCGCCGACGAGGGCGGTGAAGCTGTACCACTCGCCCTCGTTGATCTCCTCGTCGACCGTGGGTGCGGAGATCGTGATCTCCGGCGGGCCGCCGACCACGTAGGTCACGGTGTCGGTGCACTCGCCGCCGTCGCCGTCGGTGACGGTCAGGGTGACCCCGTGGGCCGCCAGGCTCAGGGTCGAGGTGCTGGTGGAGATGCTGCCGTCGCTGCCCGGGTTCCCGCTCCAGAGCTCACCGTCCACGTCGCTGACCAGGGAGGCGGTGAGGGTCTCGGCGGGGTCCTCGGTGTCGCTGGCGGTGGCTTCGAAGGTGACCTCGAGGCCCTCGGCGCCCGAGTCGCCGTCGGCGGGGGCGGTGATCGCGCAGTCGGGAGCCACGTTCTCCGCGCTGACGGTCAGGGACACGCTCTCGCTGGTCTCGTTGCCGGCGGTGTCCGCGACCGTGAGGGTGAGGGTGTGGCTGCCCGCAGACAGCTCGGTGGTGCTGTCGCTGAAGCTGCCGTCGTCGGCCGGGGCGCCGCTGGCCAGCTCGCCGTCCAGGCTGCTCGACCAGGCGTAGGTGAGGTCGGTGGCGGCGTCCTCCGGGTCGAGGGCCGAGCCGGCGAGGGTCACCTCTTCATTGAGGAAGACGCTGTCGCCGTCGGTGGGGCTCGAGAGGATGATCTCGGGCGCCAGGTCGCCGACCGTGGTGCCGGAGTCGCCGGCGGTGGTCCCCGAGTCGGTGGCGGTGGTGTCGTCGCCACAGGCGACGAGGAGCAGGCTGGAGAGCAGAGCAGGGCTGAGCATGCGGGAAGGCTCCGGGTGCAGTGCGCAGAGATACCACGGCCTGCGAGCGGCTGGGAGGGGCTGATCCGCGGGAGATCCCCCTCACCGGATACAGCCCGGTCGACCCCATCCCGCCGCGGAGCGAAGATGACCGCCTACGCCGCCACCCTGGCCGACATCTACGCCGCCCGGGAGCGCATCGCCGGCCACGCCCACGTCACGCCGGTCCTCACGAGTCGGACCTTCGACGCCTGGGCCGGTCGCCAGCTCTTCTTCAAGTGCGAGAACCTGCAGCGGGTGGGCGCGTTCAAGTTCCGCGGCGCGATGAACGCCGTCGCGGCCCTGTCCGACGACCAGGCCGCACGCGGCGTCGTCACCCACTCCAGCGGCAACCACGCCCAGGCCCTGGCCCTCGCCGCGCGGGTCCGAGGCGTCCCCGCGCACATCGTCATGCCGTCGGACGCCCCGGCCGTGAAGCGCGCCGCGGTCGAAGGCTATGGCGCCCGGGTCGTGCCCTGCGAGCCCACCCTGGTGGCCCGGGAGACCACGGCGGCCGCCGTCGTCGCCGAGACCGGCGGGGTGTTCATCCACCCCTACGACCACCCGCACGTGGTCGCGGGCCAGGGCACGGTGGGCCTGGAGCTCTTGGAGCAGGTGCCCGACCTGGACGCCGTGATCACCCCGGTCGGCGGCGGAGGCCTGCTCTCCGGGGTCGCCCTCTGCCTGCGGGAAGCGGCGCCGAGGGTGAGGGTCTTCGCCGGCGAGCCGGCGATGGCCGACGACGCCTGGCGCTCCAAGGCCGCGGGCCGGTTCATCCCCCAGACCGACCCCCGGACCATCGCCGACGGCCTCAAGACCAGCCTGGGCGAGCACAGCACCTGGCCCGTGGTGCGGGACCTGGTCGAGGGGATCCACCGGGTCTCGGAGGAGGCGATCGTCGCGGCGACCCGGCACGTCTGGGAGCGGCTGAAGATCGTGATCGAGCCGTCCAGCGCGGTGCCGGTCGCCGCCGTGCTCTCCGAGGACTTCAAGGCGCTGCAGGGCCTGGAGCGCGTGGCCATCGTGCTCAGTGGTGGCAACGTGGACCTGACCCGCCTCCCGTGGCGGTAGGCTCCCGCCATGCTCTTCCTCCTCCTGCTGGCCTGCGGCGACGACGCCACGACCACCACCGCGGACTCCGCCCCCACCGGCGCCACCACCGACACCCAGGACACCGGTCCAACCGATCGGGACCAGGACGGCGTGATCGCCAAGGACGACTGCGACGATCTGGACGACCGGCGCTACCCGGGCAACGAGGAGACCTGGGACGGGGTCGACAACGACTGCGACGAGCTCGTCGACGGCGACGGTGCCTACAGCGGCACCACCACCGCCACCGCCACCACGGTCTACGAAGGCATCACGCGCAACGCGAACCTCTCCTGCGACATCGCCCTCACCCGGTCCCTGGGGGTGCTGGACTACACCGTCACCTGCCCGGTCACCCACACCGATCCCGACGAAGAAGCAGTCTGGCAGCTGATCATGGGCGAGCAGCTCGTGATGACCATCGACAGCGGGTACGAGAGCGTGAGCGACCAGCTCTGGAGCGGGCGCACCACCATCACCGCCGAGGCCGGCTGGGACTCCACCGGCGACGCCCAGGTGGCGTGGACCTCGGTGAGCGAGGCGCGGTGGTCCTTCGTGCTGGATGCCGCTCAGCTCGGCATGAGCGGCAACGGCACCATCACCCGCTGATCACGCGCTGGCGGCGTCCATCTCCTGCCGGCGCTTCTCCCAGTGGTTCACCAGGTCGTGGATGTAGCCGTCGAGCAGCTTGCTCGGAAACAGCCCCACCTGGCGGCAGTGGTCCAGCTTCCAGCTCAGCACGGTCGACGGGTTGTCGTGCTCCCAGCCCTCGTAGTGGCCCCAGGGGATCACACAGCAGTCCGCGTGGGTCGCGGCGTCGTGCTTGCGCTCGCGGATCACCTGGCCGTTGTGGGCCTGGACCGGCTTGCCGTAGCCCGACTCGTGCTTGCCCTGGAAGGTCCTGGCCAGCTCCGCGAAGGGCCCGAAGGGCGGCAGGATGGCGTCGCTGGAGATCATCTCCAGGATCGCGGCGCTGTAGGCGAGCTCGGGGGGCACGAAGCCGTCCTTGTCCAGCTCTCCCAGGACGTTGATGTAGACGACCCCGTCGAGGTTCGGGTGGTCCTTGTTGGCCTGGACTGCAGCAGCGGTGTTGTACGAAGCGTAGACCTCCTCCCAGTCCCCCGCCTGGGCCTGGAAGTGCTGGATGGCGCCGCCGATCTCATCATCGAGCCTGGCCTGGACCTCCCGGGCACGGCCGAGCATCGACCGCAGCGCCGCGCGGACCTCGTCGGGCAGGATCCGGCGGCCGACCCGCTTGATCAGCGCCTTGATCCCCCGCTTGCCCTCTTCATAGGCCTCCTGGGCGGTGCCCTCGATCATCGCCTTCAGTGAGTCCGGGTCCTCGGCCTCCATCGCCAGGTTGAAGTCCACCAGCCACTGGCCGGTGTGCGGTGTGGCGATGGTGACCAGCACGTCGACGGCGTCCGGGAACTCCCGCGCCAGGCCGCGCACCACCCACCCGCCGCGGGAGTGTCCGACCAGGATCAGCCGGCGGCCCTCGTCCACGTGCGGCTTCACCTGCGCCACGGCCTCGGCGACGCAGGCCTCCTGTCCCCCCAGGGCCGGCTGCTTGAGGATCAGGGTCTCGTAGCCGCGCTTCTCGAGCGTCGAGGGCCAGAAGCGCCAGTAGCCCAGCACGCCGCCTTCGAAGTTGTCAGCGGCGGCCTCCAGCTCGTCGCGGGCGAAGCCGAAGATGGGCCAGACACCCTGGCAGAGAACGACGAGCGGAGTCTTGTCCGACATGGGGAGGCTGCCTCTGTGCGGGAGGAGGGGGCGCCCGGATCCTACTTCACGTCGTGACCCGCGGTCGTTGGTGCGGTGGCAGCTCTGCAGCGATCACCTGACGCACGGCCTCGGCGTGCTCGGCGACCCGATCCGGGCGCCACTCGGTGGTCTCGATGGGGTCGAGGACCCGGACCTGCAGGGTGCCCGGACGGAAGTCGAGGGTCCGGGCCGGCCAGCGAGCCGGCGCGTCCAGGATCACGATCGGCACCACCGGCAGCCCCGTGGCCAGCGCCAGGTGCACGAAGCCCTTCTTGAAGGCCTTGAGCGTGCCGTCGGGGCTGCGGGTGCCTTCGGGCCAGAGCCAGGCGCCGAGGTCGTGGGCCTTCATGTCCCGGGCGACGGCGTCCATCGCGGCGATCGTGCGCGACTTGTCCGAGCGATCGATGAGCAGGTGCCCGCTGAGCAGGTAGGCCTGGCCCAGAAACGGCACGCGAGCCATCTCCTTCTTGGCGATGGCGCAGGCCCCGACCGGCACCATCGCCAGGCCCAGGAGCAGGTCCAGGGCCGAAGCGTGGTTGACCACGTAGATCGCGGGCATCGCCGCGTCGGCGCGTTGCCGGCCTTCGATGTCGAAGCGGAAGCCGAGGATCCGGGCGCCCCAGTGGCCGATGACGTGGCCGTAGCGGCAGCCCAGGCGGATCCGGGCGGCACGGGAGGGCCAGAGCAGGAGCATCGCCACGAGCACCGGCAGGGTGACGACCCCCAGAGCGGTGGCCGCCAGCGCGATCCGGACCCAGCGCTCGGGCGCGGACACGGGCTACTCCGCCGGGGAGTCCTCGGGCTGCGGGGACTCCGGCTCCGGCGCGGGCTCCGGCGCGGGCGCGGGCTCCGGCGCGGGCGCGGGCTCCGGCGCGGGCTCCGGCCCCAACACGTGGAACTCCACCCGCCGGTTCTGCGCCCGATCGGCGGGGCTGCGCTCCCGCTCGATCAGCGGCTTGTCCTCGCCGTGGCCGACCGCCTCCAGCCGACCCTCGCGGATGCCCAGCAAGACCAGCCGCGCGACCACGGCCTCGGCCCGGGCCTGGCTCAGGGCCTGGTTGTCGGTGGCCCGACCCCGGGTGTCCGTGTGGCCCTCGACCCGCACCCGCTCCACCTGGGGGTGCTCGGTCAGGATCTCGGCGATCTCGGTCAGCAGCTCGTCGGACTCCTGCTTGATCACGGCCTCGCCGGACTCGAAGTAGACCTTGTCGAGGATCTCGATCCGATCCCCCTTCAGGGCCGCCCGACTCTCGAGCATGGTGCGTGTGATCGCCGTGTCTTCCGCCAGCTGGACCTTCACCGTGGCGTGCAGCTTGCGGTAGCCGGGGGCCTCGAAGCGCAGCTGGTGGGTGCCAGGCAGCAGGCCGATCGCCTCCCCGGCCGCTGCCGAGGTCTCGCCGCTGTCGGCGACGACGGTCCAGGTCGCGCCTTCGATCGCCTCCCCGCCCCGGTTGGCCAGGTTGAAGGTGATCTGGGCCAGGGTCATCTCCGTCACGATCTGGACCGTGTGGGTCCCCTCGCCCGGGATCTCCTGGTTCAGTGCGCCGGGCTCGTGCTTGGGCGCCGTGGCGGTGCCCTCGAACACGTTGCCGCGCACCATCACCGACGCACCACTGGCGCCGCTGTAGATGCCGCTCTGCCACTTGGCGCCTTCGACGATGCTGCCGAACTGGTCGACCACCTGGACGAAGACCTCGACCAGCTCCGGGCAGCCGTCGCCGTCCTTGGCGCCGTCGATGTCTTCCGGGTTGGCCGGGCACTGGTCGTTGCGGTCGATGATGCCGTCGGCGTCCATGTCCGAGCGGCCGCCACCGCCTCCACCGCCGGGCAGGTAGGAGCCGGACAGCACGAACCGGATGGACGGGGCGCTGATGGCGTCGGTGGCACCGATCCCGATGCCGCCGCGGAGGATCAGGGGGATGTCTGGAGTCGGCTGCCGCCAGGCGCTGAGCAGGACCTCCACCGGGGTCACGGCCGGGTCGCCGAAGGCGGCGTAGGTGAAGGAGGCGTTGGCCTCGAGCGCCACCCCGGTGAGGTCGTCGATGGCGAAGGCGCCTCCGAGACGGGCGTAGAACTGGTTGCCCCAGGTGGTGTTCTCGAGCTTGACCTCGGGCTGGCCGCGGTGACCGAGGTTGAGGCCGACCAGCACGGGCCCGAAGTCCTTGTCCGCGGCCAGCTCGAGCTCGTAGCCCACGCCCCCGTGGGACAGGGAGAGGTCCGTGGTGCCCGTGGGGGCCGAGACCCGCCCGCTGAGCGAGAGTCCGAGGGGGTGCTGGCCCCGGTAGAGCAACGCGGCCTTCACGTCGAGGCCCACATCGCCCATGCCGCTGGCCGCGGCGTCGTCGCCACCGGCCCGGAGGATCACGGGCGCGAAGAAGGCCGCCCGGAAGCGGCCGTGGGTGTAGCCGACGGCCAGATCGAGCTGGGTGACGGTGCGCAGCAGGTAGTCCTTCTGGCCCGTCTCCTCGAAGTCGAAGGGCTCGTAGACCAGCGCGTTGCGGGCGTAGTCCAGCCCCGCCCGCGCGAAGAATTTGCGGTCGTCGAGCAGGGCGGAGTCGGTCATCCAGAGGAAGGCGCTGGAGTCGACCGAGGGCCGCAGGGCCTGGGCGTTGAGGTCCGGGTAGACCCCGCCGTAGGTCTCGTCCTGGGCCAGAGCGACCGGCGCCGCGAGCTGGGTGAGCAGGAGCGCGATCATCGGGCCACCTCCTCGTCGTCGCGGGTTCGTCGCCACAAGAGCCCGAGCAGGGCCAGCCAGACCAGACCGGTCGACCCGCCGCCCGCTGCCGTGCTGCAGCCGCCGCCGTAGCCGCCGCGGGGGTAGTCGGTGGCGTCGGTGGGCGAGGTCCCCTGCTCCGTCTCGGTCAGGTCGTCGTAGCCGTCGCCGTCGGTGTCTTCGCTCAGGGGGTTGGTGTCGGTGCCCTGGTCGTAGCTGCCGTCGAAGCCGAGCTCCTCGCCGTCGCTCAGGCCGTCCTCGTCGGTGTCCGTGTTGAGCGGGTCGGTGCCCAGCTCCAGCTCGTCGCAGTCCAGCAGGCCGTCGCCGTCGGTGTCCTCGTTGGTGGGGTCGGTGCCGTGGGTCTCGAGCTCGTCGGGGTCGGTGCAGCCGTCGCCGTCGGTGTCGTCGGTGAGCGGATCGGTGCCGTAGGTGTTGAGCTCGTCGTAGTCGGTCAGGCCA
>CAYFPX010000219.1:8525-13856 GCA_964344945.1 uncultured Enterobacterales bacterium
GGCGTTCTCGGCCCCGTCGCTCAGGCCGTCCCCGTCGGTGTCGGCCACCAGCGGGTTCGAGGGCACCTCGCCGTTGATCTCGTTGCCGTCGCTGCGGCCGTCGCCGTCGGTGTCGGGGTTGTTCGGATCGGTCTCGTCGGCGTCGACCACGCCGTCGCCGTTGGCGTCTTCTTCGCCATCGAGCAGACCGTCGTCGTCGGTGTCGTCGTCGAAGGCGTCGGTGGTGGTGTCCGTGTCGCCGTCGGCCTGAAAGACCTCGGGATCGCTGTCGGCGGTCTCGGCGGCCGCGAGCCCGGCCTCGACGCCGTCGGAGAGGCCGTCGTCGTCTGAGTCGTAGTCGGCCGGATCGGTCTCGCCCTCGTCCACCCGACCGTCGAGGTCGGCGTCCTCGGTGCCGTCGGCCAGGCCGTCGTCGTCGGTGTCCTGGTCGAGCGGGTCGGTCTCCGTGGTCGGATCGCTGTCCGGCACGAAGACCGTGTCGTCGGTGTCCAGGGTGATCGCGCCGGCAAAGCCGAGCTCCTGACCGTCGGTCAGGCCGTCGGCGTCGGTGTCCATGACGTTGGGGTCGGTCTCGTCGTCGGCCAGGGCACCGTCGAGGTCGGCGTCTTCCACCCCGTCCAGGACTCCGTCGTCGTCGGTGTCGGCGTCGTAGGGCACGGTGGTGGAGGTCGGGTCGGCGTCGGCCACGAATTCCAGGCCGTCGGTGTCATCGAGGATCGGAGCGTCCAGACCGAGCTCCTGGCCGTCGGTCAGGCCGTCGCCGTCGGTGTCCGCCAGAGCCGGGTGGGTCTCGCCGTCGTCGAGCTCGCCGTTGCCGTCCAGGTCCTCCTCGCCATCGCCCAGGCCGTCGTCGTCGGTGTCCTGGTCGAGGGGATCGGTGCCAGCGCTGAGCTCGGCACCGTCCTCGACGCCGTCGTCGTCGGTGTCGGTGTCGTTCGGATCGGAGCCGGCGCTGTTCACCTCGTCGCCGTCGGTGGCGCCGTCGCCGTCGGTGTCGTCGTTCAGGGGATCGGTGCCGGTGTCGTTGAGCTCGGTGGCGTCGTCGAGACCGTCGCCATCGGTGTCGGCGCTGGCGGGGTCGGTGCCGAGCACGTTCACCTCGATCCCGTCGCCCAGGCCGTCGCCGTCGGTGTCGGTGCTCAGGGGGTCCGAGCCGTAGGTGTTGACCTCGTCGCCGTCGCTGAGGTTGTCACCGTCGCTGTCCGGGTCGTTGGGGTCGGTGCCGGTGCCGGTGTCCGCGTCGAGCTCCTCGGGGTCGGTGAGGCCGTCGCCGTCGGTGTCCTCGGCGGTCGGATCGGTGCCCAGGTCGTTGACCTCCTCGCCGTCGTCGTAGCCGTCGCCGTCGGTGTCCGTGGTCAGCGGATCCGAGCCGTAGATGAGCACCTCGTCGCCGTCGGAGACGCCGTCTTCGTCGGTGTCTGCCACTTCGGGATCGGTGCCGTAGGTGTTGACCTCGTCGCCGTCGTCGAGGCCGTCGTCGTCGGTGTCGGCGTCGAGGGGGTCGGTCCCGGTGAGGTCGTCTTCGTCGCCGTCGCTCAGGCCGTCGTCGTCGGTGTCGGAGTCGGTGGGGTCGGTGCCCAGGTTCTTGATCTCGCGGCCGTCGGTGGCGCCGTCGCCGTCGGTGTCCTCCAGGGTCGGGTCCGAGCCGTAGCTGAGGACTTCGTCGCCGTCGTTGACGCCGTCGTCGTCGGTGTCCGTGTCCAGGGGATCGCTCCCGTAGGTGTTGACCTCGTCGCCGTCGCTCAGGCCGTCGCCGTCGTCGTCGTCGTCCTTGGGATCGGTGCCGTGGATGTCGACCTCGTCGCCGTCGCTGAGGCCGTCGTCGTCGTGGTCGGCATCGAGGGGGTCGGTGCCCGAGGTGTCCTCTTCGTAGCCGTCGCTCAGGCCGTCGCCGTCCGTGTCGGCGTCGGCCGGATCGGTGCCGTAGATGTTGACCTCGTCGCCGTCGTCGAGGCCGTCGCCGTCGCTGTCGGTGTTCGCCGGATGCGTGCCGAGGGTGTTGACCTCGGTGCCGTCGTCGAGGCCGTCGTCGTCGCTGTCGGTGTCCTGTGGATCGCTGCCCCAGGTGTTGACCTCATCGCCGTCGGACACGCCGTCGTCGTCGGTGTCGGGGTCGAGTGGATCGGTGCCGTGCAGGTCGAGCTCGTCGCCGTCGCTGGCGCCGTCGCCGTCGGTGTCGGCGTCGAGGGGATCGGTCCCGAAGAGCGCGTATTCCTCGCCGTCGTCGAGACCGTCGCCGTCGGTGTCGGCGCTGCCCGGGTCGGTACCCAGCCCGGACTCGACGGTGTCGGCCAGGCCGTCGCCGTCGGAGTCCGTGGGGTCGTCGTCGCTGGCGTCGGTGGGATCCGTTCCCAGGATCTGCACCTCCTGGCCGTCGGGGATGCCGCCGGCGTCGGTGTCGTCGTCGAGCGGGTCGGAGCCGTGGGTGTTGACCTCGTCGCCGTCGGACAGGCCGTCGTTGTCGCTGTCGACGTCGGTCGGGTTGGAGCCGACCGAGTTGATCTCCTCGTCGTCGTCGAGACCGTCGCCGTCGGTGTCGGCGTTGGCGGGCTCGGTGCCGTAGATGGTCACCTCGTCGCCGTCGATCAGGCCATCGCCGTCGGTGTCCGTGTCCAGCGGATCGGAGCCCCAGATCTCCACCTCGTCGGAGTCGTCGAGGCCATCGCCGTCGGTGTCGGAGTCCGTGGGATCGGTGCCGTAGACGTAGACCTCGTCGCCGTCGGTCAGGCTGTCGCTGTCGCTGTCGCTGTTCGAGGCGTTGGTGCCGTAGACGGCTTCGTTGGCGTCGGACAGGCCGTCCTCGTCCTTGTCCGGGGCGATGGGCACCGCGTCGCTCAAGGCCTCGCCGAAGGCGCCCAGGCCGTCGATCCCGGCCAGGTCGACGGTCAGCGCACGGGGGTCGTCGCTGCTGCCTCCGACCAGCTGGACACGGGCTTCGTCCAGGCCCGCGGTGGTGATCGAGGTCCAGGAGATCGCGAAGTCCAGGTAGTAGTCGGTGTCCCCGTTGAAGTCCGAGCCGGCGTCGCTCACCTCGACGTTGATGCTCGGGCCCGACAGCTCGGCGGTCTCGACGGCCACGTCGGACTCGGCCGGATCCGTGACGTCGCCGCCGGTCTGCGGGCTCAGGTTCTCGGCGATCACCAGCTCGTGCTGGGTGCCGTCGAGCAGCACGGCCAGCTCATAGGCGTCGGGGTCGCCGTCGGTGTCGAGCAGCAGGCCCCAGGTGTAGGGGCGCAGGGCCGCTCCGGTCAGGTCCAGGGGGGACTCGTCGAGGCGCAGGCGGACGAACAGGTGGTCGCCGTCGGCGTAGAAGGCCAGCGGGGCATCGCCCGGGTCTCCCACGACCTCCCGGCCGTTGTTCTTGCCGTCGTCGAAGACATCCTCGAGGACCGCGCCGTCCTGGCGGACCAGGACCCAGGTGTTGGAGGCCGGGAAGGTCACGGCCTGCGCGGTCGACGGCGCGAGGGCCGCCAGGAGAAGGACGAGGGACAGAGGAGCGAGGGCTCCGCGGCTGTCCTGGGTCATGCGAGCCTCCTGCGTTGCGTCGGCCCGGACACGCCCTGGAGGCGCAGCCAGAGCCTCCGCCGCGGTGGAAGGGCGAGGCTACCGCGGGCACTCCGGAGGAGGAAGCGGGCTTACCCTCTCAGGTCGACGCCGTTCTCAGCGGGTTCCCGCCAGCAGGGCCCGCCGCCAGGGGTCGTCTTCGGTCAACCACAGACCGTCGTCCCCAGCGGTCGGCGCCAGGTCCGCGGCGCGGAGGTCGGTCGAGGCGCAGGCTTCGAGGGCGTCTTCCACGGCGGGCTCGTGGTCCTGGGCGTGTCGCACGCCACGACCCAGGGGGCGAGCGCGAGCAGGGTCAGGGGGCCGCCTCGAGGGTGGCCAGGACCTCCTCCAGGGTGGTCTGACCCTCGGCGACCTTGGCCAGACCGTCGAGGAAGATCGGGCGCATGCCGCTGGCGACGGCGGCCTCCTGGATCCGGCTGGGGTGGGCCTTCTCCACGATCAGGCGACGCAGGTGCTCGTCGATCACCAGGATCTCCGCGATCGGGACCCGGCCGCGGTAGCCGGTGCCGAAGCACTGCCGGCAGCCCCTGGCGTGCCACACGGCGGTCAGGGTGCGCTCGGACTCCGGGAGCATGGCGACCAGCTCGGGGTCGGGCTCGCCGGGCTCCTTGCAGTGTGGGCACAGGGTCCTGACCAGGCGCTGGGAGACCACCGCCCGTAGGCTGGGAGCGATCAGGTAGGGCTCGGCGCCCATGTCGATCAGCCGCGTGACCGCGCTGGCGGCGTCGTTGGTGTGGAGGGTGGCGAAGACCAGGTGGCCGGTCAGGCTGGCGCGGATGGCGTTGACCGTCGTGTCCAGGTCGCGGATCTCGCCGAGCAGGACCACGTCGGGGTCCTGGCGCAGGACCGAGCGCAGCACCTCGCTGAAGCCGAGGCCGATGTCCTCGTGGACCTGGATCTGGGTGATGCCGTCGATCTGGTACTCGACCGGGTCCTCGATGGTCGTGATGTTTCGGTGGCCGGTGTTGAGGGTCTGCAGGCCGGCGTACAGGGTGGTGGTCTTGCCGGACCCGGTGGGGCCGACCATCAGCACGATGCCGTTGGGGCGGCGGACCGAGCGGCGCAGGTTCTCGTAGACGTGCTCGCTCAGTCCGAGGTTCTCCAGGCCGAGCAGGGTGGCCTGCTTGTCCAGGATCCGGAGCACGACCTTCTCGCCCCGGACGGTCGGGGTCGTGGCGACCCGGAAGTCGATGTCGCGGCCATCGACCAGGATGCGGAAGGAGCCGTCCTGGGGCAGGCGCTTCTCGGCGATGTCCAGGCCCGAGAGCACCTTGATGCGGTTGACCAGTGCCGGTCCCAGGTTGACCTGGAGGCGCTGGGCCTCCTGGAGCACGCCGTCTATGCGGTAGCGGACCCAGACGTGCCGGGCGCGCGGCTCGATGTGGATGTCGCTGGCCCGCTTGAGCAGGGCCTGCAGGAGCATCAGGTTCAGCGTGCGGATCGCCGTGCTGCCCTCGCTGGCCAGCCCGCCCAGCTCGCTCCAGCTCAGGCCCATGCGCTGGGCGAGCACCTTGCCCTGGTCCTGCACGCTGCCCATCAGCCGCTCGACCGCCGCGGCCTTGTAGTGGTCGTGGTACTCGGCCAGCTTTCGGGCGATCTCGCCGGGGGAGCCCAGCACCAGCCGCGGTCGCTGGCGCAGCATCGCGGCCAGCTCGTCTCCGAGCTTCAGGTCCTTGGGGTCCGCCGCCGCGACCACCAGCTGGCCGTCGGTGCGTATCCACGCGGCCCCGGCATCTACCGTCTCCAGGCCGACCGTGTGACGTGCTC
>CAYFPX010000220.1:0-229 GCA_964344945.1 uncultured Enterobacterales bacterium
GTCTGACACCTGGTTCTCCACTCTCGAAATGTATCAAGTGTTAGGGTCTGACACCTGGTTCCCTGGTTCTTTCGAGATCAAGTCGCAAGTCGGGGGGTCAGACCCCAGGTCCTTACACTTTCGAGATCGGGGGGTCAGACCCCAGGTCCTCAGGTCCTTACACTTTCGCAAGTCGGAAGTCGGGGGGTCAGACCCCAGGTCCTTACACTTTCGAGATCGGGGGGTCAGA
>CAYFPX010000220.1:239-8771 GCA_964344945.1 uncultured Enterobacterales bacterium
CCTCAGGTCCTTACGCTCTCGAAATGTATCAAGTGTTAGGGTCTGACACCTGGTGGCACTGACACCTGGTTGCTTCCACTTTCGAAATGTATCAAGTGTTAGGGTCTGACACCTGGTGGTATCGAAATGTATCAAGTGTTAGGGTCTGACACCTGGTGGTATATCAAGTGTTAGGGTCGGACACCAGGTCCTCAAGTGTTAGGGTCTGACACCTGGTTCCCACCTGGTTCCACCTGGTTCACGCCTCGAATTCACCTGAGGACATCGCCTCAACCATTCGGAACTACAGCAGTTCCGCCGCCGACCGGGCCAGCTCCGACCGCTCGCCCTTGCGCAGGGTCACGTGCCCGGCGAGGGGGGAGCCCTTGAAGCGCTCCACCACGTAGGTCAGCCCGTTGCTCGTGGCGTCGACGTAGGGGTTGTCGATCTGGTAGGGGTCGCCGGTGAGCACGACCTTGGTGCCCTCGCCCGCCCGGGTGATGACGGTCTTCACCTCGTGCGGGGTGAGGTTCTGGGCCTCGTCGATGACCAGGAACTGCTTCGGAAGGGAGCGGCCGCGGATGTAGGTCAACGGCTCGACCTCGATGATCTCCTGGTCCAACAGGGCCTGGTAGCTCGGGTTCTTGCGGTCCCGGTCGTCCCCGGCGTTGATGAGCAGCTCCAGGTTGTCGAAGATCGGCTTCATCCAGGGGTTGAGCTTCTCGTTGATGTCGCCGGGGAGGAAGCCGACGTCCTTGCCCAGGGGGAAGATCGGGCGGGACACCACGAGCCGGCGGTAGCGGCCCTCGTCGGTGACCTTGAGCAGACCCGCTGCGATGGCGAGCAGGGTCTTGCCAGTGCCCGCCATGCCGTCCAGGGTCACCAGCGAGACCCGGTCGTCCAGCAGGAGCTCCAGGGCGAAGAGCTGCTCCTTGTTCCGGGCGAAGATGCCCCAGCAGCCCTCCCGGTACTTGCCCACCTTGGTCAGCCGCTGCTGCTCGGGCTGGTAGCGCACCATCGCGGACTTGCTCTGGGCGTCTTCGGCGCTCAGCAGGATGAACTGGTGCGGGTGGAAGCGGTTCGGGTCCGGCGCGGGGATCCAGCCCCGGCTGTAGAGGTCGTCGATGAGCTTGCCGGGGAGCATGGCCTCTTCGACGCCCGAGTAGCTCTCGTCGATCTCCAGGTGGGCGTGCTTGTAGTCCTCGGTGTGCAGACCCAGGGCGTCGCCCTTGAGCCGCATGTTCGTGTCCCTCGTGACCAGGATGACCCGGTGGTCGTCGTCGATCAGGCCCTTGGCCGTGCCGAGGATGAGGTTGTCGTTGGACCGACCCCCGAAGCCGATGGGCAGGTCGTGGTCGCCGCCGCTGAGCACCACCCGCAGGCTGCCGCCGTCCGGCAGCTCCACGCCCTCGCTCAGCGAGCCTTGCTCCCGCAGCTCGTCGAGCTTGCGCGACACGGTGCGGGCGTTCCGACCGGTCTCGTTGAGGTCCTTCTTGAACCGGTCGATCTCCTCGATCACGGTGATCGGGATGACCACTTCGTGCTCCTTGAACACGAACAGGGCGTTCGGGTCGTAGAGCAGGACGTTGGTGTCGAGGACGAAGCTGCGACGGGCGCCGTCGCTGAGGTCGACGTTGTGGACCACGTGGGGACTCGGGCTTGGAAGGCTGAGGAGGGTCTCCGGGGGACTGGAGACCGCGGGGGAGGTCAGTCTACCGTGATGGTGAAGACGCGCGTGACGCCCTCGGAGACCTCGTCGGCCGAGGGGGCGAAGCTCACCTGGGGGCGACCCAGCTCGAGCACGCCGGACTCGGTGCTGCCGGTGCCGACGTAGACCTTGAGCGGCTTGCCGCCCACCCGGCCGTCGGCGCGGGCCGTCAGGGTCAGCTGGTTCGTGCCTCGCTGCAGGTGCGGGGCCAGATCGACCAGCACCTGGGCCTCTCCGGAGCCGACCACCCGCACGAGCTCACCGTTCACCCGCACGTCGATCTGGACCCCCTCGGAGCCCTCGTCGGTCACCACGAGCCACCAGCGGCCGGGGGGCACGCCGTTGTCCGCGAGTGGGCTCTCGTGGGGCTCCGGGGGCGCCTCGCTGGTGGTGGTGGTCGAGGATCGCCCGATCTTCACGTTCGGGGCGTCGATGCGCACGTCGCCGTTGGCGTCGAAGGTCACGGTCACGTCGGTGAGCACCTGGTCTTCCAGGCCGTTCACCAGCACGCCGTTCACGTAGACGTCGACCGCCAGGGCGGTCGGGAGGAGCCCGAGCAACAGGGCCGCGCTCAACTGCCGCCGTTGACCCGCTCGCGGAGGCTCTTGCCCACCCGGAACACCGGCAGCACCTTGGGCTGGACGTGGATGGGCTTGTTCGTGCGCGGGTTGCGGCCCACGTAAGCGTCGTAGCTGCGCAGGTGGAAGCTGCCGAAGCCCCGGAGCTCGATGCGCTCGCCGGCGCACAGCGACTCGCGCATACCGTCGAAGACCACGTTGACAACCTTCTCGGCGGTCTTGCGAGGCAGGCCGCGCTCGGCGGCCAGCATGTCGATGAGCTCTGCCTTGGTCATGCCTTCCCTTCTAACCCCTCGGACTCACGCAGCATCCAGGTCGTCGTCGTCGTCGTCGATGTTGGCCGGCACCAGCAGCTTGGCGAGGTGGGGCTTGACCCGCTCCATGACCAGGATCATGGGGGTCGCGACGTACATCGTGGAGTAGGTCCCCACCACCACGCCGATCATCATGGCCAGAGCGAAGGTCTGGATGGTCGGGCCGCCCAGGAACAGGAAGGCGGCGACGGCCATGAGCGTGGTGATGGAGGTGGCCAGGGTGCGGGCCAGCGTCTCGTTGATCGAGTCGTTGATCAGCCCCTCCATGTCGCTGCGCCGGTACCGCTGCATGTTCTCGCGGATCCGGTCGTAGATGACGATGGTGTCGTTGAGGGAGTACCCGATGATGGTCAGCAGGGCGCCGATCATCGGGGTGTTCACCTCGCGCTGGAACACGATGAACAGGCCCATGGTGATGGTGACGTCGTGGAACAGGGCCAGGATGGCGCCGGGGGCGAACCCGAGGTCGAAGCGGAAGCCGATGTAGACCAGCACCAGGCCCAGAGTCGCGATCATCGCGATGAAGCTGGCCCGCCGGAGGTCCCCGCCGACCTTGGGGCCCACGGTGTCGACGGCCATGACCTTGAAGTCCTTGCCGGTCAGCGAGCCCGCGATCTGGTCCTGGATCTTCCCGGAGAGGCCCTGGAGCTTCACGTAGAAGGTGCGGTCGTCGGGGGACTCGGCCACCGAGACACCCTGGAGCCCCTCGACCGCACCCATGATCGTGCGGAGCGGGATCTGGGGCTCCTTGTACTCGATGGTCATGCGAGCCCCGACCTGGACGTCGAAGCGGCTCTCCAGGACCCAGTCGGCCCCGAAGCGGTCGGCGAAGGCCTGCTCGACCTCGGCCTGCATCTCGTCGGCGCCGAAGGTCGCCTCGCGGATGCGCACGATGTACTCGTAGTCCTCGTCGGCGTTGATCTGCTGGACGGCGTCCTGGGAGAGGCCGATCTCGGCGAGGGCGCCGCGGAGCTCGCCGATCTCCGTGGGCTGCTCGAACTTCAGGTGGATCTCGGTGCCGCCGGTGAAGTCGATGCCCCAGTTCGGCCCCACCACGAAGAACAGGGCGATGGAGACGACCACGAGTAGCGCGGAGAAGAGGCCGGCGACGCGGCGCTTGCCCACGAAGTCGAACTTGGTGCCGGGCTTGACGAGCTGCATTGGTGTTCCCTACAGGCCCAGCTGGGCAGTGGACCGGCGGACGACGAAGTCCATGAAGGTCCGGCTGACGAAGATGGCGGTGTACAGCGTGGTCGCGATGCCGATGAGCAGAGTGACCGCAAAGCCCTTGATGGGCCCCGTGCCGTAGGAGAAGAGCACCACGCCGGCGATGGCGGTGGTGATGTTGGCGTCGAGCACAGCCGACAGGGCGAATTCGTACCCGGCGTCCACCGCCGAGCGGGCGGTCCGGCCCGTGCGCAGCTCCTCGCGGATGCGCTCGAAGACGATGATGTTCGCGTCGACGGCCATGCCGACCGTGAGCGCGATGCCGGCGATGCCCGGCAGGGTCAGGGTGGCCCCGAAGCCCGCCAGGAGTGCCAGCACGAAGAGCACGTTGCAGGCCAGGGCCAGGTCGGCCACCACCCCGGACTTCCGGTAGTAGATGGCCATGAAGACCAGGACGATGAGGCCGCCGACGAGCACGCCGGTGCGGCCGGCGTTGATGGAGTCCTCGCCCAGCTGGGCGCCGACGATGCGGGCCTCGCCGATGGTCACCGGCGCGGGCAGGGCACCGGTCCGCAGCACCAGGGCCAGGACCTGGGCCTCCTCCATGAGCTGGTTGTAGTCCCCCGCGCCCATGGAGATGCTGGCCCGTCCCCCGCAGATCTTCTCGCGGATGACCGGCGAGGACCGGACCTGGCGGTCGAGCACGATGGCGAAGCGCTTGCCGACGTTCTCGCCGGTCACGTCGCAGAAGATCTGGCCGCCAGCGGGCTTGAACTCCAGCGCGGTGTACGGGTCGTTGAACTGGTCCATGCCGACGGAGGCGTCGTTGACGTCGTCGCCGGTGAGCACGGCCCGGTCCTTGAGGATGGTCGGAATGGACCGCTCCTCCTCGCCGGTCTCCGGGTTGTCCCGGTACTCCCACAGCACCCGGTGGTCCCGGGTGATGCGACCTTCGTCCTGCAGCCAGTCGTTCAGGGCGCCGTCGTCTTCGTAGACGGCGACCGGAGCGTTCTCCCGGGCGTGCTTGATGGCCCGCTCGAGCTGGGCGTCGCCGAAGTCCTCGTCCAGCAGGAAGAACTCGAGCACCGCGGTGGTGCCCAGGGCCGAGTAGGCCTGCTCCAGGTTGTCGATGCCCGGCAGCTGCACGTTGATCTTGGAGCCGCCCTTGAGCACGATGCTCGGCTCCTTGACGCCGGTGGCGTCGACCCGGGAGCGCAAGGTCTCCAGGGCCTGCTCGACGGTCTTCTTCTCGATCTCGAGGATGGCCTGCTCGGTGACGACGAACCGGTGCCAGGTGCGGTTCTTGTCGTCCTCGCTGCTGGTCTTGTACTCGTACTCCTGGTAGCGGCGGGCCATCAGCTCGCGCAGCGCGTCCAGGTCACCGGTCTCACCCAGGTGGAATTCCAGGGCGGGCTCGCCGCGGACCCGGCGGATCTCCCCGGCGTCCACGCCGTCGTTCTTGGCCGTGTCCTGGATGGACTGGATGTCCCGGGAGACCGAGGACAGCACGGCCTCCATGGTCTCGACCTCGAGGGTGAGGTCGATGCCTCCCTGGAGGTCCAGGCCGAGGTTGATCTTGGCGTTCGGGAGCCAGGCCTGCCAGCCGGTGGGCTCGGCCTCCTCGTCGGTGGCCTCGGCGGCTCCGTCGGTCGCTTCGTCCTCGTCGCCCAGGCCGCTGGCCTGCTCGCTCAGGACCGCCTCGGCGTCCTCGGCGATCATCGTGGGAATGAGGGTGTAGATCGCCAGCAGCAACGACGCGACGATCACGCCCAGGCGGACCCACCAGGTGGTGCCCATCTCAGCTCTCCTTGGGGCTCGCCTGGAGTCCCTTGACGGAGCTCTTGACGAACGGAATGCGGGTCTTGTCCCCGAAGTCGAGGACCAGGTGGTCGTCGTGCACGGCCCAGATCGTGCCCATCAGCCCGCCATCGGTGATGACCTTGTCGCCCTTCTTGAGACCATCGACCATGGCCTCGTGGGAGAGCTGCGTCTTGCGCTGGGGTCGGATGACGAGGAAGTAGAAGATCGCAAAGACGCTCGCGATCATGAACAGCGAGCCGCTCAGGGACCCCTGCTGGCCAGCGGCCGGCGGGGCCTCGGGGGAGAGCAGGAGCTCGGAGGTCGTGGCTTCAGGCATGTCGATTCAGCGCTCGTCGTCCCGGTAGGCTCCGCGCCACCCTCGGACCTCTTCACGCAGCGCCTCGAGGGCCTCGGGACCCTCCGAGATGGCGGCTCGGATGCGGGCCATGAGCGTCTGGTAGAAGGTGACGTTGTGGAGGGAGAGCAGCCGGGGGGCCAGCACTTCTCCGGTGGTGTGGAGGTGCCGGAGATAGGCCCGGCTGAAAGCGCGGCACGTGTAACACGCACAGTCCGGGTCGAGCGAGCGCCGGTCATCCCGGAATCTCGCATGCTTGATGGTCATGAGGCCCCGGCTGGTGAACACCATGCCGAAGCGCCCGGAGCGGGTCGGCAGCACGCAGTCGAAGAGGTCGATGCCGCGGCAGACCGCCTCGATGTCTGGCTTGCCGACCCCCATCAGGTAGCGGACCCGGTCGCTCGGCAGCTCCGGAGTGGTGGCGTCGAGCATCGCGAGCATCTGCTCCTGGGGCTCGCCGACGCTGAGCCCCCCTACGGCGTAGCCCTCGAGGTCCAGCTCCCTCAGTCGGCGGGCGTGGGCCACCCGCAGGTCTTCGTAGAACCCGCCCTGCACGATGCCGAAGAGCGCGGTCTGCTCGGGCTGCTTGCGGGCCGCCAGGCAGCGCTCCAGCCACCGGGTGGTGCGGTCCGTCGACCGCTGGACCTCGGGACGCTCGGCAGGCCAGCGGATGCACTCGTCCAGGGCCATCGCGACGTCGACCCCCAGGGTCTCCTGGATGTCGACACAGACCTCGGGGCTCATGAACCGCCACTCGCCGCCGTAGGGAGAGCGAAAGCGCACACCCTCCTCGTCGACCCTGGCCTTCTCTTCCAGCGAGAAGACCTGGAACCCCCCGCTGTCCGTGAGGATCGGCCGGTCCCAGGCCATCATCCGGTGCAGTCCGCCGAGCTCGGCCACCCGCTCGTGCCCGGGGCGGAGCCACAGGTGGTAGGTGTTCGCCAAGACCATGTCGGCCCCGGCCTCGACGACCTCGGGCGGAGTCAAGCCCTTCACGGTGCCCGCGGTGCCGACCGGCATGAAGGCTGGCGTGCGGACCTTGCCGTGAGGCAGCGCCAGGGTGCCCACCCGGGCCGCTCCCGCCGTCCCCCGCCCCGTCCAGGTCGCCGTCACCGCGGCACCGTCAGGAACATGGCGTCGCCGTAGCTGTAGAACCGGTACCCCTCGGCCACGGCGCTGCGGTAGGCGGCGAGGATGCACTCGCGACCGGCGATGGCACTGACCAGCACGAGCAGGCTGCTCCGGGGCAGGTGGAAGTTGGTGACGAGGGCGTCGATGCAGCGGAAGGCGTAGCCGGGCCGGATGAACAGCGCGGTCTCAGACGGCCCTGGACACGGCACCCCGTCGCCGCCTTCCGCCGTGGCGCTCTCCAGGGCCCGGGCGGCGGTGGTGCCGATCGCGACCACCCGACCGCCGCGGTCTCGCGTGGCCCGGATGGCGGCGACGGTCTCCTCCGGCACCTCGTAGGCCTCGGTGTGAAGGCGTCCGGCGTCCAGGTCGCCCTGGGCCAGGGGCCGAAAGGTGCCGGCGCCCACGTGCAGGGTCACCCGGGCCAGCCGCACCCCCTGGTCCTCCAGGGAGGTGATCAGGCGCTCGCTGAGGTGAAGACCGGCGGTCGGCGCCGCCACCGCGCCGGGCTCCCGGGCGTAGACGGTCTGGTACCGGACGAGGTCGGCGGCCTCGGCGTCCCGCCCGAGGTACGGCGGCAGGGGGACCTGGCCGTGGGCGTGCATCAGGGTCAGCGGCTCAGGGTCCGTGCTGACCCGCCAGCGGCCACGCGGCAGGGCCTGCTCGAGGGTCACGCGGCCGTCGCCGACCACCAGCGTCTCCCCGGCCTGGAGGCGACGTCCCGGGCGGCAGAGCACCGTGGCCCCATCACGGGTCGGCGCCCCCAGAAAGAGGACCTCGACGGCCCCGCCCGTCGCCCGCCGGGCCGGCACCCGCGCCGGCAGCACCCGGGTGTCGTTGACCACCACCAGGTCGCCGGGCCTCACCAGCTCTGGCAGGTCGGTGATCCGGCGGTGGGACAGCGGCGGCCCCACCACGAGCAACCGCCCGCCGTCCCGCTCTTCCGGCGGGTGGCGGGCGATGCGGTCCTCGGGGAGGACGTAGTCGTACTGCGCGAGCGTCTCCACGGGGATCCGGGCCTTGGGCCGGCAGGGCTATCCCCGCGGAGGGACCGTGGCTATCGGCGGAGCCGCACCACGTGGACTTCGGGGTTCCGCTCGCTCTTGGTCTCGGCCGCCGCCTGCTGAGGGGCGGGGATCCGGTGGAGCTTGACCTCGGGGGGAGCGTCGATGCACAGACGGACCCAGTTGCCCTTGATGCGCTTGATGTAGATCCGGACGTCGTCGCCGACCTGGAGGATCTCGCCTTCCTTCTGCGTGAGGACCAGCATCTTGTGTCTCCCTGCTTCCTGAGGTGTTTTTCCCGTCCTGGGCGGGCTGCCAGATCAAGAGCTTACCTGTTTGAGAGCCCCTGTCCAACGTCGGACTTCGACAATTCGGTCAGGGATTGTCTTCGGACCGGTCACGCCCGCCTGAAGCCCAGATCCGCCAGCTTGAGCCCCGAGGATCACGGCGATAGGACGGCGACTCTTCGTGGAGTCCCGCCATGGCCCGTCGACCCGAC
>CAYFPX010000220.1:8823-13668 GCA_964344945.1 uncultured Enterobacterales bacterium
GAGGCGGCGCTCCCCGTCGACGAGGCCGGCTTCGCCGCGCCCGCGGCCACCGAGCCCCAGAGGACCCCGAGGCCCAAGCCGAAGAAGCGCGACCAGCTGAAGACCGAGGACCTGCAGGCCCTCGCCGACATGGACCGGGACGCCTTCGCCGCGATGATGGCCGGCACGGTGCCGCTGAAGCGCTTCGAGACCGGCGACCGGGTCGAGGGGCGGGTGGTCCGGACAGACGACCAGACCGTGTTCGTGGATCTCGGCGGCAAGGCCGAGGGCAGCATCGACCGGGCCGAGCTGGCCGACGACACGGGCGAGCTGACGGTGGCCCTGGGCGACACCGTGAGCGCCTTCGTGGTCGACACTCGCGGCGGGGGGGTCCACCTCTCCCGCAGCATCCGCGGCGAGGACGCCGGCGCCTTCCTCGAGGACGCCCGGGACAAGGGCATTCCCGTCGAGGGCAAGGTGCTGGAGAAGAACACCGGCGGCTTCGTGGTCCAGCTGGCGGGCCGCCGGGCCTTCTGTCCGGTGTCCCAGGCCTCGCTGCCGGGCCGGCCGGTGGACGCCGAGTCCCTGGTGGGCCGCACCCTCACCTTCCTGGTCCAGGAGCTCAAGGGCCAGGACGTGGTCGTCACCCGTCGCCCGTTGCTCGAGGCCGAGGCCGCCGAGGCCCGCAAGAACCTCTGGGCCACCCTGACCCCCGGGACGGACCTGGACGGCACGGTGACCAGCATCCGGGACTACGGCGTGTTCGTCGACGTCGGCGGCCTGGAGGGCCTGGTGCACATCTCCGAGCTGGCCTGGGGTCACACCAAGGACGCCCGCGACGTGGTCCAGGAGGGCCAGGCGGTGCGCGTGCGCGTGCTCAAGACCGACCCCACGGCGAACCGGCTGTCCCTGAGCCTGAAGGCCGGCACGGCTCGACCGACCGACCCGGACGCGCCGCCGGCGGCGCCGGAGAAGAGCCTGGGGACCTTCGGGGACCTGTTCGCGGGACTGGATCTGAAGAAGTAGCGGGCTCTCGGTGGGGCGCGGCGCAGCGACGCGGCGGCGCCCCGAGCCGGCCGCCGAGCAAGCCCTCAGCGTCGCCCACCCAGCGCGTCGTACCGCTGCCGCAGCTCCTTCAGGTCCTGGAAGGTCAGGCGCTTGTCCTGGGCCTGCCGCAGCAGGTAGGCGGGGTGGAAGGTCGGCATGACCGGCACGTCGCCCAGGCGCTGCCACGTGCCGCGCATGGACTTGATGCCGCGGCCGGTCTTGAGCAGGGTCTGGGTCGCCGGGCGGCCCAGGGACAGGATGACCTTGGGCTGGATGGCCGCGATCTGCGCATCCAGGAAGGGCCGGCAGGCGGCGATCTCCTCGGGCAGCGGGGTGCGGTTGCCGGGGGGCCGGCACTTCACGACGTTGAGGATGTAGACCTGCTCGCGCTCGAGGCCGAGCACGTGCTCCAGCATCTTGTCGAGCATCTGGCCGGCGGGGCCCACGAAGGGCACGCCCTGTCGGTCCTCGTTGGCGCCCGGGCCCTCGCCGCAGATGAGCAGGTCGGCGTCCGGGTCCCCCACGCCGAAGACAAGGGTGCGACGGCTCTTGCACAGACCGCAGCGGGTGCAGTCGCCCAGGACCTCCTGGACGTGCGCCAGGCCCTTGGCCCCGGGGGGCACCACCCCGAAGTCGGGCGCCTCGGCTCGGACGACCTCGGGGGCCGGGTCGGGGCCGCGGCGGGGGCCCGGGTCCCACATGCGGGGGCGGGTCGGGGCCGCTGGCTTCGGGGGCGGTGGGGCGGTGCGCTGGGGGGCCCGGGTGGGCTCGGGCGGCTGCCAGCCCCCCTGGCGGCGACCCCGGGAGGCCGCGGGCGCCGGGCCCAGGTCCGGCAGCACCAGGTCCTCGGCGGCGGCACCGGGCAGATCGGTCACCCCGGCCTCGCGCCACGTCTCCACCACGGCCCGCAGGTCCGCGGCCAGTCCTGCGACCTCGTCGAGCAGCTCAGGACCCACCGGTCTCCTCCAGGCGCCAGCCCAGCTGGCGTAACGCAGCGATCACCCGGAACACGGGCAGGCCCACCACGTTGAACCAGTCCCCTTCGATCCGTTCGATGAGCCAGCTCCCGCGGGCCTCGACCCGATAGCCACCCGCGCAGCCGGTGCCCTCGCCGCTCGCCACGTAGGTCGCCAGCTCGGCGTCGGTCAGATCCGACCGAAAGACCAGGCGGGTGCGCTCGCTGAGCGTCCGGCGCACACCGGGGCCCACCAGGGCGACCCCCGTGACCAGCTCGTGGGGGTGCTGCCTGAGCTGCTGGAGGCGCCGCAGGTGGTCGCCCGGACCGGTGGGCTTGCCGAAGACCTCCTGGCCCACGAAGGCCACCTGATCGGCCCCCAGCACCAGGGCGTCGGGGTTGCGCGCCGCCACCGCGTCGGCCTTGGCCTCGGCCCGCGCCAGGGCCAGGGCCACGGGGCCTGGAGCGGTGATGGTGGCCTCGTCCACCGCGGGGTCCTCGGCGTCGCAGTCCAGACCCGCATCCCGGAGCATCTGGCGACGCCACACGGAGCTCGAAGCCAGCACCAGTCGCGGTCTCATCGTGCTCTCCCGGTGGGGCCTGTGGAGCCGCCAGCGCCGATGGAGTACCCTCTCGCGGGGACTGACCCCGGGGAGACTTCGTCCATGAGCTCACGTGCTGTCGGCATCGACCTGGGCACGACCTTCTCAGCGATCGCCCACGTGAACAAGCACGGCGTGCCGGAGATCCTCCACAACGCCGAAGGCGACCGCATCACCCCGTCCGTGATCCTGTTCGACGAGTCCGAGGTCACGGTCGGCACCTTCGCCAAGCAGTCCGCGGTGGTCTACCCGGACCAGGTCGTCGAGTTCGTCAAGCGCCACATGGGCGAGCAGGACTACACCTTCCACTACCGGGGCGACGACTACAACCCGGAGCAGCTGTCCAGCTTCATCCTGGCCAAGCTCAAGCACGACGCCGAGCTCCGGCTCGGCCACCGCATCGACCAGGCCGTCATCACGGTCCCCGCCTACTTCGGGGATCACCAGCGCCAGGCCACGCTGAGGGCCGGCGAGCAGGCCGGGCTCCAGGTCCTCAAGCTCATCAACGAGCCCACCGCCGCCGCCTTCGCCTACGGCCTCCACAACATGGACGAAGGCAAGCGCATCCTGGTCTTCGACCTGGGCGGCGGCACCTTCGACGTCACGATCGTGCACATCGGCGACCGCGAGCTCAACGTCATCGCCACCGCCGGCGACCACCAGCTCGGCGGCAAGGACTGGGACGACACCCTCATCTCGTTTGCGGCGAAGCGCTTCGAAGAGAAGCACGGCATGGACCCGCTGGAGGACCTGGCCGCCTACCACGACCTCCGCCAGAAGTGCGTCAGCGCCAAGATCAGCCTCACCCGCCGGCCCAAGGTCAACCTGTTCTACGACTTCCAGGGCAAGATCCTACGCCTGGCCATCGAGCGCGTGCAGTTCGAGGATCTGACCAGCGGCCTGCTCCGCCGCTGCGAGCTGCTCACCCGCGACGTGCTGGACGACGCGAACCTCCGCCCCGAGGACATCGACACGGTGCTGCTCGCCGGGGGCTCGACCCGCATGCCCATGGTGCGGGACCTGCTCAAGCGCCTGTTCGCCAGGGCCCCGGCCACCGACATCAACCCCGACGAGTGCGTGGCCCTCGGCGCGGCCCTGACCGCCGCCCTGGAGTCCGCCCGCCGCTCGGGCCGCAAGCCCGACATCGACATCCGGACCCACGACGTCACGTCCCACAGCCTGGGCATGGTCGTGTACCGGGGCGGCTCGCTGCACAACTCCAAGATCATCAGCCGCAACAGCCGCATCCCCTGCGAGCACACCCGCGACGACTACGTCACCACCCACGACGGCCAGACCACCATGGACCTGTGGCTGGTCCAGGGCGAGAACGAGGACCCCCTGAACTGCAACGTGCTCGGGCACTTCGAGTTCTACGGCATCCCGCCGCGGCCCAGCGGCGAGTCCACCCTGAGCGTGACCTACCGCTACAACGCCAACGGCATCGTCGAGGTCGAGGCCATGGACCTCAAGTCCGGCCAGACCCTCGCCCACCGCCTGGCGGCCGGCAACATCACGCTGGAGGATCTGGCCAAGAACCGGGCGCCCATCCACATGGCCCTGGTCGTGGACTGCAGCGGGTCGATGTACGGCCGCTCCATCGACGACGCCAAGCAGGCCGCCTGGTCCTTCTGCGAGCGCTCGCTGAAGCCCGGTCGCCAGATCGCCGTCGTGGCCTTCCCCGGCGGGGTCATGACCCAGCCGACCAACGACGTCGAGGTCCTGCGCTCGGGCATCCAGCTGCTCTCCCCCATCGGCTCCACCCCGATGGCCAAGGGCCTGCGGGATGCCCGCGAGCTCCTGCGGCCCCGGGCCGGCGTGCAGCGCGTGTTCGTGGTCCTGACCGACGGCCACCCGGACGACCCGGAGCAGACCATCGCCGAGGTCCACCGCATCCGCAGCTCCGGTGCGCGGAGCATGACCGTGGGCGTGGGCAACCAGGTCCGGCCGGAGTTCTTGCGGGGCCTGGCCTCGCGGCCCACCGACTTCCACTTCTGCAACGAGAGCGTCGAGCTCGAGGGCACCTTCATCAACCTGGCCACCGAGCTCGGTGGCGCGAACCAGGGGTAGACGTGGCGGACGTCTCAGAGCAGCTCGAGGGCATCCGACAGGCCCTCAACGAGCGCAGCCAGCTGGAGCAGACCCAGCAGCAGGCCTTCGACTCCCTCTACGAGGAGCTCCGGCAGTACAAGGAGGACTTCATCTTCCAGGCCGAGAAGCCGCTCCTGCTCGACCTGCTGCTGTTCTACGACTCCCTGAACT
>CAYFPX010000221.1:0-9253 GCA_964344945.1 uncultured Enterobacterales bacterium
GCCGCCAGCGCCCTGGATCCGCGGCCGCAGTAGGATTCTCGTGACCGATGCGGGTCAGCCCGCATCGGTCACGAGAATCCGTAGCGAGGCCGTGGAGCCAGAGGTGCTGGTGGTCCGCTCGCAGGCGAGCCGAGTGAAGGTGTGCCGGGTGCACATCGAGCGAGGTGAGCGAGAACGGGCCGCCAGCGCCCTGGATCCGCGGCCGCAGTAGGATTCTCGTGACCGATGCGGGTTAGCCCCGGACCATGCCCACGCGCACCCACTTCGTCTGCAGCGGCGCGACCTCGGACCTCGCCGCCTCCCCCACCCTGGTCGTCATCGGCCGCAAGGGCGCCCTCGCCAGCGAACACACCCAGGCAATCGTGCCGGTCGAAGCCGGGACCTGGGCTGCTCTGCTCGAGCGCACCGAGCCCGGCGAGACCAGCGCTTCGACCACCACCTGGGTCGGGGACCGCGAGGTGGTGGTGGTGGTGCTGCCCGAGGCCTGCAGCCGCCACATGAGCCCTTCGCGGGCCTGGGCCATCCCGGCGCTGGCGAAGCGGTCGGGCAAGTCCGACGTCGGCGTGCTGCTCGCCCTGACCGAGCCCGGCCACACCTCCGCCAGCGTGGTGGCCGTGGCCAAGGCCTTCCCGCTCTACGACGCCCGCTCGGGAGAGCAGCACGAGCGCACGGTCACGGTGGTGACCCTGCGGCCCGACGGCTCGACCACGGACGACCCCCGTCACCAGCACGTCGCCGACGGCGTCCGCCTCGCGGCCCGGCTCGTCGATGCGCCAGCCTCGGAGCTGCACACCACGGCCTTCGTGACCGAGGCCGAAGCCGTGGCCGCAGCCACGGGCGCCGAGCTGACCGTCATCCGCGGCGACGCCCTGCGGGACGGCGGCTTCGGCGGGCTCTGGGGGGTGGGCAAGGCCGCCACCCACGGTCCGGCCCTGGTCGTGCTGACCCACCGCCCCGAAGGCGCCACCCGCGAGGTCTGCTGGGTCGGCAAGGGCATCGTCTACGACACCGGCGGCCTGTCCCTGAAGGGCAAGGACCACATGCCCGGCATGAAGGGCGACATGGGGGGCGCCGCCGCGGTGCTCGGTGCCTTCCAGGCCGCCGCGCTGGGGGGCGTGACCTACGCCATCACCGCCATCCTGTGCCTGGCCGAGAACAGCGTCGGCCCGGACGCCACCCGCCCCGACGACGTCCTGCACATGTACTCGGGCAAGACCGTCGAGGTGAACAACACCGACGCCGAGGGCCGCCTGGTCCTGGCCGACGGTGTGGCCTGGGCCTGTCGCCACCGCAGCCCGAACCTGGTGGTCGACGTGGCGACCCTCACCGGCGCCGCCCTGATGACCGGCGGCAAGGTGCACGCCTGCGTGTACACCAACAGCGAGCGCTGCGAGTACGCCGCCGTGGCCGCCGGCCGCCGCTCCGGCGAAGTGGTCCACCCCCTGCTCTTCGCGCCCGAGCTCCACCGGCAGCAGTTCCGCTCCCCGGTCGCCGACATGAAGAAGTCGGTGAAGGACCGGATGAACGCCCAGTGCTCCTGCGCGGCCTGGTTCGTGGGCGCCCACCTGCCCGAGGACCCACCGGCCTGGGTGCACGTCGACATCGCCGGCCCCAGCTGGGACGCCAACGATCGCGGCACCGGCTTCGGTGTCGGCCTGCTCATCGAGCTGGCCAGCGGACCTGTCTGAGGAGACCCCATGCCCCGCGGAACCCTCTTCTCCGACTTCGTCGTCGGCCACCGCTACGAGTCCGAGCCTCGCACCGTCGGCGAGGCCGACGTCATGCAATTCGCCGAGCTCTCCGGCGACTTCAACCCCCTGCACGTCGACGACGACTTCGCCAAGAAGACCCCCTTCGGCCAGCGCATCGCCCACGGCATGCTCATCGCCAGCATCTCCACCGGCCAGGGCCAGGATCTGGGCATCTTCGAGGGCACCACCCTCGCACTGATGGGCCAGACCTTCGCCTACAAGGGTCCGGTGTTCTTCGGCGACAGCGTGCGCCTGGCGCTGACCGTCGAGTCGATGAAGCCGTCGAGCAAGGGCGGCAAGGGCGTGGTCGTGTTCCGTGCCGAGATCCTGAAGCAGGACGACTCGGTGGTGAACGACGGGACTTGGACGGTGTTGTTCCGGGACCGGTAGTGGCCTGGCAGCGGGTCTCTCGGCGCACCAACACCGGGCGCTGGCCGCGCCACGGCAGCGATCGGTGATCGGCGCTCGGTCGTCGGCGGAGATCTCGGGGTGGCTGGCGAGTCGATGCTTGCCCGGTCCGTCTCGCCCTTGCGTATGCCGGATACGCGGCGGGTCTTCGCCGAACCACTGCTGACCCACCTTCGACCCCGACTTCACCGCCGAATCTCGGACTCGACCCACTAGTGCTTCTTGTCCTCCTCCGCCTCCAGCGCCCGCAGCGACGTCTCCAGCTCCATCCGCCAGGGGCTGTCCTCGGTGTCCCGGTGGAAGAACAGCATGATCTCCCTGGTCTTGATCTTCTCCAAGAACAGCAGCTTCACGGTGAGCCGCGTCTTCACCCGGGCCCTCAGACCCGTGGAGTCGATCTCGGCCATGATGATCTCGTACTCCATGATGTCCAGCGCTTCGGGCTTCACGCCGAAGAGCCGCTCGAGCAGGTACGGGATGTCGACCGAGTCCTGGACATCGGCGCGTGGTAGCTGGCGGCCCGGTCGAAGTCCTTGAACTGCACGTCCTCCCAGAAGGACAGGGTCGTGCGCCGCAGCCAGCCGAGCTCGCCCCCCAGGGGCAGGCCGAGGGTCGGGAAGGCCCCCCCGCTGAAGTGGGCCACCCCCACGTAGCCGCCGCCACCGATCGCCAGCAGTCCGAGCAGCCACAGGACCTTCTTCACGTCTCCCTCCGGGGCAGCAGCGCAGCGACCGCAAGGGATCCAAGCACGAGCGCCTGCACCCCGAGCAGCACGAAGGCCAGCACCAGGCTGCCCCAGGCCGGCTCGTCGGCCGCCAGCTGGGTGAAGACCTCGTAGGCCCACTTCACCGGCATGAAGCGCTCCACCCAGACCACGACGGTGCCGAACTGGTCCGCCGGGATGGCGAATTCGCTGAACAGGATCTGCGGCAGGATCAACAGAGGGATGGCGCCCACCGCCCGCTCCTGGGTCTTCGCCCCGGCACTGACCAGCAGCCCCAGACCGGTCCCACAGAGCGACGCCCCCCACAGCCCCAGCGCCTGGACGATGAAGTTGCCCTTCAGCGCCAGGTGCCACTCCACGGCCACCAGCAGCAGCACGACCTGGACCAGGCCGATCACGGCCAACACCTGGACCTTGCTCCAGACATAGGCGGCCAGGCTGAGCCCGAAGAACCGCTCCCGCTCCAGCACCGCCCGCTCCTTCACCACCTCCCGGCAGGCGTTGATGCAGCCGAACCAGACCGCCGAGAGGCAGAGCACGAAGTACAGGCTCGGGGTGTCGGTCTCGATGGAGCCCCACACCACCGTGCAGAGCCAGCCTATGAACGGTGCCTGGGCGACCAGGAGCAGGACCGTGCGCAGGTCACCCAGGGTGCAGGCCCAGTACCGGGCGGTGAGCACCCGGGCCTGCTGGCGGGTCGAGAGGGCGGCTTCGGTCACGACTCCTCCCCCGCCTGCTGGGACTTGAGGCGCGCCAGCTCGGCCCGCGCCGCGGCGAGGGGATCGTCGGCGGGCGCGGGGTCGACGGGGGCCGGGGCCGGCGACTCCGGGCTCGGGGGCGGGAGCGACCGAGCGTGAGGCGGCGCCGGCAGCGCCGGCGGCCCCCGCCCGGCGAAGCGCGACCGCAGCTCGCTCTCCCCCCAGGCCCGGGCCCAGGCCCCCGGCTTGCGCTTGGGCAGCTGGTCGAAGATGCCGGCGTAGCGATCGGTGCGGAAGTAGCCGGCCGCCTCGGCCGGTGGGCCGAAGTAGGCCACCCGGCCGGCGACGAGCACGAGCAAGGCGTCGCAGCGGTCCAGGCTCTGCATGGCGTGGGTCGCCACCAGCACGATGCGTCCGGTCCGGGCCACCTCCTGGAAGAGCCCCATCGTGCGGGCCTCGAGGCCCGGGTCCAGCCCGCTCGTGGGCTCATCGAGGATCAGCACCGGCGGGCGGGTCAGCAGCTCGAGCGCCACCGCCACCCGCTTGCGCTGCCCCCCCGAGAGCCGCCCGACCCGCACGGTGAGCCGCTCGCTCAGGCCCACCTGGCGGCAGACCTGGTCGATGCGGGCCTGGCGCTCGTCGTCGCTGGACCCGGGCAGCCGCAGGGCCGAGGCGAAGTCCAGGGTCTGGGCGACGGTGAGCGTGCGGTGCAGGGCGTCGTCCTGGGGCACGTACCCGATGGGTCCGGCGTCCTGGACCGGCCCGCCCCCGAGGGAGGCCTTGCCCCCAGCCGGCTTGCGCAGGCCCAGCAGCACCTTGATCAGCGTGCTCTTGCCGGCCCCGCTGGGCCCGATCAGCCCGCAGAGCTCCCCGGGAAACAGCGACAGTCCCACCCCGTGCAGGATCTGGAAGCTGCCCGCGCGGACGTCGACCCCGCGCAGGGTGAGCGCCCCGCTCGCTACTGCTGCTGGCACTTCCAGAACATGGCATCGCAGTGGAGCGTGACCCGCTGGCCCGCGCTCACCCGCGCCTTGCCGGCGACGACGGGCTTGCCACCGTCGAAGGAGGCCTTCACCTGGTAGCTGCCGGGGGACAGCTCCTCCCCGGGCTTGAAGGTCCGGCCGCCGCTCCCGACCAACCACACGCCGGTGTGGTCACCGGTCACGAAGATCACGCCCTTGCTCGGGGGCTCCTCGACGGGCTTGGGCTTCGCGGTCGCGGTCTGCTTCTTCGGCTCCGCCTTGGGCTCGCTGGCGCGGGGCCTGGGCCCGGCCTTGCCGGTGGACTTCTTGCCGCTGCTCCCGCTGCCTGCGCTCGAAGTCCCGGTCTTCGGCGTGCGGGTCGCCTCCTCGGCCGGGGGCTGCGCCGGAGGGGGCGCATCGATCGTCTCCTCGGCGATCGTCTCCGGCTCCTCGACCGCGGCAGCCGCCGGGGGCGCCACGGGCTCGGGAAGCGGTGCGACCGCCTCGACCTGCTCCGGTCCCGGCTCGGTCTCACCACCACCCATCGCCCACAGCCCCCCGCCCACCAGCAGGAGCACGGCTGCAGCGCCGAGCACCTTCGGGAGGGGGCTCCTGGGCGGCTCCCAGGCCTCGTCGAGGTCGTCCGGGACCTCGGTCAGCCCGGGGGGTGCGTCCACCCGCTCGGGGTCGGCGGGCTTCACCGGCTCGTGACGGCCCGAGGGCTTGAGCTCGCCGTCGTCGTCGAAGACGCTGTCGGCGAAGGTCGGCGCGGAGCGGGTCCCCAGGTCCACGCCCGGCGGCGGGACCATGGTCATGCCGGCGCCGTCGTCCTGCTCGGGTGCCTCGAGGTGCCCCAGGGGCGGCTGGTCCTCGGGCACCTCGGGCAGCCGCCCGTGCACCTCGGTGAGGTCCGCGGCCATCTCGGCGGTGCTGCCGTACCGGTCATCGGGCCGGTAGCGGGTCGACCGCTGGATGATCGGCTTGAGCACGCCCGGGATGGCCTGGAGCAGGTCGTCGTCGAGCTCGGCGACGAACAGGTCCACGGGCATCTGGTCGGTCAACAGCGCGTACAGCGACGCGCCCACGGCGTAGACATCGGCCCGGGCGTCGACGCCCTTGGCGCCCCCCCGCTGCTCCGGCGCCATGAAGCCCCAGGTGCCCATGACCGAGCCGGTCTTGGTCAGGCCCTGGTTCTCGCCCCCGGCGACGTGCGCGATGCCGAAGTCCGCCACCTTCGGCGTGCCGTCGCGGGCGAGCAGCACGTTGTGGGGCTTGATGTCCCGGTGCACCACCCCCTTGGCGTGGGCCAGGCCCAGGGCGTTGAGCACCGCGAGGCAGATCTCGACCGCCAGCTTGGCTGGGAGCGGGCCGTGACGCTTCAGGTAGTCCCAGGCGCTGCCGCCCTCGACCATCTCCATCACGATGAAGACCCGGTCGCCGTCGGCGCCGATGTCGTGCACCCCGACGATGTTCGGGTGGTGCAGCCGGGCCATCGTGCGGGCCTCGGTCTGGAACCGGGCCCGCAAGCTCTCGTGGGCCGCCAGGTTCGGACTCAGGATCTTGACCGCCCGGAAGACCTGGAGCCGCTCGTCGAAGGCCCGGAAGACCGACGCCATGCCGCCGATGCCCAGCACCTGGACGAGCCGGTAGCGGCCTTCGGCCAGGGGCGGCTCGACCTCGCCGCGAGGGGAGGCCCCGCGCTCTGAGGTCGGCTCTGGCGGCTGGGTGCTCATGGTCGCTGTGGTGCCGACCCCCGTCGACGGTGGAAACCTCCTAGAACTTCACCACCGCCACGACACCGAGCCCGATGGCCAGTGCCCCGGCAGCGCCGGCGCCCAAGAGCAGGCCGTTGGTCAGGCGACGCTGGTCCTGCAGCGCGTCGCCCTCGGGGTTCAGGGGCTCCGAGAAGCTGCCCTCGAAGAAGCCGCAGGTGTCCGCGCCGTCGCCCACGAAGCCGGCGTCGGTGTACCAGAACTTGCAGTGGGAGCGCCAACCGGCAAACACCAGGGCACCGCTGGCGACCAGGCTGGCGCCCGCGCCGCCGAAGGACAGCACCTTGCCCAGGCCCTGGGTGTCGACCAACGCCGGGTCCGGTCCCCAGGAGGGCAGCGGCTGGCCCGGCTGCCACCACACGGTCTCGACCAGGGTCTGGTCGGACTCGAAGGCCTGGATGATGGTCGAGATGCCAGAGGGCACCGGCGAGCCGCGGACGCCGTCGACCGTGACCCAGCCGTTGACCGGGGGGTTGACCGGCTGGGGCTCGCCTTCGGCCGCGGTGACGGACTCCTCGTAGAGGGTCACGAGGGGGTGCCCGGGGGGCGCGACGTCTTCCGGGATCTGGTAGCCGGGCATGAGCCGGCGAGCGGCGTGGAACTCGCCGAGGGCGCGGTCGCGGTCCTGTTCGGTGAAGGCGACCATCGCGATGAGGCGGTGGAAGGCCGCGGCGACCTCCAGGGTGACCGGCTCGCTCACACACTCCAGGTGGGTGGCGGCCTCGTCGCGGGCCCGAACCAGACCGTCGATGTCCATGCCGGCGAAGGCCAGCTCGCCCTGGGTCGCCCTGGGTCGCGGCGTGCTGGAAGTCCATCAGCGTCGAGGGCTGCTCGCAGTCCCCCGCCCACGCGCTTCCCACTGCTGCCAACACCATCCAGAGCGACATGGCGGAACCCTACTGTCCCTCGATCCTTCGGTCAATGAGGGCCAGGTTGGAGGGGATCACAGCGCTCCCCCGGAGAAGATGTAGATGGCCCCGAGAGCCTCGTCTTCGATGTTGGCGCCCGCGGCGGAGGCCACCAGGTCGGGCCAGGCGTCGCCGTCGAGGTCCTGGGCGCCCCCGAGCCGCAGCCCCAGGGCCGAGTCGGGGTCCTCGCCGCGGATGCAGGCGTCCGCATCGCCCACGTCCCAGGCGCCTTCGGCCAGGGGACCGTACAGCAGGCAGACCGCGCCCACCGCATCGCTGCTGGCGCCACTGCTCCAACCGACCAGGCCGAGGGCCAGGTCGTCCTGCCCGTCGCCGTCGAAGTCCCCGAGGGTGGCCGCGTCCACCCCCACGTTCTGTCCCTGGCCGTCGCCCAGCACGGTGATGGCGGCGTCGTCGAGGGTCAGATCTCCGCGTGGCGCCCCGGTCATCACCACCAGCCGACCGAAGTTGTCGTCGGCCGCAGGTGCCCCGGCGAACCAGTCGCCGAGGCCGTCGCCGTCCACGTCGCCGGCGGGCCCCACGCTGAAGCCGACCGCCTGGCTGAGGTCGCTGCCCAGCAGGGTGGTGTCCGCGGCACCCAGCGAGAAGCGGCCCTCCACCGGTCCCTGGAACAGGGCGGCGGCGCCGGCGAACAGGCCCGCCCGCTGGTCGGCCCAGGCCCCGATGAGCACCTCGTCCTGGCCGTCACCGTCGATGTCTGGAAGCAGGTCCAGGGCGGCCCCCGCGAGCCGGGTGTCGGTCCCTCCGTAGAACTCGGCGAGCTCCTGTTCCCGCAGGTTGTTGTCGGCCCCCGTGGAGTAGAGCCAGGCGCTGCCACGCTGGGTCTCTTCGGAGCCGAGACCGACCGTGGCGGTGCTCCAGGAGGGCTCTCCCACCAGCACGTCGGCGCGCCCATCGCCGCTGACGTCGAGGCCCCCGGCCAGGGTGGCTCCGAAGGCGCCGTGGTCCCCGTGCCCGGAGAGCGGGTTGGGGAAGTCGTCCAGCGGGTGGTCGCCTTCGGTCAGCGGCCCCTGGATGATCCAGACCCCCCCTGCGAACTCGGCGGCTTCACTCGAGCCCGGCGCGCCGACCAGCAGATCCGCGAAGCCGTCGCCGGTCAGGTCCCCCGCAGGAGCCAGGGCCCAGCCCGCGAAGAGCGCGGTCTCGTGGCCGATGATGCGGGCGAATTCGCCGCCGTCGGCCCCGAGGGTGCCCTCGAGCGGTCCCAGGAAGACCAGCACCTCGCCCGCCTGGCTGAGACCCTCGTCGGGAGAGCTCGTGCCGGGGGCCCCGGCCGCGAGCAGGTCGGCGCCGTCGGGGCCGGCGTCCTGCTGGGCGAGGAAGCTGAAGCCCAGGACCCCGCTCTCCTTGGCTCCGAGGATGCGCACGTCGGCCTCGGACACGGTGCGCTCGCCCAGGAAGCGGCAGGCGTCGGCGCCGCCGTCGCAGTCGTTGTCCAGGCCGTCGCCGCAGATCTCCTCGGCGCCAGGGTAGATCGCCGGGTCGTCCGGGGCGCAGTCGTCGACGTCGAGCACGCCGTCGCCGTCGGTGTCCTGGCGCGCGGCGAGGTCGTCCTCGTCCAGGAACAGGCAGCCCCCGAGTCCCAGCAGCAGGAGCGTCACCTCCGACTCCGTCCCTTGCGGGCGGTGCGGGCCTTCCTGGCCTCGGCGGCCCTCACGGTCTTGGGAGCAGCCCAGCTGCAGATCGGGCAGGTGTCGAAGTCGTGGCCCCGGGCGGGGCAGTGCTCGCGGCCGAAGAAGATGATCTGCAGGTGCACGGCGTTCCAGCTCTCCCGGTGGAAGAGGCGCTTGAGGTCTCGCTCTGTCTGACCCACGTTGCGGCCCGAAGACAAACCCCAGCGCCACGCGAGGCGGTGGATGTGGGTGTCGACCGGGAACGCCGGGATCCCGTACGCCTGGGCCACGACCACGCTCGCGGTCTTGTGGCCGACACCCGGCAGCGCCTCCAGGGCGTCCATGTCGGCGGGCACCTGGCCGCCGTGCAGGTCGGCCAGCTGCTGGCTCAGGGCC
>CAYFPX010000221.1:9359-13647 GCA_964344945.1 uncultured Enterobacterales bacterium
TCTTGGCCTTGGTCGGCGCGAGCCCCAGCTGGCGGATCGCGGCCAGGATCTCGTCCACCTCCAGGGCCGCCATCGCCGCCGGCGTGTCGGCCAGGGCGAACAGGCCCGGGGTGACCTCGTTGACCTTCTTGTCGGTGGTCTGGGCCGAGAGCATCACCGCCACCAGCAGGGTGTAGGGGTCGGTGTGGTCCAGGGGCACCGGCTGCTCCGGGTAGTACCCGTCCAGCAGCTGGTGGATGCGGCTGACCTTGTCCGCCTTCTTCATGGATCTCGTTCCTGCCCGGATGGGGGGGAGCCTCCGCGGCCCGGACGTGGATAATTCCACGAGCACCATGACCCTGCTGAACGCACAGACCACCCTGGGCCCGTCGGAAGACGAGCGAGACCCCGCGCGCAAGGGCAACACCGCGGTCCAGGAGCGGCCCAAGCTCAAGAAGCCGCCGATGTACAAGGTCGTGCTTCACAACGACGACTACACGACCATGGAGTTCGTGGTCTTCGTGCTCCGACGGGTCTTCCGCCACGACCAGGCCGAGGCCACGCGCATCATGCTGCACATCCACCGGACGGGGATCGGCGTGGCGGGGGTCTTCACCCGTGAGATCGCCGAGACCAAGTCCCGCAAGGTGGTGGACCTGGCCCGTCGGCACGAGTTCCCCCTGCAGTCCACCGTGGAGGAGGCCTGATGCTGAGCCGTGAGCTCCAGGTCACGCTGAACCTGGCCATCCAGGAGGCGCGCAAGCGGCGCCACGAGTACCTGACCCTCGAGCACGTGCTGTTCGCGATGCTCCATGACCCCATCGCCCAGGAGATCATCGGCGCCTGCGGCGGAGATCGCGACGAGCTGAAGGAGCAGCTGCTCACCTTCCTGGACGAGTCCATGGAGTCCCTGCCGGGCAGCGAAGACGTGGTCCCCGAGCAGACCCTGACCTTCCAGCGGGCGGTCCAGCGGGCCGCGTACCACGTGCAGTCCAGCGGCAAGAAGGAGATGGACGCCGGCAACCTGCTGGTCGCCATGTACCGGGAGAGCGACTCCCACGCGGTCTGGCTGCTGCAGTCCCAGGGCATCGAGCGCCTGGACCTGCTCAACTTCATCTCCCACGGCATCAAGAAGTCCGGCGGCTCGGCGCCGATGCGTCGGACCGAGGGCGCCCCGGGGGCCGAGGGCGAGGCGGCCAGCGACAAGTCCCCGCTGGAGCAGTGGTGCACCGAGCTGGTCGCCCGGGCCGGCGAGGGCCACATCGACCCGCTGATCGGCCGGCACACCGAGATCACCCGGATCATCCACATCCTGGCCCGCCGCCGGAAGAACAATCCCCTGCTCATCGGCGAGCCCGGGGTCGGCAAGACCGCCATCGTCGAGGGCCTGGCCCTGCGCATCCACCGGGGCGAGGTGCCCGACCTGCTGAAGGGCGCGAAGATCTACGCCATGGAGATGGGCGGCCTGCTCGCGGGCACGCGCTTCCGGGGCGACTTCGAGGAGCGCCTCAAGGGCGTGATCGACGAGATCAAGGCCCAGGACAAGGCGATCCTGTTCGTGGACGAGATCCACACGATCGTCGGCGCGGGCCAGACCACCGGTGGCCACATGGACGCCGGCAACATGCTCAAGCCCGCCCTGTCCAACGGCGAGCTGCGCATGATCGGCAGCACGACCCACAAGGACTACCGCTCGAGCATCGAGCACGACCGGGCCCTGAACCGGCGCTTCCAGACCCTGACCATCGACGAGCCGAGCCAGGAAGAGGCCGTCCAGATCCTGCACGGGCTCAAGGAGCACTACCAGGCGCACCACGGGGTGACCTTCACCGACGACGGCATCGACGCGGCGGTGAAGCTCGCCTACCGACACCTCCGGGACCGGCACCTGCCGGACTCGGCGGTCGACGTGATGGACGAAGCGGGCGCCGAGATCCAGCTCAAGGAAGGCGCCACGGTCGTCGGCGTCGACGACGTCGAGGCGACCATCGCCCGGATGGCCCGCATTCCGCCGCGCTCGGTCTCCGCCGCGGACAAGCAGCAGCTCAGCGATCTCGAGGGGCGGCTCAAGGCCCTGATCTACGGGCAGGACTCCGCGGTCGAACAGGTCGCCACCGCCGTCAAGCTCTCCCGGGCAGGGCTGGGCCACCCGGACAAGCCGGTCGGCTCCTTCCTGTTCGCGGGTCCCACCGGTGTCGGCAAGACCGAGCTCGCCAAGCAGCTCGCGTTCTCCCTGGGCATCGAGTGGATTCGCTTCGACATGTCCGAGTACATGGAGAAGCACACCGTCTCGCGGCTCATCGGAGCGCCCCCGGGCTACGTCGGCTTCGACCAGGGCGGGCTGCTGACCGACAGCATCGTCAAGAACCTGCTCGACGAGATCGAGAAGGCCCACCCGGACCTGTTCAACGTGCTGCTCCAGGTGATGGACCACGCCACCCTGACCGACAACCAGGGGCGCAAGGCCGACTTCCGCAACGTGGTCCTGATCATGACCACCAACGCGGGCGCCCAGGAGATCGCCAAGGGCAACATCGGCTTCACCCAGGGCGCCGCCCAGGACAAGGGCAGCGAAGCCCTCTCGCGCATGTTCAGCCCCGAGTTCCGCAACCGCCTGGACAAGGTGGTCTGGTTCGACCGGCTGCCCCAGCCCGCGATCCTGCGGGTGGTGGACAAGTTCGTGATGGAGCTCGAGAGCCAGCTGGCCGAGCGCGACGTCACCTTCGACCTGACCGAGACCGCGCGGCAGTGGCTGGGCGAGCGGGGCTACGACGAGCGCTTCGGCGCCCGGCCGATGGCCCGCACCCTGCACGAGCACGTCAAGAAGCCCCTGGCCGACGAGATCCTGTTCGGGGCGCTCCAGGACGGTGGTCGGGTGCGGGTCGACGTCTCCGAGGACGGCGAGAGCCTGGTCTTCGAAGTGGTGAAGCCCGACCCCAAGGCCATCGAAGGCAAGGACCGCCCGGCGCTGACCGGGCCGACCGGGGGCGAACCGGAGACGGTGGAGTAGGGGCTGAAGCGAAGTCGTGAAGGTCCGATGGGGCCTTCATGGCCGACCCCACCGTCTCGCTCGCGATCTCCGAGTCCCCGCCTCTGCGCCCCGGTGCTGAGGTGTCCGGCGTGGTCCGCGTCGAGGGCGGGACACCCGGAGCGTCGGTCCTGGTGCGTGCTCGCTGGCGCGCGGACTGCGCCGGGGCCCACACCGAGGTGCGGGTCCCCCTCGAAGGGCGAGGCGGCGAGCTGCCGTTCACCCTGCGCCTGCCCCTGGGACCCCCGAGCCACGAAGGCTCGCTGGTGACCGTGACCTGGGTGCTGTCGGCCACCCTCGATGGCGCCGGGCGCTGGACCGAGCAGCCCCTGGACGTCGCGTCCCCGCCCCAGGTCCTGCACGAGTACCGGGGCGGTCTCGGCGGGGCGGCCGTGTCCGAGACCGTCTACGGCAACACGCCGAAGAAGCTGATCGCGGCCGGGCTCTTCATGATCCCCTTCGGCTCCCTCGGGATCCTCGTCGTGCTCGACGGCGGGTGGCTCTTCGGCCTGTGCTGGATGCTCATCTCCGTCCTGGGCGTGGTCGCCCTCAAGCAAGGCGTCGAGCTGGCGCTCTCGAACCGCCGGGTGGAGGGGGTCGACGTGCTCGACCTCGCCCACGGCGACGGCGAGCTCCGGGGTCGCGTGCTCGTGCACGGCCGGGGCCCGGTCGAAGCCCTCACGGCGACGCTGCACGTGCGCGAGGTCTCCATCGTCGAGGACGAAGAGGGTCGCTCGCGCACGCGCCGGGCGCCGCTCCACGCGGCCCCCCTCGCCTTCGAGGCCCTGGAGGTCGTCGACGAGGAGACCGTGGCCGCGCGGTTCCGCGCGGTTCCGCTGCGCCCTGCCCGACGGCCTGCCCGGGCCCTTCTACCTGGAGGACCACGCCCTGGCCTGGACCGTGGAGGTCGACGTGGCCCTGGAGCGCTGGCCGGACAAGAAGACCGCGCTGTTGATCGCGAGCGAGGCCGCTTGAGCAGCCCGACGGGCGCAAGGTACGGGGCTTCCCCGACGGGGAATACCGGTCAACAGGACGCCGCCGAGGTAGTCTTGGGGCGTGATCAGCGTATTCGACTACACGTCGTGGCAAGTGTTCGTCCGAGACTGGCTCGCGGACTCGGGCACGAGCATGCGAGCGCTCGGGCGCTCGATGGGCGTCAGCCACTCCCTGCTCTCCCGTCAGCTCAGGGGCGAGCGCAGACTGGACGAGTCCCACCACGACCCGCTGGCGCATGTGTGATCGGACAAGGGCGTGGCGTAGGTGCTATGCGGCATTTCGCCA
>CAYFPX010000222.1:0-10226 GCA_964344945.1 uncultured Enterobacterales bacterium
CGCCCGAGGCGGCGGTGCCGGCGCCCCGGAAGTCCGACGACCCGGGACGGGCCGTGCTCGCGCCCTGGAAGGCCCCGGTCGCCGCGCCGGCGACGGCAGCGCTGCGGAAGACGCCGGAGACCGCGGTGAGCCGGGAGGCGACGGCCGAGCGCTGCTCGACCACCCCCATGGCACCGCGCACGACGTTGGCCGGGCGGAAGGGCGAGCTCGCCCACACGCTGGGGGCGGGCTCCCGGGTCTCCGGCGCCACGGCCTCGACCACGCTCTGGGGCAGCACGAGGTCGCTGGCACCGAGCACGGGCCGCCAGTGCGGCAGGCGGCGAGGGCCGGAGCGGGAGCCGCGACCGACGGGGCGGGCGGAGGGCGGCGTGTCGCCGCCGACAGCCCGGGACATCCACTGGGTCTCGCCGGCATCGCGGGACGCTGCCCACACGGAGCCACGGGCGCGACCGCCGGCTGCGGGCGGCTCGTGGGTCGGGGCCAGGCGCTCGGCCAGCGCACTGTCGGAGAGGCTCTCCAGTCGCGGTGCCTGGGGTCGGCGGGTGCGGCTCAGGGCCGGGAAGGCCGCAGGACGAGTCGCGTCGGCTCGGGCCGGCTCCACCGCCGCCACCATGCGGGCCACGGCGCGGGAGGCGCCTCGCCAGGCGGGTCTGGCTGGGGCTGGGTCTGGTGAGCCTGCGGGGGCTTCGTCGCCCCCGGACGCCACTGCGAGGCGAGCCGCAGTCCGGGCGCCGCCGACCGGGCGGGAGGCCTGGACCCGCGGCGGGCGCTGGGTGCGCCGGGTCGGCGAAGCGGCAGGGACCCGACGACGGGCCTGGGGCCGGGACTGGCTCTGGGGTGCGGAGGCCTGGGCGAGGGCCCGAGTCGACGCGGTGCGCCCGTACCAGGCCGTGCGCAGCCCGCGCTTGCCGGTGGCCCGGCCAGGCTGGGCGACGCGGTTGCGGGCGACTTCCACAGGGCGGGCGCCGCGGGCGGGCAGCGCGTCCTCGATGACCGTGCGAACGGCCGTGTTGGCCCTCCGGAGCACCCGGCGGATGCGCACGGTGGTCTCCTGAGGGGCGTCTTCGTAGACGGTCTGCGTGAGGCGACGAGCGCTCTTGCGCCGCAGGCCAGCGGCTGGCGTGGCCTGAGCGATGGCCTTCCGCACCGGATCCGCAGCGGCGCGGCTCAGCGCCAGGCGCTGGTTCACCCGCTCGGCCGGCCGGGCCACGCGGGTCGGGGTCCAGGGGGTCCGCAGCCAGGCGCTCTCGGCGGTCGCCGTGGTGCTGTGCAGCGGGCCGGACAGCCAGGGGGACACGGCCTGGGGGGCCTCGGCCTCTTCCTCGGCAGGGGAGCGGCGCTCGGGCTCGGGGAAGACCAGGTCGGACAGCGACAGGGCCGGTCCAAAGCCGAACAGGTGACGCCCCAGCTTGGGCGGCTCACGCCGCTTGACCGTGCGCTGGCCGGCCAGCTTGCGATCGAACTGGGCGTACCGCCGCTCCCGCCACCAGCGAGCGAGGGCGAGCTTGCGCATGTGCTGGCGCCAGGCGGCACCACTCACGTAGGTGAAGGCGTCGTCGACGCGGTCGAAGTCGGCGTCGAACCCGGTGTCGACCCAGGGATCGCTCATGCCGAAGCGAGCGTAGAAGGCCGGCGACAGCCCCACCTGGGGCCGCCGCTGGGTGCGGCGCTCCAGGCGCTCGATCAGGCGCTCACCAGGGAGCTTGCGGGTCGGCTGATCGCTCATGGACTACTCCGCGGCCTCGTCCTTGGTCACCTTCAGACCGTGATGGGCCAGCTCGAAGGTCTCGACGGCGATCTCCGAGCTCCCAGCATTCAGGGTCGGGCCCTCGTAGGAGACGGGCCAGGCGTCGAAGAAGTTCCAGCGCATGATCTCCTCACCGGCGTTGTCCCGGAGGATGATCGAGCCGTTGCGGTAGAGCTCGGAGCGCTCGGTCTGGCCGGTGAGCACCATGTTCATCCACTCCGCCAGCTCGACCGAGCCCGTGACACCGGACTTGAGCACCAGGTTCTCGTACCGGGCCTGACCCGGCAGCTTGTGAACCATGTGGTTCATGCCGCCTTCTTCGATCTCGAAGACGTTGGTGCTGGTCTTGAGCCCGGAGATCTCCGTGAAGCGGGCCAGCGTGATGCCGGTCACCTCGAGGTCGAAGTAATACCCACCGTGCGGATCGATCAGGGAGTCGCTGTCGGCCATCTGGATCTCCTCAGCGCTCGCCCAAGCGCAGGTCCAGGGTGATGTGCTCGGTGGTGCTGACGGGCCTCAAACGTACCTTGACATTGAGGCGGCCTGCATCACGTTCTGTCTTTGGGTTCACCTGTGCATTGCACCAGACCTGGTACTCCTCGGCCTCGGTGCCACCGGACAGCACGCCCTGGCGCCAGAGCAGGTTCAGCCGGTGGAGGATGTCCCGCTCCAGGGCCTTCCAGGTCCGGGGCCCGTTCTCCTCGAACACGGCCCAGGCGTTGTCCCGCCGGAGCTGCTCGGAGATCATGGACACGATCCTGCGGGAGTTGATGAACTCGTAGGTCGGGTCGTGGGTCAGGGTGCGAGCGCCCTGGATGACCAGGCCGCGACCGGGCTGGATGACCAGGGGATTGACGGCGGCCTTGGCGAGCTCGCCGGCCTCGAACCAGTCCAGCTCGACCTCTGGGGCGATGTACCCCACCAGGCTGATGTTCGCGGGGGACCAGCCCACGCCGAAGGGCGCGTGGTCCCGCTCGGAGCGGCTGTAGGCGCCCAGCACTCCGCCGCTCGGCGGCACGAACTGATCCCCGTGCCGCAGCCAGGGGTAGTAGACGGCCCCGAAGGCCTTGTTCTCGCTGTACAGGTCCCGGAACTGCCTCACCCAGACGTGCAGTGCCTCGCCGTGGAAGTGCCGGGGCGCGTCGAGCACGACGAACCGATTCACGAAGCGGCGGCAGTGATCGAGCAGGGCGTGGTACAGCGGATCGGCGCCGCCGACCAGGCGCCCGTCGGACTCTCGCCGACCGGGAAGGGTCGCCGCCCACGGGCAGGCGATGAGCGCGATGTCCTCGTTGGCGTAGAGGTGCTCCTCGAGGGAGAGCAGGGCGCCGTCGGGGTGGGCCAGAGGCCCCTCGACCAGGTCGCTCGGGTCATCCAGGCAGACCCCGAACAGGTGCAGGACCTCGCCGCCGTTGGCGAAGTAGGCCTCGACGCACGCGGCGCTGATCGAATCGAAGAGCGGCAGGAAGGGGTGATCGAGCAGCTCGGCGTGCCGCCGGAGCACGATCTCCACGAAGTCCCCGCGGGTCGCATCGGTGGGCCAGCGCTCCTTGAACACCGGCGCGATCAGCGCGGCCACATCGCACTGCACGATCCCCCGGGGGCGTCCCGGGAGGGCCTTGTGGGCGATGTGGATGCCAGGGCGCTGCCGCATGTTGGGGCTCGGCTCCTACCGGGAGTTGATCTTCTCGTTGATGGAAGAGATCTGCTTGACCCAGAGGTGACGCTCCTTGTGCGTCATCGACAGGACGGTCTCGCGATCCCAGTGAAAGTGGTAGGCAATGAACGCTACCTCCTTGAAGATGCTCTCCAAGGGGTAGCTCACGATTCCCCCAGGCGACCGAACTCCTTCTCGAACTTGGAGCCGCACTCCGGACAGGTCACGCGAACGGTCGCTTCGTCCTCGTTGATCCGGTTGTACATCTCCTCGAGAAAGCGCAGGTCGCCGGCGAAGAGGTTCTCGATGATGGTGGCGTTGACCTCGCTCAGCGAGCCGAGGGACTTCACCACGCGGCTGAGGAGGACGATGATCAGGTAGGCACGGTTCCGCTGCACCCGCATGTCGTTGAGCGGGGCGATCTCATCCCGGGCCGTGGCGAGGCGCATGACGCCGTCCTTGTGCACGTCGCCGTTCTTGTCGACGTAGCCGCGGGGGAGGGTGAACTCGTACTCGGTCTTGAATTCCATTCCAGCAATTCCAGCTTCAGAGACGGACAGACAGGGGGCGCTCCCTCAGCCGAGGCGGCGGGGAGACGAGGGGAAGGACAGAGCATGAGCAGGGCCAGGGGGTCAGAAGACCCCCAGGCCCGCTCATGCGCTGATCAGATCAGCGGGTGCGACTAGGAGTCGGCCCGCTCGACCTTCTCGACGGCGATCTCGAGCTTCTCGATGGCCATCGCGCTGCTGTCGGAGTCCATGGACGGGATCTCCCACTTGCAGGGCCAGCCTTCGAAGAAGTTGTAGCGGCTGATCACGGTCTCACCATCGTTGTCCATGATGATGAGCGTGCCCGCGCGACGGTCGATGAGACCGTCCTCGATGTTCTTCCGCCACCGGAACAGGGTGTCCGTGGAGGTGTAGCCACGTTCCAGCACGATGTTGCTGTAGGTGGTGCGACCCGGCTTCTTACGGACGACTTTGTCGTTGCCCTGCTTGAACTCGATGATCTCGGTCTCCGAGGCCATTCCGCTCACGCTCTTGAAGCCGCCCACGATCGCCTTGTGGTCGGTGTTGTACTCCTGGATCTCCAGGTAGAAGTTGAAGCTGCCGAACAGCTCCTCGGTGTTTCCACTGCCAACAGGCATGTTCTCTCTCCAGGTTGGGATGTCTTGTCACCGGCGACTTGGTGACCTGACGGGGTTTACGATCCGTGGGGCTACTCCGAGATGAGGGCGCCGCCGTCCCACTGACCAATGCTGAAGACCACGAACTCGGCCGGCTTGACCGGGCAGATGCCAATCTGCACATTTACCTGGCCGGCGTCAATCAAATACCGCGGGTTTGTTTCATCGTCGCACTTGACGTAGAAGGCTTCCTCCGCGGTGCGGCCGAAGAGCGCCCCGGAACGCCAGACGCGCAGCAGGTACGCGCGGACGTCGCGGTTGAGCTTGGCCCAGAGGTTGTGGTCGTTGGGCTCGAACACGCTCCACTGCATGCCGTTCATGATCGACTGCTCGACCATGATGAACAGGCGGCGGACGTTGATGTACTTCCAGGAGGGGTCCGACTTGGTGGCCAGGGTGCGAGCACCCCAGACGCGGATGCCGCGATCCTTGAAGATCCGGACCACGTTGATGCCACGGTCGTTGTACTGACCCTGCTCGATCCGGTTGATGTTCTGGCTGAGGCCGGTGATCCCCATGAGGATCTCGTTGGCCGGGGCCTTGTGGACGCCGCGGTCGCCGTCGACGCGAGCGTAGAGACCGGCCATGTGACCGCTGGGCGGCACGTACAGCTCGTTCTTGCCGGCCTTGATCAGCTTGCGCCGCAGGGGACCGGAGACCTTGATGTGGTCCTGGTTGGCGTTGTACCAGCTCGGCTTGGTGACCTTGACCCACGGCACGTAGGCGGCGCCGTAGCCCTTGTCGGACGCCTGGACGTCCATGTCACCGGCACTGACGATCGGGCCGTCGAGGATCGCGAAGCGGTCCTTGCGGGTCTCGCAGTGCTCCAGGAGCTCCCTCTGCTGGTTGAAGTTGAGGCCGGTCGCGACCATCAGCGCCATGTCGTCGCAGTCGTCGAAGGCGTACAGTCCCAGCTTGTCGGCCTGGTTCTCACGGATGGAGCAGTCCGTGTCCTGGACGCCCATCAGGTAGACGTAGCACTTGCCGCCACCGTTGTCGTAGAAGCCGTTGACGCCTGCGACGAAGTTGAAGACGTGGGGCTGGGACAGGAAGTCCGCGAACTCCTGCTTCAGGCCGGCGTCGTTGGCGAGGGCCTCGAAGACCGCGTCAGCGGCCTCGTCCGGGTCGTCGAAGGACTGACCGACCAGGTCCTCGACCGAGCGGGTCGAGATCAGGTACTCGCTGAAGTAGCTCTGCAGCCAGCGGAAGAACTCGGACTTGTTGGTGATGCCCACGGGGGCGACCGAGTACTCAGACAGCATCGCCGTGCCCTGGGCACTGGAGAAGCTGTAGCCGTAGGCGCTCAGCAGGTCCTTGGCGTGCTTCGGCGCGGGCTTGTCCAGCGCGAAGGTGGCGTGGATGCTGTTGAGCATGTCCTCGACAGCGGCGTCGTCGTCGGAGACGACCTTGCCGGCGGCGTCGAGCACGGAGTCGGGGACCTGCACCGTGCTGGTGCCGTCGCTGATCTTGGTCTTGCCCTTGGTGCCCTTCTCCACCTTGGCCTTGCTGTGGCCATTGAGCTTCAGGAGCGCCTGGACGTCCTTGACGTGGCGGTTCTTGAGCTGGAAGGCCTCGACCAGCGCGGTGCCGGCCTCGTTGGCGTTGCCGGCGACCTTGCCGGACGCATCCACCAGCTGGGGCACGACCTTGCCGGTCAGCTCCTTGGAGCCGTCAGAGCCGGTGATCGCGATGGCGTCGGTCGGCGGACTGAAGTGAAACAGGCCCAGGAAGCCGGGGGTGCTCGTGGAGACGGAAGCGATCGGCTTCGCACCACTGTCGACTTCGCGGATGTAGACGCCTGGGGTCTGGTAATCCATGGTCTAGAAGACTCCTCCGGTTCAGGAATCGGACTCGGGTTCTGAGGATGGGGTCACGCGACGCACACCGTGCGCCTCAGGACCGGGGGTTCTCCGCTTCGAGGGCGCTGGATTGGATCCGGAGATCCGACCACTCTTCCTGGTGGTCGCGCCGCCTTTGGCGGGAGGGGGGCCGACCATACCAAGGGATCCGGGCTTGCCCAGCGTGATCTGGGTGCCGCCCTCGGCCGGGAAGAGTGCGCCGTCCAGCGCGACCCGGGCTCGGTAGGTCAGGAAGGGTCGGTAGGGGGCCTCGTGCAGCGTGAACAGGTTGATCGCATCGCCGAGGCTCAGGTCCTCGACGATCGCCGCGGAGACCTTCTCCACCTGCAGCGACTGCTCGCCGGCATCGAGATTCTGGGGATCCCAGTCCCGGCCGACACTGTCCACGGGGCGCCCGTCCGGGAGCAGCCACCGGCGGGGCCGGTAGATGAGACGCCCGGCCTCGTTCATGGTGAGGAGTACCCAGCCCAACAGGCGCTCGGCGTCGGAGCGGAACTTCGCGTGCACGCAGACCAGGTAGTGGAGGTCCATCAGGACCGGTGGCCGGTGGTAGAAGAGCTCGCCGTCGACCTCGATCGGGGCCAGGCGGAAGTTCTTGGGTCGGTTCAGGCTGGCGTTCGGCGTGGCCCGGTACATGTAGAGGTAGACGACCTCTTCCCGGTCCTTGGGCACGAACTTGAGATCCTCTTCGATGCGCGGCGGGTTCTCGCCGAGGTCGTAGCGATCGAGCAGGTGCTTGTGGATGGCCTCCGTGACCTCGCCGATGACCTCGTAGGACGAGTGCCGGTAGACGATCTCCTGGGGAGAGGGCCAGCGGTCAGCGCTCGAGGTGCCCTTGCCGCTCAACGCTTCATCCGGTCACGGAGGGTGGGCGGCGCGGCGGGCACGAAGCGATCCTCGGCGGGGCTTGCGAAGGGCGGGCGGCCCCGCAGACGGCGCGCCTCTTCTCGGCTCGAGGAGAAAGCCTCGCGCGCCTCGCGCTCTTCGCGCGCCTCGCGGTACCGCTCCCGCTTGATCCAGGGGAAGTCGAGGCCGAAGGGGTTCTGGTTGAGGCGCATGAGCAGGGGTGCATTGGGACTCGGACGAACAGACGGCCGCACATGGCGAACTCCCTCCGTCCAGGGCACCCCGAAGGGCTCGGGCAGGTCCCGGGTCTCCCCCTTCTCGGCCATGGCGTCGAAGCGATCCCAGCAGTCCGCAGCGACCGGGCTGAGCCCGATCAGGGACTCCCCCGCGAAGGTGCGCCGCAGCCGCGCTGTGGATCGGTTCAAGTGCCGCCTCAGTCCGTGCCGACGGTTGGGGGGTCGGCGTGCCGGGTGCGGAGTCTACGGGTCATGCTTCGAGCGGGTCAAGGTCCCGTGTCGAACAGGTAGAGTGCGACGGTGAATCGCCAGCGCAAGAAGCCCAAGAACGCCGGTCGTCGGGTCGCCACCGTGGCCCACGGCGGGCGGGTCGGCATGGGCGATGCGGCCAGCCGCGCCCTCCAGAACGCCGGCGGCCGGATCGGCAACCAGGCGCTCAACCAGCACGTCCAGGATCCAAACACCCTGCGGGACGAGCTGCTCCAGACGATCGGTGCGCGGCTCGAGGGCATGCGCACCGCTCAGCTCACCGAGGACATGCACCACCGGGACAGCCGGAATCTCTTCCGGCGGGCGATCTACAAGGGCGAGACCGAGCAGGCGGATCCCGGGCGCTTCCGCGACGTGGCCCGCCGCTACCAGGAGGCCGCCCAGGCCCTGTGCAACGGCCAGCTCTCCAAGGGTGCGCAGCTGCTGGAGCAGGCGTTCATGCTGGAGCAGGAGGTCTTCGACTCGATGCCCTCCTACGTGCAGAAGGACCTGCCCGAAGGCGCCCAGGGTGGGGGCGAGCTGCCAGAGGGCCTGGCTCAGGTCGCGTCGGGCGCCACGTGCTCCCGGTGCTCGCTGCCCCAGAGCCTGGTGCTCGCAGACTGGATCCAGGCGCTCGATCCCCACATCGAGCTGCGGGGCGTGAAGGGCAAGAACCCGCACAATTGGTGGGACGAGGAACAGGACGAGGACGACGAGGACGGCGACGAGTGACGGTCGTCGAGACCCTGGCGAGCTTCATCGCCCACCCCTCCGTCTCCAGCCGGCCCCTCGCGGCACTGGCCGCCGAGGTCGCCCAGCGGGCGGAGGATCTGGGCTTCGCCTCGGAGATCCGCCCGGACCCCGACGACCCGGGCAAGGCCAACGTGATCTCGACCCTCGGACCCCCGGGCGAGGACGGGCTGATCCTGAGCGGCCACCTGGACGTGGTGCCCGTGGAGGGCCAGCCCTGGGACAGCGATCCCTTCGTGCTGACCGAGGTGGGCGAGCGGCTGGTCGGGCGCGGGACCGCGGACATGAAGGGCTTCGTCGCCTGCACCCTGCATGCCCTGGCGCGGCTGGACCTGGACAGGCTCCGGCGCCGCCTGGTGCTGGTGTGGACCCACGACGAGGAGGTGGGGTGCGTGGGCTCGGCGAAGCTCGCCGAAGCGCTCGGGGAGCGCCCGGAGGACTGGCCGACCGAGGCCCTGATCGGGGAGCCGACGGACTTCCGCATCTTTCGCATGCACCCCGGCCACGTCGCTCTGACCATCGCGACCCACGGGGAGAGCGCCCACAGCTCCAAGCCGGATCTGGGGGCGAGCGCCATCCGGGCGATGGGTCGGGTGATCGCGATGCTCGACCAGCTGGAGGTCGAGCTGCGCAGCACGATCCGGCCGGACCTGCGCGGCCTGCTCGAGCGCCCCTTCGTGACCATGAACATGGGCACGGTCAGCGGCGGCTCCGCCATCAACCTGGTGCCCGACCGCTGCGAGCTCCGGGTCGGCTACCGCCCCCTGCCGGGCGACGACCCGGAGGCCGTCCTGTGGCTGATCGTGCAGCGACTGCAGGAGCTGCGCCTGCCTCGCCGGACCCGGGTCAGCTGGGCGCGGGGCACGCTGACACCGTCCATGCTCACGCCCGAGGACACGCCCCTGCAAGGGGCCATCGAGGCATGCTGCGAGGCCTCCCGCGGCGGCACCCTGGCCGCCAGCTTCGCCACCGACGGGGGCAACCTGGAGCGGCTGGGCATCTCGTCGCTGATCTGCGGGCCCGGCAGCATCGACGTGGCCCACAAGGCCAACGAGTACGTCGACCGCGCCGCGCTGGAGCACGGTGTCGACGTGGTGGCGCGGCTCGTCGAACGCCGCTGTCTCCGATCCCGGTCAGGGTGAGGGCTCCCGGGCCTTCGGCACCGGGTGGATCTCCTCGAGCCGCTCGACCAGGGGCGCCAGCTCGTCCCAGAGCTCCCGGACGCGGCCCAGCTCCTCGTTGGCGAGGTCCGTGGTCTCCGAAGGGTCGGTCGCGCGATCGTAGAGCCGCAGGCTGCCGTCGAAGCGGTAGAAGAGCTTCCAGTTCTGGACCTGCCAGGTGAGCTCGGGACGGATGTTGTCCCAGTGGACGGCGACCCGACCCCGGTTCCGCCGGGCGAGCCCCGCCACCGTGCCGGTGAAGGACTCGGGCGCGGCCAGGCCCAGCGCGTCCAGGATGGTGGGGGCGAGGTCGATGTGGGAGGTCGGCTCGTTCCAGGTCCCGGGCACGAGTCCGCCGTCCTTCATCCAGAAGATGGCGAAGGAGTCGCTCTCCTCGTCGTGCAGGGTCAGGCCATGGCCGAGACCCTGGTCCTCGAAGAACTGCTCGCCATGGTCCGCCCAGATGACCACGAGGGTGTCGTCGAGGGCCCCGCGCTCATCCATCGCCTCCAGGTAGGAGTCCCGGGCGTCGTCCA
>CAYFPX010000222.1:10236-13542 GCA_964344945.1 uncultured Enterobacterales bacterium
ACCTCGCCAGCGTAGAGGCGGTCCAGCCAGGCGCTGGTGAGGGACTGCTCGTCCTCGTCCAGGCTCCGCCAGGTCTTGTGCAGCTCGTCGAAGCCCCCTTCGTTGCTGAAGTCGAAGAGGCTGTCTGCGAGATCGCTGGTGTCCCCGACATAGGCCGCTTCGGCGGTGTAGGGGCTGTGCGGATCCACCAGGTGGACGTGGGCGTAGTACGGGGTGCCTTCCAGGCTCAGCTGCCCATGCTGACCCAGCGCGGCACCGAAGGCCTCCGCCGCGGTCCACTGGCCCTTGGTCTGGAACAGGTCCCAGCCCCGCCCGAGACCGAAGGACGGCTGGAAGTAGGGGTTGGCGCTGCTGAGCGAGGTCGCGTAGCCCTCCACGTTCAGCAGGTAGTCCAGGGTGTCGAGCTCGGTCTCGGGTGGGTCGAGCTCGTCGCCCATCTCCGGCTGCATGCCGAGGTCCAGGGTGGTGGCGCCGGTCTGGGCACACAGCACGGAGGTCCAGGTCCAGTTGGCGCAGGAGGCGTGGTCCTCGAGCACCACGCCCTCCCTGGCCAGCCGATCAATGGTGGGGGTGGTGTCGCGCCCGCCGAAGTGGCCCACATAGTCCCGGCGCAGGGTGTCGATGGAGATGACGAGCAGGTTGCGAGGGGCCGCGCCGGTGACGCGCACAGCGGAAGAGCGGTCCGTGGAATTCGGGCCCGCGGTGTCGGCGGTGTCGGTGTCGTGCTGGCTGGGCACCGCGGAGTCGCCTGGCGCGGAGGTCGCTGCATCGGAGTCACCCGATGCGGTGCCGCCGCCAGCGCACGCCGCCAGCCAGATCGAAGTGAGGGAGAGCAACCTGCGTCCCGGCCCGAAGAGACCGGCACCATAGCCTCTGGACGCCCGGGGTCCCCAGGGCACGACAGCTCTTTGCAGCGGGCTGACCCCGCCTGGACGATAGGCTGACGCCATGCTGCTGACACTCCTCGCCGCTTGCGGCCCGCCCGACCTGGAAGACGCCCACGACGAGGCCGCCGAGGCCTACTGCGACCGGGCCATCGACTGCGACTGGATTCCCGTCGCCCAGGAACAGGAGTGCTTCGACACCATGCAGCCCATCTTCGTCCTGGAGTGGACGGTCCAGGACTGTGAGGACAACATCTCCCGGTCTTCGTGGAACGACTGTGTGGACGCGCTCGGCGACATGTCGTGCGACGACGAGGTCTGGGGGATCAACAACGTCCCCGGAGAATGTGACGAGAGCATCCTCTGCAGCGGGTAAGGTGAGCGGCATGAAGAAGCGCAAGCGCACAGCGGTCGGAGAACGCACCTCTGCCCGACTCAACGATCGAGAAGGGCTGCGCAAGCGGACCCTGCCCGGAGGCGGCACGGTCTGGCAGGGCCCTCTCGCCACCGAGGCCCTCGACGTGCTCGACGCCCGGGCGATGACCCTGGACCAGTCGATCATCGTCTCCGAGGACTTCGACCCGAGCAGCACCGAGGACCAGGCGCTCTACGCCCACGAGCAGTTCCACGTCCAGCAGGGCGACCACGGCGGTGGTGCTCACCACATCCACTCCGCCGAGGAGTCCGCGGCCCGGGCGGTCGAGGGCATGGTGCTGCACCGTGCCGCCCAGAGCGGCGGCGGCGAAGGCAGCGGTGGCGGCGAGTCCGCCGCGGGCGACGGCCAGAAGAAGGCCCTCGAGGAGAGCCCGATGGCCGGGTTCTCTGCGCTCATGAAGGACACCGGCCTCGGCCACCAGGGGGCGGTCGACGAGCTCGCACGCTTCGTGCTCGAGGAGATGGACAAGGCCGAGGAGCTCGGGGCGGAGCGCGGCAAGGACCAGGCATCCTGGAAGTAGGGCTCCTGTAGACTCCGCTCCGTGTCCGACGTCTACAAAGAGCTCGCTCGCCGGCTCCGCCGCACCGACCTGCTGCTGCTCCAGGCCGTCCGCCGACAGAGGCTCCGGCCAGCGATGCGCGAGAAGGGCCAGTACTGGGGCTCGGTCATCACCGACGACGAGGTGGAGGCCCTGCTCCACAGCCACGGGGAGATCGACGAGGTCCCACCGCCGGTAGGACTGGACGCGGCGATCCAGGCTTCGGAGCGGCTGCGCGACGAGTCCGGCGGCCGCACCTGGCGCCTGCGGGACGCCTTCGACCTCGGGGGCGACGATGTCGATCTGTTGCTGCTGTCCATCGCACCGGAGATCGCCAGCGGGTACGGCAAGATCTTCGCCTACCTCAACGACAACCTGAACCAGGCCTACCTGACCATCGACCTGGCCACCCGGGTCCTGAGGACGGGCCGGACCGAGCGTCTGTCGCTGCTGAACCGGCTGATGGGAAGCTCTCCGCTGGTTCGCTACCGCCTGCTGGTTCCCCAGGCCGCGGACCCGTCCGAGACCTTCGCCTCCCGGCGGCTCAGCCCGTCAGGCCGTCTCGTGCGCTGGCTCCTGGACGAGGAGGAGCTGCCCAAGAGCGTGGGGTTCCGGCCCCTGGACACGAAGTACGAGCCCTTCATCGCCACGCCGGCCCGAGAGCGACTGGACGGCCTGGGTGATGGCCTGAACCAGCCCCACACCTTCGTGGTGGTGGGTCCCACCTCGGGTGCCCGCGAGGCCGTGGCGATGGCCATCTCCCGCCGCTGCGAGCGCCCGCTCGTGCGGGTCGACGTCGAGCGCTGCCACGAGTACCTGGAGCAGCCCTATGACCTGGTCCGGGAGCTGGTGCTGACCGGGGCCATCCCCTACCTGGTGAACACGGTCGAGGCCCAGGACGACCCCGCCATGCGCACCAAGCTGATGGCCTTTGGAGCCGCCGTGGCGTCCCTGGACCAGCCGGTGATGGTGGGAGCCGCAGATCGACGGACCGTGGGAGCGCTGCTGGGCAGCGAGCGGGCCAGCGTGACGGTGCACACCGGCAAGAGCACCTACCCGGAGCGGCTCGACGCCTGGACCGACGCCCTCGACCAGAAGGGCTGGGACACGGACAAGGCGGCCCACCTCGCCGAGCGCTTCTACAGCATCGGCGGCACCACGATCCCCCGGGTGATGGAGCGGGCCGGCGCGGAGTCCGGTGGGTCCGAGCCCGACGAGGAGACGATGTGGGCCGCGGCCCGGGAGGCCTCACGGCCCGAATTCCGTGGACTCGCCCAGCACATCGTGCCCACCCGGCACCGGCAAGACCATGGCTGCGGAGTGCATCGCCGGGCGACTGGGCCTGGACCTGTTCCGGGTGGATCTGTCCCAGGTGATCAGCCGCTGGGTGGGTGAGACCGAGAAGAACCTGAAGGAGATCTTCGACGCAGCGGAAGGCGGTGGCGCGA
>CAYFPX010000223.1:0-1764 GCA_964344945.1 uncultured Enterobacterales bacterium
TGCGTCGGCGCCGCTGTCCCCCGTGCCACCGGAGTCGCCCGTCGCACCCCCAGAGTCACCGCCGCTGTCCCCCGGATCGCCGCTGTCAGCGGGTGTGGGGCCCTTGGCCGCGCAGCTGGGGTTCGGAGAGCCGGGGGTGCCCAGATCCCCATCGCCGTAGGCGTCGACCCCAGCGCACCAGTTGGTCGACGAGTCGTTCAGGCTCGACGAGGTCACGCTCGGGTCCAGGCTCCAGCTCACCCCCTCGGAGAGCCCCCAGTCCCGGTCGTAGGCGACCCGGTCGAGCTCCCGCAGGTCCGGGTCGACGAAGATCAGCTCGTCGTCGCCGCCGACGAAGCGGCCCATGAACTTGTCGTCCAGGGTGTCGGTGGTGATGACCGCGATCCGGTAGTCGGACTCGCTGGTCTCGAAGTGCTGGATGAAGCTCGCGAAATTCGTGGCGAGCTTCTCCTGTTCCTCGACCATCGAGCAGGAGTTGTCGACCACCAGCACGATGTCGACCTTGTTCCGGGCGTTCTGCTCGAAGAAGTCGGTCTGGACCCGCTGGGTGTAGCCGTACTCGTTGCAGCTGGTGAGGGAGAGCAAGGAGAGCGAGAGGATCACTGGGTCGCCTCCGTGCCGCCGGTGGTGCCGGTGCTGGTGTCCGTCGCCTCGACGTCGCTGCCCGCGCCGGGGTTCAGGCCCTCGGCGACGGTCAGCAGGATGGTGTCCACCAGGTCGGCGTTCTGGGCGTTCCAGTGGAAGCTGCTCAGGATGACCTGGCCCTCACCGTGGGGGAAGGTGACCAGCAGCGGGATGTCCTGGACCACGCCGTAGCCCTCGCTGGCGGAGAGCCGGACCTCGGCGTCGCCGCGCAGGAGCACCTCGACGTCGGCGCCCTCGATGGCCTCCATGACCATCCAGTCCGAGTAGTTGAAGGCCAGGGACACCTGGGCGCTGCCCAGGGCCTCCTCCAGGTCGGTGTCGGTGACCCGGGCCTCGATGCGGCCGATGGTGCCCACCTGGGCGGCGTCGAGCAGCTCGTCGTCGCCGTAGAAGTCGATGTGATCGGTCCAGCCGCGCTCGACCAGGTCGTAGGCCCAGTCGCTCACCCACAGGACCCCGAAGCGCTCGACCCACTCCACGGTGTTGTCGATGGCCACCGGGTCCGTGGCGAGGTGGTCGTCGGGCTCGACGCCGTTGTACTCCCACTCCCCGAAGCCGCGGGCGCCCGAGTTGACCATCACCATGTCGTACTCGAAGATCTCGCGCCCGCCGGACTCGCTCTCCCCGGTGAACAGGGTCTCGCTCTTCAGCGCGATGCCCGCCGGATCGATGTCCGGGTCGTAGCTCGCGCAGCAGATGTAGCCCTCGTAGGTCTGGTAGCCGATGAGCTGCCGACCGAGGGACTCGCCGACGTGATCGAAGTCGCCGGCGACGACGGCGACCGCGTCGATCGGGCGCACGTTCACGCCAGTCTCGATGCAGGCGACCGCCAGGGTCGCCAGCCAGAGGGAAGTCATGTCTTACTCGAGGATCAGGGAGGCCGACAGGTAGATGTAGGAATAGGCCACGTTGGTCTGGTACTTGGAGTCCTTGAGACCGAATTCAGGACCCTCGATGTAGCTGTAGGCAGTGAAGGTGGACGGGGTCGCCTCGAGCTGGGAGAGCTCGTCGCCGGTGTAGTGGTGCACGCCGTCGTCCCACGGAATGGAGCCGGCGAAGCCGCTCTTGCCGTTGGACACCAGGGTGCCGCTCAAGGACGTGCTGAAGATGGCGTCCGGG
>CAYFPX010000223.1:1774-13517 GCA_964344945.1 uncultured Enterobacterales bacterium
GTAGGTGTTGGCGCCCGGGGTGCCGTCGGGCTGGTCCCAGGTGTAGTGGAAGTCCTCGGCCCGGTTGTGCGTGTAGTTGCCCCACAGGTCCGGGCTGGTCAGGTACCAGTCTGCGGGCACGGTGGGCTGGACGGCTTCGAGGAGCTCCTCGGGCAGGCCGTCCGGGTCGCCCTGCAGGTGCAGGTCGTACCACTGGTCCGGCACGTAGTCCGCCATCGTGAGGTTCTCGCCGTAGTAGTAGACGGACCCGCTGCCGGAGTCGATCTGCTTCTGCAGGGTGACGGTGTTGGCGTCGGACTCCAGCCAGACCACGTCGCCGGCGCTGACGGTCTGCGGGGTCGGGCAGTCGTCGTTGGACTCCTCGGACTCGGGGACCTCGAACACGCCGTTGAGGTCGTAGGGCATCGGGCCGTCGCCGGGAGGCGGGCTGGAGCCACAGGGCGGGTCCAGGGGAATGACGAACTGGGCGTAGGCCACGACGCTCTCGGCCAGCTCGCCGGTGTCGTTGTCGATGGCCCGCGCCACGTAGAAGGCGAGGGCGATGGCGACGTCGTCCAGGGCCAGGTCACCGCCGACGACCTCGAAGGCCTCGGGGATCATCACGCCTTCGTCGCCGGTCTCGATGAGCACGTCGCGCCAGCCGAGGGTCGCGGCGTTCGACAGGGTCATGCGGCCCCAGAAGTTCTCCGCGTCGATGACGGTCATGCTGTCCACGACGATGTCCAGCACCTCGCGGCCGTCGTCGGTCAGGAAGGTCAGCTCGGTCACGTCCTGCTGGAAGTTCGTGTCCCGGCCCTTGACGGTGAACTCGACCTGGGTGCCCTGCTCGGCGAGGGGCGGGTCCCAGGTGGCGGCCAGGCCGACCCGATCGACGGTGAAGGCGTCGTAGGCGGTGACGACCTTGGGGCCGTCCTCGCTGAAGACGTCGCGCGTGCCGGGGTGGGCGTCGCTGCGGATGGCGACCGTGGCCTCCATGAGCGTGCCGGAGAGCACGGTGAGGTCCAGGACGTCGATGCCGTCGCCGAAGTTCACCCAGGTGCGCCCGCCGAGCCACTCGGTGTTCGTGCCCTCGATGGTGACGTCGATGGTCTCCCCGATGCGGGCGTTGGCGGGCTCCACGGAGAAGGTCGAGGCGTTGACCCGGAAGGCCTTGGCGAGGACGTGGTCGGACTCGTCGATGAGCAGGGTGACGTCGCGGCGGCCGGTCTCGGCCTCGTCGAGGATCGTGATGTCGGCGTAGGCGGTCCAGCCGTCGACCACGGTCACCGTGTCGACCACGATGGCTTCGCCGAAGTCCACCTGGGTGTCTTCGAGGGAGAAGCCGCTGCGGGACGCCGAGAGGGTCACGCGCATGGAGGTCCCCAGAGCGCCCTCTGGGGGATCGACCTCGAAGGTGAGCCGAGAGCTCTCCTCCTCCTCGGTGACCAGCGTCTCGTCGTCGCACGCCGGTCCAGCGGTGACGAGCAGAGCGGCCATCAGGGTGTACAGAGCCTTGCGCAACATCAGGGGTCCCGGTCTTCGAGGGAAGGGGTGGGTATTCCACGGGGCCGGTCGGGGTCGCAATATAGCGTCGCGCCAGAGGCCCGGGCAATCAGGCGTCGAGGCCCGATTTCACGCGCACGACAGCTCGCAGCGGAAGGTGGTCTGAGATGTCCTCGCACCCTGGCAGCACACATGCGTCGAGCACCTCCAGCCGACGGCCCGCAAACAGGTAGTCGAGCCGCCTGTCCGGCTGATCCGCGCCGAACGGCAGGTACGTCCGCCAGGCGGGATCTGCGACAGCGTCACCGGAGATGTCCCGGAATTCGGTCGTGAGGCGGTCCAGGGGGTTGCCGAGGTCGGTGTAGTTCTCCCGATCCCTGGTGAGTCGCGCCGGGTCGTCCCCCGAGGGGAGCAGGTTCAGATCCCCGCCCAGCAGGAAGGCCGGGTCCCGCCGCATCCAGGCGGCCGCCGCGGCCACCTGTCGGCCGAGGGTGCCGTCGCCTCGGGAGAAGGCGGAGAAGTGGGTGTTGCCGGCCTGCAAGATCCCTCCACCCCGCAGGGGGACCGGCAGGGCGAGCAGGGCTCGCTTGAGGTTCAGCGCCTGGCGCCACCGGGGCTCGTCGAGCCGAGGCAGGTCGTGGCGGACCCCCGGGCGCAGCGGGAACCGGGAGAGCACCGCGAGGTGCAGGCCGATGCGGCCCAGGGGGCGCTGGGGCGGCACGGGCACGTACCGGGCCTCGTGGTACGGCGTGCTCGCCCAGCCGGCCCAGTCCACCGTGCGCAGCAGGGGCTGGAGCTGGTCCTGGCGCTGGGTGCGGGCCGAGTCCCGGTCGACCTCCTGGAGCAGCGCCAGGTCCGGCCGCTGCTCGGCGAGCACGTCGCACACCGCCGCCAGGGTCCGGGCCTGCGCGGAGGGCTCCACGTGCACGGCCGGGCCGCCGTCGTAGAAGAACTCCACGCTTCGCCCGGCACAGAACTGCAGGTTCCAGACGAGCACCGTGAAGGGCTGGTCGGGCTCGAGCAGGCTGCCGCGCCGCAGGGGCACGGGCATCACCGGGAGCCGCGGGGGCGGCTCCCAGGCCAGGCGATCGCGAAGTCGGGACCGGAGGCCGCCGCTACTTGGCAGCGTCTTCCTCGCGGGCGAGCTTCTGGAACATGTCCAGGACCCGGTAGCGGCGCTCCGGGTCCTCCATGCGCTCGATGCCCGACCGCGGGTGCATGTTGAAGAACCCGGTGATCGCGTAGGGCAGGTGGTAGCCCCAGCGCAGCTCATCGCGCATGTCCGCGAAGGACTCGACCAGGTCCAGGACCGGCTTCACGTCGTACTTGGGGTTGTCCAGGTAGAACAGCAGCAGCTCCAGCGGGCAGTTGCCGGCGCCCCGGCCCATGCCGTGCACGGTCGCGTCGACGAAGTCCACGCCCTCGTCGATGGCGATGATGCTGTTGGCGAAGGCCTGCTGCTGGTTGTTGTGGAAGTGGACGCCGACCTTGATGTCCTCGCCCAGGTAGTTCATGTACTTATGGACCAGGTACCGGACGTGGTACGGGAACAGCGAGCCGAAGCTGTCGACGATGGCCACGTTGTGCACGCCGCTGGTGGCCAGGCGCTTGAGGAAGGTGTCGACCTCGGCGGGCTCGCAGGTGGAGACCGCCATCACGTTCATGAAGGTCTCGTAGCCCATCTCCAGGCTGTGGTCTAGCAGCCGCAGCGCCTCGTCCATCTGGTGGTGGTAGGTGGCGATGCGCACCACGTCGATGACCGTCTCGTGGGCCGGCGGAATGTCCGCCAGCTCCACCCGCCCGATGTCGAGCATGGTCGAGAGCTTCATCGGGCCGGACTCGACCACACCGCGCAGGTCGTCTTCGGTGCAGAACTTCCAGGGGCCGTTCTCGTCGCGGGAGAACATGCCGGCCTTGGTCTTGTAGCCGACCTCCATGTAGTCGACGCCCGAGGCGGTCAGGGCCGTGAAGGTCTTGCGCACGAATTCGGGGCTGAACTGCCACTGGTTGCAGATGCCGCCGTCGCGGATGGTGCAGTCCAACACCTTGATGCGGCGGCGCCGGTCTGTGACGAGGCCGTCCGGGCAGCAGGAGACGCGGTAGTCCAGACCCATTTCGATTCCCTCCAGGGCGGCGCAGCATAGTCAGGGGCGTAACTAGCCGCCACGTTGGATCGGCGGCTCATGCATTCGGCTCAAGGTGCCGATCCACGAACCGATCCGGTCAGGGAACCGGAGGTCGTGATGGCCGACACCCTCGCCAAGCTCCAGCGTCTTCGCGACCGGCAGCGCAAGGCTGCGACCCTGGAGCTCGCCCGGGCCCAGCGGGCCGAAGCCCAGCAGGCCGAGCGCCTCGCCGAGAACCGGCAGCGCCTGGAGCGGGCCCAGCCCGAAGCCGAGTCCCTCGACCCGGCCGAGCTCGCCCGCTACCACGCCTTCCGCCTGCGCATGGAGGTGGCCCGCCGGCACGAGCAGACCCGCCTGGAGAACCGCTCCCGCGACGTCGCCGTGCGGCAGGACAAGCTGGTCGAGGCCATGCGCGAGGTCCGCGTGGTCGAGCGCATCCAGGAGATCCGGGCCGAGGAGAAGGCCCTCGAGGATCGCCGTGCGGAGGACGCCGCGCTCGACGAGGTCGGGCTGCTGAGCTGGTTCCGCCGCTCGGCCTGAGGACACCATGAACCGAGCGGTCGAGCGCTTCGTCCTGGTCTTCGTCGGCACCGGCTCGGTGCTGCTGACCGGAGCCCTGTTCAGCGGCTGGGATCCCATCGCGCCCAGCGCCGAGGCGGCGACCGCCGAGGCCGCGGCGCTCGAGGAGTGCCCGGACCCCACCAGCCCCGGCATGCGCGAGGTCCTGGACGCCTTGAAGTCCAAGGAGCGCGCCCTGGAGCGCCGGGAGAAGAGCATCACCGACCGGGAAGAGGACCTGCGCCGGGTCGAGGACGACCTCCAAGGCCGGCTCGACACCCTGACCGGCCTGCGGGACGAGCTGCGCACCCTGCTCGAACAGGCCGACGGCGAGCGCGAGGAGCGCATCAAGGGCCTGGTGAAGATGGTCGAGAGCATGCGGCCCGCCCAGGCGGCCACGATGGTCAGCGAGCTGGACGACGATCTGGCCGTCGACGTGCTCGACCGCATGAACAAGAGCAAGGCCGGCAAGATGCTGTCCAAGATGGACCCGGACAAGGCGGCGAGCCTGGCGGAGCAGCTCACGGTGCCGGTGCTCTGGGAAGACGGAGCCGGCTCATGACCACTGCCAGCGTGATGCCCTTGCTCCCGGAGGCCACCCCGGCCACCGCACCGGCGGCCGAGCCCGAGGCCTCGACCCGGGACTTCGAGGAGCACCTCTCCGACGCCGCCGCCGAGGACGAGGCCCCCCAGGAGGCGACCGCCGAGGCCGCCACCGACGAGCCCCGGGAGGTCCTGCAGGCCGACGACCGGGCCGAGGTCCCCGACGAGGACCCCGTCGTCGAAGCCGTGGCCGCGCTGGTCTGGACCCCCGGAGCCCCACCGGTCGAGACCCAGGCCGCCCCGGCGGAGGCCCAGGAAGCCCCCGCCCAGGCCGCGGGTGAGGCCCCGGCTGCCGCGCCGCCCCCCGCCGACGACGGCAGCCCCGAGCTGCTCCAGGTGGAGGAGCTGCCCCCCGAGTCGGCCCTGCGCGAGGCCGCCGCCGCCCACACCGATCCGGGCGAGCAGGGGGAGACCGAGGACGGCCCGGAGTCCCTGCTGACGGACGCGGCCCAGGCCTTTGACGCCGAGGCGCCGGAGCTGGACGGCCTGATCGAGCCGGAGGCCGTGGCCGAAGCGGCCACGGAGCCCCAGGACATGCCGGAGCTGCCCGTGCCCGAGCCGGGCCGGCTGCGGGTCACGGTCGACGACGAGCTGGCCGTCGAGGTCAGCAAGCGCGCGGGCCGCATCGACGTGGCCGTGGACGGCAGCGCCCGGGCTCTGGAAGAGGTCCAGGACCTGGGCCCCGAGCTGGCGGCGAGCCTCCAGGAGCTCGGCTTCGAGCTCGGCGGCTTCTCCCAGCAGGAGCGCGGCGGAGACAGCGCCTCGGGGCAGGCCGGAGACGGTGGCGGCGACGACGCCCCAGCGGGCGAGCGGCGGGCCACCGGTGGCCGCCTGGTGAACCGCCTCGCCTGAGCGGTCAGCGGTTAGGCTCCGCCGCGATGTTGTGGTGGCTCGCCCTCGCCCAGGCCGCTCCGCCGCCCGCGACCGTGCGCGCGGCGATGCAGCTCGACGCCAACTGGGAGGACGTCGGCCGGAAGGACACCGAGGTCGGCCCCGTGCGCCTGCGGCACCTGGTGCTGGAGGGCGTGGACTGCCTCGAGGGGTCCGCCGTCACCAGCCAGCCGGCGGACAAGCTCCTGGCCATCGCGGTCGACGTGGCGCGGAACCAGGCCTGGACCAGTGCCGACATGACCCTCAGCGAGGTCCTGTCGGAGGACGCGAGCCGGGTCCACTACCTCCAGGTCCTGAACAACCCGCCGCCGATCTCGGATCGGTACTGGTACCTCGAGGGCCGGGTGGTGCCCGAGGGCACGGGCCAGGCCTTCCGGTGGGACCGGCTCGACGGCGCCAGTGTCTACCCCAGCCGCCACCGCACCCTGGCCTCGAACCACGACGGCGCGGTCGAGGTGGCCTTCAACCTGGGCAGCTGGGCCTTCCTGCCCGGTCCCGGCGGCGAGACGGTGGCGCGGTTCCGGACCTGCAGCGACGCCGGCGGCCGGATTCCGAAGTGGGCGGGTGAGGCGGCGGCGAAGGCGATGCTGCCGAACAACCTGGTGGACCTGATCACGTACGCCGAGGGGCGCTGAGCTCTCGCGGCCGGCTGGACTCGGCGCACCGATCGCCGGGCGCTGACGCGCCACGGCGGGCTGTCAGCTGTCAGCCTGCAGCTGTCAGCCTGCGGTCTGCCTCGCGCCCGCGGCGCTCGGCATGCCTGGGCGGCTGTCTGCGCCAGGCCGCCTCACGTCGGCCGTTCCACGCTGACAGCTGACGGCTGACAGCCGACCCGACGCCAACGCTCAGGCCGAGAGCCACACCGTTCAGAGCGCTGCCCGGCTCCAGTTCGCCTCGAGCACCTCCGGCCCGAAGGACTTCCAGGAGTTCGCCGAGGTGTTCACCTCGACCGCCTCCATCACCCCTTCCGGCGCCGGACGGCACAGGGCGTCGATCTCGTGCTCGCTCGACGCCGGGTCCAGCCAGCGATCCCAGTCGTTGCGCGCCAGCACCACGGGCATGCGGTCGTGCACCGGCGCCATCAGTTCATTGGGGCCGGTGGTGAGGATGGCGAAGACCTGGCGCCGCTTCTCCTCCTGGCCGTAGGTCCACCAGATGCCGCCGAAGGTCATGCAGGGACCCTCGGTGGGCCGGAAGTGCAGCGGGTACTTCTGCCTGCCCTTGCGGATCCACTCGTAGAACCCGGTGCTCGGCACCAGGCAGCGCCGCTGGGCCAGCGGCTTCGCCCAGGTCTTCTTCTGCCGGGCCTCCTCGCTCTTGGCGTTGACCATCGGACGCTCCTTCCAGGGGTCCTTGCCCCTCGACGCGAGCCACAGCGGCGGAAAGCCCCAGCGCATCACCCGGTTCTCGAGCTCGCCGTCCTTCCGCACCAGGACCGGGCTCGGCTGACCGGGCGCGTGGTTGTACCAGGGCAGGGTCGTGCCCTCGGCGATCAGGCCCCGCACGAAGCGGTAGTAGGACTGGTAGGTGTCCCACGCCATGCCGAGCTGGTAGCGACCGCACACGGGGGCCGAGCCTACCGGGAGCCCAGCACCCAGCCCTTGACGGCCTGCTCCAGCTCGTAGGTCGCGGCTGGATCCTCGGCGGCCAGGTCCCGGTGCTCGCCCGGGTCGCCGGCCAGGTCGTACAAAGCCGAGGTCCCGGACTCCAGGTCGAGCACCAGCTTCAGGGAGCCCTGGCGCCCCATGCGCAGGTGCACGAAGCCACGCAGGTCCGTCTCGGAGAACACCGGCAGGGCGAGCTCCTCGCCGTCCAGCAGCGGCAGCAGGCTGGTGGCGTCCAGCGCACCCCACGGCGGCAGGCCCAGGGCGTCGAAGGCCGTGGGCACCAGGTCGAAGGTCCGCACGGGCTGGGACACGTCCTCCCGCTGATCCTGGCCGGGCCACCTCGCGATCATCAGGGCCCGCACCTGCTCCTGGAAGAGGGTGTGGCCGTGGTCGACGCCCCCGTGCTCCCCCAGCTCCTCGCCGTGGTCGCTCACGATCAGGATCAGGGTGCGGTCGGCGAGACCCAGCGCCTCGAGCCCGTCGAGGAAGGTGCCCAGGTGGCGATCGGCCTCCCGCACCCGGGCGGCGTAGTGGGGCCCCAGGACCCCAAGCACCCCGGCTGGCAGCGGGGGCACGGGCTCGCCGGCACCGAGGGCCTCGAGCTGGGTCTCCCGCAGGCGCTCCAGGGACTCGGGGGTGGTCTGGGAGGACTCGGGCGGGGCCGCCAGGGCGTCCGCGGGCAGCGGCCGCTGGCCGTGGGCGTCGTAGCCGTGCAGGAAGAGGAAGGTGCGGGCGTCGCCCTGGGCTTCCAGCCAGGCGAGGGCCGGGGCGACCGACGGTCCCAGACCGCCGAAGGGACCGGTCTCCTCGTACACGCCGAAGCCCCGGGCGAAGCCGTAGCCCCCGAGCACGCCGCTGCCCCCGGTGAAGGCGGCGGTGGCGTAGCCCGCCGCGGCGAGGGCCTCGGGGAAGGTGGGCAGCTCCGGCGCCAGCAGGGCGTCTTCGAAGGTCCCCTCCCCCGTCGACCGCAGCTTGTTGGTGAGCCCGTGCCGGGACGGCCACAGGCCCGTCCACAGGGACATGTGCGCCGGCAGGGTCCAGGGCGCCGGGGTGGTCGCGTCGTGGAAGACCACGGACCGGGCGGCGAAGGCGTCGAGGTTCGGGGTCAGCCCGCCGGGGTGGCCGTGCAGACCGGCGTGGTCGGGTCTCAGGGTGTCCAGGCTGACGAGCACGATCGAGATCTCTGCGGCCCGACCGGCCAGGTCGTGCGTGCCGCGGCCCAGGCTCACGGTCGCCACCGCGGCCTCGTCGACCTCGGGCTCCGGCTGGGGCCGCCGGGTCCAGGCCACGAGGGCGACCCAGGCGAGCAGGAAGGTGACGGCGGCGAGGCGGAGGCGGGCCATGGGCGGGGGATCCTGGCACAGGCCGTCGGGATGGTAGAGTCCAGGCACCCATGGGCAGGCTCCGCCAGCAGTGGATCGGCTGGGTCAGCGAGGTCAGCTGGCGCCTTCCCGGCTGGCCAGCGAAGCTGCTGACCGGCTTCTCCCAGGCCGAGCGCGGCAGCTGCCTGGACATGCTCGTGGCCTGCGAGCAGACGGAGCGCCGAGAGCTGCGCCTGAAGTACTTCCGCCACGCGATGGACGAGTCCCGCCATGCCGGGCTCTTCCTGCGGCGAGCCATGGCCCAGGGCGGCGTGACCCGGGTCCAGGCCGTGACCAGCGACGCCGGCTACCTGGCCCGCCACGGCATCGTGGGCGGCGAGTCCCTGTTCGAGCAGATGGGCGAGCGGGACTTCCTGGCCTTCGTGTACGTGGCCGAGACCGACGCCGTGGAGCACTTCCACGTCCTGCTGAGTCGGGGCCTGCTCGACCCCGACACCCACACCGCCCTGGGCCCCATCCTCAAGGACGAGCGCTTCCACGTGAGCTACAGCCGAGCCGCCCTCGAGGCCGTGGCCAGCCCCGACGAGCTCGCCGAGCGCTGCCGCCAGGCCCGCTGGGACCGGGTGCGCCAGCTGTGGCTGCGCGCCAGTCGCCGCATCGGCCACCTCGTCACCACCGCGTGGCTGATCCTGCTCTACGGCCTCCTGGTGGCCCCCTTCCGCCTGGTCGCTCGCCTGGAGCGTGGCGGCTGGCAGGCCCGTCGCCCGAGCCCGGTCGCGGGTCCGCTCGCCGCGGCCCGCTCCCAGGGCTGACCCAGCTCGGATGGCCACCTGGATCCTGGGCGTCTCGGCGCTCTACCACGACGCCGCCGCCGTGCTCCTGCGGGACGGCGTGGTGGTCGCTGCCGCCCAGGAGGAGCGCTTCTCGCGCATCAAGCAGGACCCCTCCCTGCCGGTCCGGGCCGTGGCCTGGTGCCTGGCGGAGCACGGACTCACCCCGGCCGACCTGGACTGGCTCGTCTTCTACGAGAAGCCCCTGCGCAAGTTCGAGCGGGTGCTGGCCACCGCGGTGGCGACCTTCCCCCGCTCCTGGCGGGCCTTCCCGCGCCACATGCTCGCCTGGCTGGGGGACAAGCTCTGGCTCCGCAACTCCCTGGTCCAGACCTTCGGGGTGCCGGCGGAGCGCCTCCTGTTCAGCGAGCACCACCTGTCCCACGCGGCCAGCGCCTTCCTCTGCTCGCCCTTCGACCGGGCGGCGGTGCTCACGGTCGACGGGGTCGGCGAGGTCGCGAGCACCGGCCTGTGGCACGGGGTCGACGAAGCCCCGTTCGTGCGGCCGGTGGCCGAGGTGCGCTTCCCCCACTCCCTGGGGCTCTTCTACTCGGCGCTGACCGCCTACCTGGGCTTCGCGGTCAACGAAGGCGAGTACAAGGTCATGGGCATGGCGGCCTTCGGGGAGCCGCGCTTCGCCGACGCCCTCGGCGCCCTCGTGCCCCTCGACGCGTCCGGGGGCTTCTCCCTGGACCTGCAGGCCTTCAGCTTCCACTGGCACCCGACCCGCAGCTACACCGGGCGCCTGGAGGCCCTGCTGGGCCCCCCGCGCTTCCCGGGCACGCCCTTCGATCCCGCCGGCGACCCGGAGAGCCAGCGCTTCGCCGACATCGCCGCCAGCGCCCAGGCGGTGCTCGAGCGCACCCTGCTCCACCTGGCCCGGCACGCCCGGGAGGCCACGGGCGAGTCGCGGCTCTGCCTGGCAGGCGGGGTGGCGCTGAACGCCGTCGCCAACCACCGGCTGGCCGTCGAGGCGGGCTTCGAAGAGGTCTGGATCCAGCCGGCGGCCGGCGACGCCGGGGGCGCCCTCGGCGCGGCCCTGTGGGCCTGGCACGACGTGCTCGGCCACCCCCGCGGCGAGGCGCTGCGCGACCCCACCCTCGGCAAGGCCTGGTCCCGCGACGCGGTGCGCGAGCTGCTGGACGACCTGGAGCTCGACCACGAGGACCTGGGCTCGGCCGAGACCAGCGTGCCCCGGGCCGCCGACGAGCTCGCCGAGGGCAAGGTGATCGCCTGGTGCGCCGGGGCCTTCGAGTGGGGGCCCCGGGCCCTGGGCCAGCGGTCGATCCTGGCGGACCCACGGGGGCCGGAGATCCAGGCCCGGGTGAACGCCTCCATCAAGTTCCGGGAGGCCTTTCGGCCCTTCGCACCCGCGGTCCGCGCCGAGGACGCCGACACCTGGTTCGACGTGCACCCGGCCGAGCGCGAGGCCGCCCACTTCATGCTCACGGCCGTCCCGGTCCGCCAGGACGCCCCCGAACCCCTGCCCGCGACCACCCACGTCGACGGCACGGCGCGTGTCCAGCTGGTCGACGGGTCGCGCACCCCCCTGTTCCACGCCCTGCTGAGCGCCTTCGCCGAGCGGACCGGGGTGCCGGTGCTGCTGAACACCTCGTTCAACCTGAAGGGGGAGCCCATGGCGGCGGGGCCGGTGGATGCCCTGGCCACCTTGATGCGCTGCGACCTCGACGCCCTCTACCTGGAGGGCTTCCGCGTCACCCGGAGCAGCCGTCTGTCGGGGGAGCAGCCCCTGTGAGGCCAGGGCTTCGGCGCTGCGGCGAAGCCCTGGCCGTGCTGGCGGTGTACACGGGGATCGCGGCGGCCCTGACCTGGCCCGCGGTGGCCCACCTGGACGAGGTCATCATCGGCGGCGGCGAGCTGGGGGGCTGGCTGTGGCGCCAGTGGTGGCACCTGACCGAGCTGGAGGCCCTGCTGATCGCCGACGCCCCCGCGGCGGAGCGCGTGCTCGTGGCACTGGGCCTGGGACGGTACCCGGAGACCGGCAACATCCTCGACGTGGTGCTGCTGGCCTGGCCGCTCCAGGGCCTGTTCGGACTGGTCGCCGGCTACAACCTCCAGGTCCTGGGCACCCTGGCCATCAACGGCCTCTGCGGGTACACCCTGGCCCGGAGCCTGTCCGCCGAGCGGGGGGTCGCCCTGGCCGCCGGACTGGTCGCCGTGGTCAACCCGGTCTGCCTGCAGGACGTCGAGGCCTCGGGCCTGCGCCAGGTGCTGCTCTGGTGGCTGCTGCTGCTGCCGATCCCCCTCCGCCGAGCCCTGGACACGGGCAGCGCACCCGCCGCGGCCCTGGCGGGCCTGCTCCT
>CAYFPX010000224.1:0-8988 GCA_964344945.1 uncultured Enterobacterales bacterium
CGCGGACCTGCTCCGGCGAGACCTCCGGGAAGCCCAGCAGGCGCTCGAACCAGGTCACTAGAGCCCCGCCTCCTCGAGCCGCTCGATCAGCCAGTCCGTCCGGTGGGGAAAGTACTCCTCCCGCAGCCGCTCTCGCTCCGTCAACCACTCCACGTCCCGGGTGTACGGCGTCGCCCGGTCCGTGTCCCCCCACCGGGCGGACTCGGCCACGATCGCGTCCCAGATCTCCTCGGCCCGAGCGTCCCAGCGGGCCAGGCCGGCCTCGGGGGTCAGCGCCCCGTCGCCGGTCAGGTGCAGCCTCGCCCGCTCGGCGTAGCCCGCCCGGAAGTCCTCCGAGGTGCGCAGCCGGGCGTACATGTGCGACGCGCTGCCCGAGACATCCACGTCCACGTTCACGTCCCGATCGAACTCCCAGAGGCTGTACTCCATGTCCCACACGAAGAAGTGGAACTGCCCGCGGGCCGCCACCCGGGGCAGGGTCCAGCGGTTGGGGTCGAGCAGGAGGTCCGCGGGCGGGGTCAGCCGGTGCCCTCCGGCCACTCGGCGAGGGCCTCGCCCATGAGGATCGGGAGGGCGGTGTAGTCCGGGCGGAACTGCTGACCGTAGGCGTTGAGCTGGATGCCCCGGTCGAGCCCCCAGTCGAACATCGCCCCGGTCATGTGCTCGTAGCCGACCTCGTCGTGGATGAGTCGGAAGCGCAGCACCTGGAACCCGGCGGCCTCGAGCGCGGCCCGCGTCTCGCTGGCGGTGGGGGTGCGGGCCGCCCAGACGCGGTCGAACCGGGCCAGGTCGGCCCGGGCCTCGTCCGTCAGGGGCTCCTCGTGCCGCCAGGCGTCCTTGACGTAGACCCGCCCACCGGGCCGGAGCACCCGGGCGGCCTCGGCGAAGAGGCGGTGCAGGTCGTGGGAGTAGCCCGTGGACTCGAAGTAGAGGACCCGGTCGAAGGTGCCGTCCGGGAACGGCAGGTCGTGGTAGTCGGCGAGGTGCACCTGGACCCGGTCGGAGAGTCCGGCGTCTGCGATGCGCTCGGTGCCACGGGCGACCTGGGCCGGGGACACCGTGACCCCGTCGAGCTGGACTTCGGGCCACGCTCGGGCGAGGTCCAGCGCTGGTCCACACAGGCCGCAGCCTGCGTCCAGCACCCGCTGACCGGGGGCGAGTCCGGCGCGGCGTCCCAGCTCGCGGTTCGACGCCGCGGGGTCCTCGACCGCCGCCGGTCCCGTCGGGAAGAGGCCGGACTGGATCGTGGGGCCCGCGCAGGCCTCGAACGTCGCGGACCAGCGGTCGTAGAACGCCGCGGCCCGGGCAGCGCCGCGGTCTGCATCACGACCGGACATCGGACTCCGCGTCCGTGGCCAGGGCACCCAGTGCGGCCGGGCTCAGGCTGTCCGGGTCCAGCGAGTAGACCTCGACGGGCTGCTTCCTGCCGCGGATGGTCTGGGCGCCTCGCAACTCCAGTGGCAGGCGCTCCCCCACGGCGCTGGCGGTGGTCGGGCAGACCAGGATGCCCGTGCCCAGGTGCCGGTTGAAGCGCTCCAGCCGGCTCGCCAGGTTCACGGTGTCGCCGATGCAGGTGAACTCCATGCGCGAGTGCGAGCCCACGTCGCCGCAGATGACCGGTCCACTGGCGATGCCGACGCCGATCTCGACCGGGCCGAAGCCGTCGGCCTCGAGCTCGCCGAGCCTCTCCAGGTGGGCCTTGTGCATCTCCACAGCGGCCAGCACTGCCCGGAGCTCGGCGTCCGCCAGCTCTCTCGGCGCTCCGAAGGTCGCCATGAAGCCGTCGCCCAGGAACTTGTCGAGAGAGCCCCCGTGGCGCACGACGACTTCGACCATCGCGTCGAAGGTCTGGTTGAGGAAGGCCACCACCCGATCGGCGGCGTGGCTCTCCGCCAGGGAGGTGAAGCCGCGGATGTCGAAGAAGAGCACGATGGCCTGGCGCTGGGTGCCGGCCACGGGGCCTTCGGGACGATCTCGGAGCAGCAGGTCGACCAGGAAGCGCGGCAGGTAGCGGCCGAGGCGGTCCCGGTGGCGCTCGACCTGTGCTCGCATGAGGGCCTCGGACTCCGCCCGCAGCAACAGCGTGCGGGTGCGAGCGGCGATCACCGCGGCGACCAGGCCCGGGATGGAGACGAACAGGATGGTCACCACCTGGTCGGCCACGTTGATGGCCTCCAGGGAGTAGACGGACTCCAGCCGGACTTCGATGCCCCCGTACCGAACGGTGTGCAGGAGCAAGGCGAAGTTGAGCGCTGCAGTCAACGCGGCGGAGTACAGCGAGATCGTCGGGTTCAGGCGCAGGCCGCTGAGCAGGTTCCAGAACGCGAAGACGATCAGGGTCTGGCTGCGCCAGTACTCCATGATGCCGGTGTGGTTCTGGGCGGCGGCCAGGTAGCCAGCGGCCACCACGACCAGGTCGATGGTGCAGCTCAGGTACAGGAGCCAGCGCGGGTGCGGGCCAGGACGCCGCCGCAGGAACCACAGGTGCCACAGGGCGTAGCCGACCCACGGCACCACGGTGGCGAGCATGATGCGGTTCGCCGCCGGGGTGTTGGCGGCCCCCGCGGTGGCCAGGGCCAGGGCGAACAGACCGGCGAGGGCCAGCCTGATCCGATTCGCCCCGATCTCGCCGCGCCTCTCGGCCCCCAGGAGTGCCTCGGCGGCCCGGCCGGCCTCGAGCTCGAACGTGGGACCCAGGGTGGTCAGATCCAGTAGGGCTGGGGCACTTTGGTGTGCTTGTCGAGGGCCTTCAGGAGCAGCTCGACCATCACCGGGTCGGCGGCCTGGAGGGCCTTGACGAAGTCGGGGTTCTTGGCCAGCTCCGGGAATCCACTCGACCCCAGGGTGCCCTTGGGGTCTCGGAGCAGGGCTGCTCGGAACTTTGGATCCAGGATGGCCTTGCCCACGAGCTCAGGCGGGATCACGGGGGGCTTGCGATTGTCTGCCATGGTGTGCCTCCGGGGCCGAGACTACCTCAGTCTCCGGGCCGGCCCCGCCGAGGATCTGGAAAAGCCTGCCCCAGGTCTCCTGGCGCCAGGCCTCGAGCCCGTCGCGGCGGGCGGCCAGGAAGTCCCCCGCGGGCAGGCCGATCCCCGCGGCCGCTCGTTCGGCCCCGTCGAGGTGGGCCAGGGCCTCGTCGGTGATGGCGTCGAGGCCGTCGGGCGAGAGCAGTCCCGCCACCAGCTCCGCCGGGCCGGCCAGTCCGCCGAGCCGGCGGACCAGTCGGGTGTACCGACCCGCCGCCCGGTCGACCTCCAGGTCCACCAGGTCGTCCCACAGCTGGCCGGCGGTCACGACGTGCCGCACGAACGCGGTCAGGCCCGGCAGGAGGTCCCAGCGGTGGGCCACCGACAGCACCCCGAGCCCCGGGAGGACCAGGGGCATCGAGCGGTCCAGGATGCGCGCGTGCTCGGCGTCCCCCAGGCTCCGGTCGGCCTGGTGCAGGCGGCGCTCCAGGACCATGGCGGCGCCGTAGCGGGCCCAGACGGCCTCGTGCTCGGCCCAGTAGCGTGGGTCGGCGCCCACCGCGTCCCGCACCAGGGACTCGTGGCGCGCCCGCAGCCGATCGGAGAGGAAGAGCGTGGCCACCGGGTCACCGAGACCCTCGTCGACCCAGGCGTCCTGGACGCTCACGTGCAGGTACCCGAAGGCGGCGGCGGCGGAGAGGGTCCCGACGGCAGCGTCCGAGGGGCGACCCACCGCTGCGGCCGTCCAGCCGGCCAGCAGCAGCACCGGGTGCCCCAGGGGCGAGAGCGGGTCGGCGTCTCGGGCCTCGCGTCGGGTCCGCAGGACGTCGAAGGCCTCCGCCAGCTCCTCGGGCAGGGTGGCGGCGAAGGCGTCGAGGGCCGCCTGCAGGGCACCGGGGTCCACGGCCCACCCTACCCCGGGTCCAGGCGTGCTCCGGTCCGGGGTGCCCTAAGCTGGCCAGGTGGTGCTCCTGATGCTCTCCACGGCGGTCCAGGCGGGGGTGGTGGTCTCGGTCTCCGGCCGGCACGACTCCGGCGCGACCGGGACCTTCGGCCGCCCGGTCCTGCTCGACGAAAGCTGGTGGCTGACCTGGGGAGCCGGGGGCGACCTGATCAGGGCGCCCCTGGACGGGGACTGGCGCGTCGACGACGGCCAGCGGCAGAGCGTGCTCGGCCGGGACGACCTGGTGGACCACGGGCTGGTGCCCTGTGCCGACGGGACCTGGCTGCACGTGGGCTCGTCGAACCGGGTGGACCACGACGACTCCTCCGACGCCCACTGGCTCACCGAGGACCTGGTGCTCCAGGATCAGGCCGTCGTCGAGCACGAACAGCCCCTCCGGGTCCACAACGACCCGGCCGTGGTGTGCTCCGGGGGCTTCCGGGGCGTGGCCCACACCGGGCGGGAGCCGGAGGAGCCGAGCTGGTGGTTCGACCTGTCCGAGCCCGGGACGGTCGGAGACCCGGTCGCGCTCGCCGAGGCGCCGCGGCTGCCCGGGGCAGGGTTGCTGGGCGAAGGCGGCGAGCTGCTGGCGGTGAGCACCTGGAACTTCGTCCGGGAGCTCCAGCTCAACCGCTACGACGCCGACCTGGCCCTGGTCGGCGACGTGGTCCAGGCCCCGGTGCTCGGCGACGACGCGGAGATCTGGTGGCCCACCGGGGTGGTCCGGGTGGGCCAGCACCTGGTGGTCGCCACGATCGGCGCCGGCCTGGAGGACGACTGGAGCGCGGACACCGGCCAGGTCTGGCTGCTGGTGCTCGACGAGGACCTGGCGGTGGTCGAGGAGCACCCCGTCTCGGCGCTGTCGACCCCCGATGGCGCCATGCGGCCGTGGCTCGTGAGGGACGGCGATCGGCTGCTCGTCACCGCCGACGCGGCCCTGGAGCCGCGGCTGTGGGAGGTCGACCTGGACCTCGACGCGGCGGGTCCCGACCCGGAGGTGGGGGACAGCGGGGCCACCGGCGGAGAGGGCGGGGGCTGCGGCTGTGCCGGGGCACCCGGCGGCCCCGGGACCTGGCTGGTCCTGGTGGCCCTGGTGGCGGCACGGCGCCGGGACCGACGCCCCTCAGCGCAGGTGGGCGCCCTTCGCGAACCAGGCGTGCAGCCCTCGGGCGGTGCGGGCCAGCGCGTCCGGATCGGCGTGCCACATCGCGAAGGCCTCGGCGAAGGCCTCGTCCGGTGACTGCTCGGCGTAGTCCGTCAGGCGGTGGTCGCCGCCGAGGCCGGGCCATCGTGGTCGGCAGGGTCAGGGCGCCGGTGCCGCGGCGCACGGGCGAGGGCGTGGCCCAGCTCGTGGAGCAGGGTCCAGACCGCTGGCGGGGCAGCCCGGGTCGGCGTGCCCACGAAGCTCCCGCCGCGCCAGAAGGCCTGGTCGTAGATCGCCACCCGGGGGCCGTCGCCGTCGGTCCGGTAGACGCCGAGGGTGTCCGCCGGGGTCAGGTCCGCCGGCAGGCCCTCGGGGGCGCTGTGGCGGCGGAAGGGCACGTCGCGGACCCGGGCCAGCTCGGCTTCGGTGAGGCGGGAGAGGGCCTGGTCGAGCAGGCCCAGGGCGGCGGGACTCCAGGCCCGGTCTCCCTCCTGGAGGGGGCGAGGCCGTAGCGGGCGACGAGGGTCTCGGCGGGTGGCCCGTCCGGGAAGGCCTCGTACCCGGGCTCGCCCGGCTGGACCCGCAGGGTGCCGTCGGACTCCCACCAGGTCGTGACCGGCACCTTGGCGCCGCCCCAGCTGCCGAAGACCTGGTCCACCTCGGCGCCGCGCAGGTCGTGTATCAGCACCGACAGGCAGCCCAGGGTGGCCTTGCGGTTGAGGCGGGCCACGCCGTAGAGCCCCTTGAGCTCCCGGTCGGCCTCGCCGGGCTGCACCAGGACGAGCCGCGGGACCTCCCGCTGCTTCAGCTCCTCCCGCAGCAGGTCCCGCAGGGAGACGTCCGTGATGCCCTGGGGCAGGCCGAGGTGGACGCCGTCGCGGTGGTAGCAGGGCACCGGCGGAGCGTCGGCGAGGGTGGCTGCGACCAGGAGCCAGGGGGCGAACACCCCCCGTTCTAGGGAGGGATGACTGAGGTCTGGGACGGGATTCGGTTGGTTCTGGCGGGTGGTCTGGCTGCCTTGTCCCTGCTCGCGGTCTACCGCACGCCCCTGGGGCTGTTGTGGATGGCCCGGATCGCGGCCACCGAGGGAGGCCATCTCCTCGCGGGGGTGGCCGCGGTGTGCCTGGTCGGCGGCGCGTCCACCCCTCGGGGCCTCGCAGCGACCGTGCTGGCGCTCGTGGCCATCGTGCTGTATTGCACCCCCCTGATCCGGGGTCTTCGGCTGGCGCGGTCGCTGCCGAAGGCACTCTCCGAAGCCTCTGGCGACACCGCAGCCCAGGCCTCCCCCCTGTCCCTGGGCCGGTTGGGGAGGATGAGGGTCCCCAAGGCGCTCGGCTGGAGGAGCTCGGGGTCCCGGGGTTCTTGCTCGCGCCGAGCTGGGTGACCCATGGCCTGGAGGCGCTGGTCGGCTCCCCGTCCGGGCAGCTCACGACCTATGCGGTCGAGCGCTTCCTGGAGACGATCCTCGCGGAGCCGCCCAGCGGGACAGAACAGGTAGAGCGTGGCGGTTCTTCTCGGTGACCGGGCGACCTACTCCGAGATCTGGCGCAGCCCCTGGTCCGTGCTCACGAAGAGGGCCAGGTGTTGGTGGACCCTGGCACGCTTCCAGAGGGGAGACAGCCAGGCCTTCCCGTCGATGTCACCTCTCAGGGTGAGGTGGATCCGCGACACGTGAGCCGGGGGACCGGAGGCCGCCATCACCATGGCCCCAACCGCGGTCTCCGCGAGCAGGCCATCGAGCCTCTCCAGCTCGAACGCATCGAAGGGCCGCTCGGCGTCCCAGGTCATCGAGAGGACGCCGTGCTGGATCCGCTCCTCGCGGGAGACAGGCGCTGGGGATTCCTGACCAGCCTGGAGAGCGGCCCGCCATCTGAGGGCGTCGGAGACGCTCCCATAGAATTCGTCGAAGTCCCGTTCGGTGAGGACCGACAGGCCGGTGGCGAGCGCCACGTGCGCCGACTCGTGCGGTTCCGGGGCCGGGACGTTCAGGACATAGTGCTCCAGCCCGTCGGCGAATTCGGGCCGCTCGATGCGGTCGCAGACGAGGTTGAACCAGCGCGTACGTTGCTCCCAGTCTTGCAGCCGAGCGTAGAGCGCCGCGAGCTCCTTCAGGGTCTCGTCTCCCGCCGCGACGACCTCGTCGCGGCCGGCTTCGATGGCCCAGTCATCTCCCGAGTGCACCAGGTCAGTGAGTCTCTTCGTCATGTTCGTCATGGTGTGCTCCTCAGAATCCTTCGCGGTCGCGGACCTGGTGGACCCAGTCGGGGAGCTCGTACGGCGGAGGTTTGTAGGTGTCGTCGATGCGACGGAAGCGCTCGCCGGGGCCGGCGGCGGTGTAGCGGACCTCGAGGCCGTGGAGCCAGAGGTCGTGGAGGTGTCGGCGGGCGTCGGCCTCGTGGAGGAAGGTGTAGACGACGCGGTCGACGGGCCCTTCCTCGTAGGGCTGGTAGAGCTTGGTGGCCGCGGCCTGGAGCATCTCGAAGGGCTCGACCTCGCGGCCGGCGACGAAGAAGTCGAGGGTGCGGGTGGCGGGGTTGTAGCCGGTGGCTTGGAGGGAGGGGTCCCAGGGGAAGTCGGTCTGGATGAAGCCGGCCTCGTCGTGGATGCCCATGCGGCGGTGGCCCGGGTGGGCCTGGGCGATGGCGGTGCCCTCGTCGGTGTCGAGGTCGTGGAAGACGACGAGGGTGAGGTCGTGGTCCTCGTCTCTTATGACTCGCCAGGGGCCGTGGTCGAGCCAGCGGCGGGAGACGAGGCGGGCGTGGCCGTCCTCGCCGGAGAAGGCGCACATCCAGCCGTGGCCGAAGTGGCCCCGGCCGAAGCCGCACCAGGGGCGGGGGTAGGGGTGGGCGCAGTCGCTCGCGATCCACCAGCCGTCGACGGCTGGGTTGGTGGCGGCGATGGAGAAGTCGAGGGTGCGGAGGAGGTCGAGGACGGAGCGGACGTCGTAGGGGTAGCGGGTGTTGGCGACCCGCGCGACCTGGCGGCCGTTCCAGGAGACGAAACCGCGCCAAGAGTGCGGGAGCCCCCGGTGCTTCCAGCTGTTTCTCTGGCCCAAGGGGTCCGTGGTGAAGGTGTTCGGGGCCTCATGCGTCGGCCCGTCCGGCCCGGCCTGGGCGATGCCCAGGGCCAGCAGCTCCTGGAAGATCGTGTCTCTATCCCGAGGGGTCAGGCTCAGCTTCAGGGCACGGTCTCGCTTCATCGCAACCTCTCCACCAGGGCTTCCAGGTCATCGAGGTTCTTGACGGTCACCGGGCGGCCCTCGACGAACACCCGCACCGTGAGGATGCCCTCGTAATCCTCGAGCCACTTCTCGAGCTTCGCCTCCGACCCCACGAACCCCCGCGGGTCCGGAAACACGTGCTCCACCTGGTTGATCACCTGGGGCTCCCCCTCCACCAACACCGACCGGCCCTTCCGTGCTGCCTCCAGGACGTCGTTCCCCTGCGCCTCGTCTCGCGCGCTCAGTCCCTTGGTCGTCATCTTCACCTCACCGGCCTTCGACCCCCGCACGAAGTCCGGGAACCGGTCCTGCCCCCCGTCCACGCCCGGCAGCCTCGGGTGCGCCGGGCACTCCTCCAACCCTTCGTGCGTCACCTGGTACCGCTGGTACCACCGCTCCCCCAGCGACCCCTGATCCGCGCTGTTCAGCCCCTCCACCGTCTCCAGCAGCCGGGCGTGGCTCTGCTCCGGGGTCAAGCCGTCCTCGAACATCCAGTCCAGCACCTTGCGCGAGAAGTGCTCCTTCAGCCCGTGCCGCACCGCCCTGTGGCTCCGGGCCCCGGGCTCCAGCATCACCGCCAGGGCCTCCTCTCGACTCCCCAGCCCCAGCCGCTCCAGCATGTCCAGGTACCGCTTGAAGCTCCGGTCATGGCCCTTGGCCCTCCTCAGAATCCTTCGCGGTCGCGGACCTGGTGGACCCAGTCGGGGAGCTCGTA
>CAYFPX010000224.1:9088-13491 GCA_964344945.1 uncultured Enterobacterales bacterium
AGCCGCTCCAGCATGTCCAGGTACCGCTTGAAGCTCCGGTCATGGCCCTTGGCCCCCGGCGCCAGCAGCGCTTCGAGGGCCTCCTCGCGGGTCGCGCCGGCGTCGAACATCGCGTTGTCCGCCTGGTGCTCCCGGACCTCGAAGCCCCACTCCCCCTCCGTGTTCTGGGTGAGGGTCATCGAGTCGCCCTCGTAGCCCTTCTTCCGCCGGACGTCCCACTCCCCCGGGTTCGGCCGGTAGTACCAGTGCCCCTCCGGCGGGTCCGGAAACCCCACCGGGGTCGTGGTCTGGGCGACCTCGCCGGTCCCCGGCCCCAGGTCGTCCAGCTGCTGTTGCCAGTGGGCCGCGTTGTGCTCGAAGACGTCGAGCTCCGCCAGGACCTGCTCCCGGACCTCGTCGGCCAGGTCTCCCTGGGCCAGTCGACGCATCCGCATGCCCATGAGCCGCCGGAGCTTGTGCAGCTCCTCGTGGGCCTGGAAGGCCATGCTGCCTGGCGCCAGGTCTCCCACACCGGCCAGCTTCCTGGCGAGGGTGTGGTCGACGTCGCCGATCCGCTGGATGCGGACGAGTGTGTCCAGGTGGATCGCCAGGTCCGCGTCGTCGACGTCCGGCCCGAACTGAAGCCCGAAGTCCGTGAGGCTGCCGCCCTCGCCTTCCGAGTAGGTGACCCGGGCGTCGACGCCGAGGGTCTCGTCGAGCGCGACGTCGGTCCGCGCCAGCGCCCGTCTCCGCACCGCGCCACCCGCCGCGCCCGCTGCCCCGCCGAGGGCTGCACCTACGCCCGCCCCCATCAGGCCCCCCTGGAGCAGCGCCAGGCCCACCTGGGAGAGCATCCCGCGGATCCCTCCCTGCCAGGAGTCGAGGTCCGCCAGCGTCATCACCAGCTCTCCCGCCATGCCCCCGATGGCGCCGTCGATCGCCGCCTCGATGGCGGGCGCGCTCGCCGCCCGCCCCACGGCGGACAGGCCCTCCGAGGTCCCCTCCGTGGCCGCCTTGACCATCCCGGCCTTCAGGGCGTCGCCGGACAGGCCCAGCAGCTTCGTGGCCCTGGCGGCCAGGACGCCACCGGCGACCCCCGCTCCGGCATCGACAGCGCCCGCCAGGGCCATCAGGCCCGCGTCGCCGCTGTCCCGCAGCTCCCCCCCGACCAGCTCGGAGAACCCCGCCGCCGCCAGGCCACCGGCCAGGGGCAGCAGGACCGGCAAGAGGGGGGGAGCGACCGCCGCGGTGATCAGGACCGCCACCGTGGCCGCCAGGACCCCTGCGATCTCGGAGATCACGTCGACCGCGTCGGCGTAGCTCCGGAAGGCCTGGTCGAACTGGTCGTCCAGGGCCACCAGGCCCACCAGCAGCTCGAAGGGGACCTCGCCCTCGGCCGGCAGCCGCTCGTAGAGCGCCAGGAACTGCACGTGGGCCAGCTCCAGGGCGTCGTCGGTGGTGGTCACCGCGTCCGCGGGCCCGCCGCGAAGACCCAGGCGCTGCTGCTGACGCAGCCGCATGAGCGCCAGGGTGTCCCGGCTCCCGCCCGGTGCGGTCAGCTCGGCGACGGAGGGCCCGCCCAGGAGGTGGGACACGGCGGAGTCCCTGTCCTTGGTGGAGAGCTCGGAGAGCAGCTCCTCGAAGACGCGCCAGGGCGCGAGCACGGCTTCGTCCTCGGAGCCCTGGCTGGCGGCCAGGTACCCCGCGCGCACCGCGGCACGCCGAGCCGGCTCCAGCCGATCGAGCACCACCACCAGCAGCTCGTGGTCCACCATCAGGCCCCCGAGGGCGGCCTGCAGGCCCAGCTCGAAGTCGAACCCGCCGGTGTCGAGCAGCTGAAACACCAGGGGCGCCCAGGCCGGCGATCCGTGGGCCCGGAGCACCATCCAGAGCTCGCCCGGTGCCTCCCGACCCAGACGCTTGCGGAAGGGGGCGGGCAGGCCGAGCAGGACCGTCATGAGCCTGCCGGTGTGGACCCTCGGACCAGCGGCGACAGCCGCCACCAGCTCCAGGGCCTCTTCGTAGGACTCGGGGGCCTTGCCCGGCGCTCCCACGCTGCGGAGCTGGGCCATGGCCGCGGGGTCTTCCTCGCCACGGCAGATGCGAGCCACCAGGTTGTGCTGCTCGTCGTCCAGGACCGCGGCGAGGTCCTGTCCGAACCGGACATAGAGCATCTGCCGCTCGGCGGGGTCCAGCTGGAGCAAGGCTCGGATCGCCGCGGGCTCGTCGTCGTCGAACCAGCCGTCGGCTTCCTGGATCCGCTTGCCCACGTGCTGGACCCGCAGCTCGGGAAAGACCCGGTTGCGCGCTTCGAGGAGGTCGTCGCCCGAGAGCTGGGACAGCTGGGACTGGACCCTCGGATCGATAGGCCGCGATCTCGTCGTCGCTGGCGGTACGGATCACCGACAGCAGGCCCTGTTCGTCGTCGTCCCAGCCCAGGCAGCCCTCGACCCTGTCGCCGACGCTCATCACCGGCCACATCAGCGCCAGGGCCTGCATGGCCTCGGGAGTGCCGTCGAACCGGTCCCGGAAGTCCTTCTCCAAGCGCCGTCCGTAGATCTGGCGGTAGGCCTCCCGGGTGCTCGGACCGCCCCGCTGCAAGGCCTCCAGGGCGATCTTGGCGTCGGCGTTGAAGACCGAGTTCAGGGCCATCCAGACCTCGACGGCTTCGGACTCGGGCAAGGCGTCGCGCATGACCGCCGCGTCGACGGGCTGGTGCACCTGGAAGGCGTGGCCCCGGGCGAGCTGCGCCGCGGCCACCGAGGCTTCCCGCTCTGCCGGGCCGTCCACGAGGCTCAGGGGCCGGGCCTCTCTCTCGCCGACGAGCCGGCGCTGGGCCACGTGGGCCAGCTCGTGGGCGACGGTCTCCCTGTCGACGAGGCGTCCTTCGAAGACCGCCTGGTCCCGGGAGCCGTCCCGCTGGGCCAGGGCACGAGCGCCCTTGTCCGCCGCCCCCGAGGTCCGGACGTCCAGGTCCCGCAGGTCCACACCCAGGAGCTCCGAGAACTCCGCCAGGACCTCCTCGTGGCTCGGGTCCACCCGGGCCGACGGCGCGAACGCGCACCGCTGACGCGTCCACTCCAGCGAGCCCTTCCAGGGCAGCAGCGCCACCACGTCGTGGACGGCGTGGGCCTTGTCCAGGAGCTCCAGCAGGTGACGGGAGACGGGATCCGTGCGGTGGCCCTGGAGGAGCTCCGTCAGGCCCTTGTTGCCCAGGTGCTGCTGGAGCTCGGCGGTGAGCTCCGCGGCCGGGTGGCGGGCCTCCCCAAGTCCAGGGGGCTCGAAGGTCTGCTGTGGCTCGCGACGCTGGAGCTGGGGCTGGACGGTGTCTTCATCGGCCATGCCAGGGGAGTTGGCAAGGGTCGTGCCAAGACCTGGATCCCCATCACAGGCCGATCGAGCTCGAGGGGGGTGTCGAACCTTCGTCGTCGCCTCCCCAGGCCTCGGCGTCGTAGCCATCGCCGTCGGCGTCGTACTCGTCGGCGCCGTCGCAGTCGGTGACGATCCCGTCTCCGGGCTCGTCCGGGGCACCGGGGTAGGTGTCGGGATCGGCGTCGTCGCAGTCGTCGCCGTCGTAGGTGGTCCTCGTCGTCGCCGCCGCAGGTCTCCGTGCCCGCCGGCGACGCGTCGCTGTCCAGGTCGTCGCAGTCGTCGGGATTGTCGACGTAGAGCGAGGGGGCATCGCAGGCACTGGCCGTGATCGATGGGTTCCCGTAGCCGTCGCCGTCGTAGTCGATGTACCAGGTCGTGGCGTCGACGGCGCCCGACTCGTCGGTGTCGCCGTCGCAGTCGTTGTCCGCCGAGTCGCAGACCTCTGGGGCGTCTGGGGAGATCGAGGCATCGGCGTCGTCGCAGTCGCCGCCGCTCTCGGAGGCGCCGTCGCCGTCGTCGTCGTAGGCATTGGTGGTCTCGTCGACCCTCCCGTCGCAGTCCTCGTCGACCCCGTCTTCGGTCTCGCTGGCGCTCGGGGAGATCGAGGCGTCACCATCGTCGCAGTCGCCGTCGTTCTCGGTGGTGCCATCGCCATCGTCGTCGTAGGCGTTGGTGGTCTCGTCGATGGTGCCGTCGCAGTCGTCGTCCGCCCCGTCTTCGGCTTCGGTGGCGCCCGGGTAGACCGTGGCGTCGGTGTCGTCGCAGTCCTCGGGCTCGTCGAAGCCGTCACCGTCGTCGTCGCTGCTCCAGGTCACGGTGACGTCGTTCAGGGCGGTGGAGGTCGAGCTCCCGGCGAACGTGGCCCGGCACTGGAGGTAGCGGCCGTCGCTCACGGCGAGGGTCTCGCCGGACGAGTTGCTCAGCTCCGAGGACCAACCGGTCCAGGAGGAGTCGGGCGACGAGGTCTCTCCGGGGAGCGGCTGGAGTGGACCGAGAGCGGAGACGTGGTCCTGCGCTTCAAGCGGCCCTGGAGTGACGGCACGAGCGGGGTC
>CAYFPX010000225.1:0-5502 GCA_964344945.1 uncultured Enterobacterales bacterium
TAGCCGAAGTTCTGGTACAGCGGGTGCACCACCAGCTGGGCGTCGCGGCGCTTGGCCAGGTCCAGGAGCTGGGGGATCTCCGGCGCCGAGTTGTCGTTGAGGATGCAGGAGATCACGACCCGCGGGCTGGCGTGCTGGTCGAGCAGACCCCACGCATCCAGGCACTTCTGGAAGCTACCCTCGCGCCCCCTCGAGAAGTCCACCGTCTCCGCCGTCGCCCCGTCCATCGAGATGTAGGCGATGGACACACCAGCGTCGGCGACCTCTTGCGCCCGCTTCTCCGTGAGCAGCCAGGCGTTGGTGTTGAAGGTCACCGTGTTGCCCAGCCGGACCGCGTGGCTCATCAGCTGCCCCAGGTCCTTGCGCAGCAGCGGCTCGCCACCGACGAAGTTCACGCTCGCCGGCCCGATCCACTCGGCGAGGCGGTCCAGGGTCTCGAGCCAGACCGCGCCGGGCAGGTCGGTGGCGTCGTTCTTCCAGATGTCGCAGTGCAGACACGGCAAGAAACAACGGTCGGTGACCGACAGGTGGATCTGGGTCGGGCGCCCCGGGGCCCGCCGCAGCCGCGCCCGGTCCAGCGAACGGTCGAAGATCGGCACCGCCACGCCCATCAGGCCGCGTCCTCGCTGGTCGGCGAAGGCCCGTGGTGGTCCCGCTCCCAGGCTGCGTGGCCGGCGATCTCCCCTTCGGCCACGTCGGTGTAGTTGCTCGACCGGGGGATGAAGCAGGTCGAACAGAGCTTGCTCGCGGAGTAGTCCCCCACCGCCACCCGCTCCCGGCGGCCGGCCATCTCGGCACCCCACCAGAGCCGGGAGAACGGGGTGTCGGCCAGGTTGCCCAGGCTGTTCTCCAGCAGGTTGTCCCGGGTGCAGGCCGTGACCTCGCCGTTCCAGCCCACCACCGGGGACTTCCAGTAGCCAGAGCACGGCAGCGGATTGTCGGCCTCGACGATCTCCGGGGCCTTCTCCTGGCGGGCAACGGGAAGCCCGAGCTCGGCCATCAGGTCCCGGAAGATGCGGTTCTGGCGGGCCTGCTCGGCAGGGGTCGGGCAGTCGAGCTGGCGGAAGAAGACGATGGCGTCTTCCCCCTCAGGCACGTTCTGGGCGGCCGCCCGGGCGGACACGCCGGCCCGCCTGCAGGTCGCCAGCCAGCGGTCCCGAAACCGCTCGGCCTCGTCCCGGTTCTTGTCGGAGACGATGTACTGGAAGACCGGCCGCGGCCAGCGGGCCCCGAGGCGGCCCTTCTCGGCGATGAAGCGGGCCACGTTGGCCTCGACCTTCTCGTGACGGTCCATGCCCTTGATGAGCCGGTAGGTCTCCCGGGTCGCGGCATCCAGCGAGAAGTGCAGGACCTGGCGCACCGAGGCCTGGTTCAGCAACACCCGGCTGTTGCGCAGGTCCAGGTGGGTGGCGTTGCTGTGCAGCTCGATCTGGCCGAAGACCGGGCGGGTGTGGTTCGCCCGGACGGCCGCCTGGTACATCTCCCGGAAGTACGGGTGGATCAGCGGCTCGCCCAGCCAGAACATGATCAAGGCGTCGAACCAGGCCCCCACGGCGACCAGGTCCTCGAAGAGCCCGGTGACCAGGGCCGGATCGATGTAGCCGACCTGCTGGTGGTGCGGGTGACCGGCCTCGGAGACCGAGCAGTGCACGCAGGCCAGGGAGCACTTGTTGGTGGTCTCGACCACCAGGTAGCTCCCGGCCATCCGCGGAGGGGGCGGGGTCCAGGCCACAGCGAAGTCTACCCGGCCACGACCCGGTTGCGCCCGGCAGCCTTGGCCCGCAGCAAGGAAGCGTCGGCGGCATCGATGAGGCTGGCGAGGTCCCGCTCTGGCCCCGGCACCACCGTCGCCGCGCCGACGCTGACCGTCACCCGACCCTCGTCCCCGCCCAGCGGGTGGCGCAGCTCCAGCGCAGCGACCTGCTGCCGCACCCGCTCGGCGACCACCGACGCAGACTGGAAGCTGGTGTCCGGCAGCACCGCCGCGAATTCCTCGCCGCCGTACCGAGAGACGGTGTCCGAGGCCCGGTGACAAGCGCCAGCGATGGCCGCCGCCACGTGGCGCAAGGCGCCGTCCCCCTGCAGGTGCCCGAAGTGGTCGTTGTAGGCCTTGAAGTGATCCACATCGATCATCAGCACCGTCAGAGGCAGCTTGGAGCGCACGCCGCGGCGCCACTCCAGCACGGCGACCCGCTCGAATTCCGCCCGGTTCGGCACCTGGGTGAGCCCGTCGATGCGCGCGGCACGCGCCAGCCGGACCAGCTTGCGCCGCACCGCGAGCTGCACCTGCAGCCGGGCATGGAAGAGCGCCGCTGGCGCCCGGGAGTCGAGCACATCGGAGGCGCCGGCCTGGAGCAGCGCCAGCTCGTGCTGCCCCCGGCCCTCTCGGCAGATCACGAGGACCGGCACGTCCAGGAGCGCCTCGCTCGACTTGAGCCGGGTGATGGCTGGGCCGGCCTCGCCGGCCGGAAGGTGGAGCGCGAGCACGTCGGGCGCCTGTTCCTCGACGCTGGCCAGGGCGGCCTCGGCGTCCACGGCCACCTGGACGTCGCAGGCGCCGTTGATGCGCCTCACCAGAGGCCAGATGCCGTAGAGCGAGCCCACCACCAGCACCACCGGACGGGCCACGAACTCGCAGACCCCGCTGGGGATCAGGGTCGGCTCCCGCCCATCGAGAAACGCCTGGATGTCCGCCGGGCTGGAGAGCCCCAGGAGCAGCCGCCCGTCTCCGGCCTGCATCGAGGGGATGCGCAGGTCGAAGGGCCCCTCCTCCCAGCCGCGCTGCCAGGTCTGAAGGATGGGTCCGCCGTCGTCGGCAGGGGACACCAGCGCCTGGGCCCGCAGCACGTCCTCGACCACCGCGGGCTGGGAGATGTCCAGGCCCTCCACCCACAGGGCCCGGTAGATGGCCGACCGGAAGCGGGCCGCCTGATCCGGGTCCCGGGCGAGCAGACCCGCATAGGTCCGGTTCGCCAGGCCGGTGTTGGGACGCGCCGGCGGCAGCTGGATCGGGACCTCGGGCGCCCGGTGGCGCACGGTGAAGACCTCGCCGGCCAGCATCGCGTGGTCGTGTGGGGAGCACTCGCGGCTGTTCACCTCGGGCTCGTGCTCGATGACCCGCCACTCCAGGTCGGCCTTGACACCCATCGCCTGCAGGCGGAGGTCCAGCGCGTAGCAGAAGGGACAGTTGAAGTCCCCGTAGACCACGGTGGCCGCCACGCACCTCCCGAGGCAGGACCCTGAGGGGATACCACGACCCGGCTCAGTCCTCGGTCTGCTCGGGCTTCGCGGGGGGCACAGGGGGCTTCCACTCGCCCCCGACCCAGCTGCCGTCCGCCGCGTAGTGGCCCATCAGCGGCACCTGGGTGGGCACAGCCACCACGCCAGGGGCGCCCGGGGCCGCGCCGACGAACCAGACCTGGACGGACGGGGTCAGCGGCTCGACGACCACCACGGGAGCGACGGGGGGGACCAGGGCCTCGGCTGCCTCCTCAGGAGCCGAAGCCGCCGGACTGACAGGCGCCGCCGGTGTCACAGGGGGGTCCCCTGCCCAGGCGATGGTGATCAGCAGACTCCAGGTCATTCCTCGTCCCACACAAGGGATCGGACGAAGGACGAGGGACCATGACCCCTCAACGTGGAGCCGGTGTCGGAGCGGGTGGCGCCTAGGGCGCCTGGGGTGCCGCCGAGGGGTCCGAGATGTCCGGCACGTAGAGCTCCTGGTGGGCCAGGGCCGGCGCGATGGACTCGGCGGACACGCCGACCAGGACCACCGGGTTGTCCGGACTGTGGACCTCGCCGCCGACGTCGATGGGATCGAAGCGCATGACGGCGGGGGCCGGAGCCGGCGGAGTGGCGAGGGCGACGTGGACCAGACACAGCAGCATGGGGCCTCCGGGTTCCCCGATGATCGGCTCCAAGACCCCCAACCCCCTGCAAAAGGAGGGTCACGATTGGTCATGCTACGGTGAGGCAGTGAGCGATCCCGCCGCCATCGCCGCGCGGATCCGCCGCTGGGAGCACGAAGGCGTGCAGGGTCCGATGACTCTGGAGCTCTACCCGACCCTGCGCTGCAACCTGGACTGCGCCTTCTGCGACACCACCGATCGCCACCAGGCGCCGGTGACGGAGATGCCCCTGTCCCGGCACCTGGCGCTGCTCGACGAGGCGGCGGCGCTCGGGGTCCGGCGGGTCTTCCTGCTCGGCGGCGGCGAGCCCCTGATGGCCCGCCAGGTCACGCCTCCGGTGATGAAGCGGGTCAAGGACCTGGGCATGGAGGGCATCCTCACCACCAACGGGACCCTGTTTCCCAGTGGCTTCACCGAGCAGCTGCTGGACACCGGCTGGGACGAGATCCACTTCAGCCTGGACGGGCCGGACCCGGCGGTCCACGACCGGCTGCGGGGCCAGGCCGGCGCCTTCCGCACCACGGTCCAGAACATCTGCCGGCTCAATGTCGCCAAGCGGGAGCGGGGGCTCACGACACCGCGGCTGGCCCTGCACTTCGTGCTCACCAACCAGAACTGGCAGACCCTCCCGGAGATGGTCGCGCTGGGCCAGGCGCTGGGGGTCTTCCGCATCGACTTCGACGCGCTGATCGCCTATCGGCCCGAGCAGCAGGCCCTGCAGCTGAGCGACGGCGAGCGGGCCCGGGTGCCCGCGGTCGCCGCCCGGGCCCGGGCCCTCGCCGACCGGCTGGGCATCGCCACCACCCTGGACCGCTTCGCCGAGCCGGACAACCTCCAGCGGGGCGAGCGCGACATCCCCATCCCCGACGGCGAGGGACTGAAGGGCGCCCCCTGCCTCAAGGCCTGGCACTACCTGGTGGTCCAGGCCGACGGCCGCACCAGCCCCTGCTGCGTGCTCGCGGGCGAAGGCGAGTCGGTGGCCGAGGCGCCGCTGGAGGAGGTCTGGCGGGACGGGGGTTTCCTCAAGGCCGTGCGGGAGGGCATGTCGAAGGGCCAGCCCCTGCCGCGCTGCCGCGAGTGCTCGGGCAACATCCTCGCGCACGAGCAGGTCATTCGGGGGTACCTGTAGATCCGCATGGTGAACATCAACCTCGAGCTCACCGACCACTGCAACATCAAGTGCCCGATGTGCAGCCAGTCCCTGGGCGACGAGGCCCACGGCGTGCCGATGCGCTTCATGGACTGGGACACCTGGCGGGCCGCGCTCCAGGGCCTCGAAGGCATGCCCGAGCCCGTGAGCCTGTGCCCCCACTGGCTCGGCGAGCCCACCATCCACCCCCAGTTCGACCGGTTCGTGGAGTACGCCTTCGCCGTGAACCAGAGCCGGCGGTTGTTCCACGGCTTCAAGATCCACACCAACGCCGTGGTCTTCAGCGAGGAGCGGGCCCGCCTGCTGGTGCGGCTGGCCAACGCCCCGACCACCCACCCCGACTGCTTCCGCACCATCCACTTCAGCATCGACGCCTTCAGCGAGGAGGCCTACCGGAAGGTCAAGGGCGCCGACAAGCGCGACCAGGTCTTCCGCAACGTCGAG
>CAYFPX010000225.1:5512-10529 GCA_964344945.1 uncultured Enterobacterales bacterium
ATGGGTGGCGAGCTGCCTTACGCCCACCTGGCCTTCGTCGTCCAGGACGACAACCACCACGAGGCGCGGGCCTACCTGGACCACTGGACCGGCCTGCTCGACGAGCTCGGGCGGCCCTGGCGGCTGACCTGGGACTGGCCGGGTCCGGATCGCGACGCCATCTACTACCGCCCGCTCAACTGCGGCGACCAGGCCCGGGCCGACGCCCTGCACGCCCGCACCGTGGCCGAGCTGGGGGTCGACGAAGCCCGCGGCGCGACCCGCCTGCGGGCGGCGGAGAGCTTCTGATGCTGGCCTGGACACTGCTCGGCTGCGCGGCCGGGTCCATCGAGACCCCCACCCACGACGACCAGCTCCACACCGCCTGGTACCAGACCATCCAGTCCGGCGACGACGTGCGCATGCTGGTGGCCCTGGCGAACTCCGACATCCCCTGCGAGGAGCCCGAGACCGACGACCCGGCCCAGCTGATCCGCGAGAACCTGGCGATCTACAGCTCGGTGACCCGGGAGAACGCCCGGATCGTGATGCTCGACCTGTACCGCTACGTGCTCGAGGAGAGCTGGGTGGGCCACTACCCGGTCCACCTCGACGCCGACGTGGCCTGGCCGTCCTACGTCAACGCCACCCACCCCCACGTCGCCGGGGCCCGGTACCGGGGCATCGACGAGGCCGAGGTCACGACCGACGACGGGCTCTACCGGCTGTACGAGCCCGTGGACTACGTGGACGTGGTCGTCGACGCCCCGGCGGAGGTGATCATCTCCCGGGACCGCGAGAAGGTGTGGGGGGAGTTCCACTTCGACACCCAGGACGTCTCGGGGCGGTTCCGGGCGAAGCGGTGCGAGCACGTGGACCTGGTCCAGCTGCTGGCGCTGCTGGACCTGGTGGACACCACGCCAGAGGGAGAGACCAGCGAGTGACGTGGTCCGCTGCCGCCCTCGCCGTCGCGCTGTTCCCCACCGGCGACCACCACGAGCTGAGCCTCGGCAGCTACGGCTTCGAGACGGCGCCGGGGTTCAGCACCGCCGTCGACGCCCCCCAGGCGGGCATCGCCCTGCGCTACCGGCGGGTCTTCGACACCGACGACCCGGACATCACCCCCACGGGCGAGACCGCCCGGCTGCGGCTGAGCCGGACCGCCGACGGCGGCGTGGCCATCGATCGACTCGAGGTCGAGACCCTGCTGGCCACCTTCCGGATCCGACCGGAGCTGGGCGACAAGCTCGACGTCGGGCTCTTGTTCGGCACCTGGGACGAGATCTGGATCCACGGCGACAGCGGGCGGGGCCAGTGGCGGCTGCACACGCCGATCACCCTGACCGTGCTGGGCTTCGCCAACAACGACATGGACGCCGACGACCGCATCAAGTGGTACGCCGCCGCCGGCGCCGGGGTGGGCGGGGACTGGATCCGCCGGGTGCGGGGGCCTATCGGGGTCCAGGCCCGGGCGGACACGCGGCTCCACACCCGGGTCCGGTGGTGGCCCGGCTCGCCGGCGACCACCCGGCACGAGTGGATCTCCGGGGCCGAGCTCGGGCTCACCTGGCTGCGGGACCGCCAGGTGCTCGGGGTCCAGGCCTGGGCCGAGGCCGTGACCCAGTGGGATCCCCGGGACGCCGAGGGGCGTGACGGCATTGATCGGCAGTACCTGGCCGCCGGCCTGGCGGTGACCGGTCGGCTCTACCAGGGGCGCCAGGCCCAGGCGGAGCCGGATCTGGCGGTGCTGGCCGGGGAGCTCGACGCGGTGGCGGCCCTGGCGGAGCTGGAGGCCGCAGAGGCGGAGGGGGCAGCCGTCGAGGGGGAGACCGCCGAGGTGATCGCGCCGCTGGATGGCGAGCCGGCGGAGACAGAGGTCGTGGAGAGCGCCGAGGCGCCTGCGGGACCGCCGGCCTCGGTGGTCGACGGCCCACCGGCGGATCCGGGGATCCTCACCGTGCACTGGTCGGAGCTCGAGGTGGTCGAGCGCTTCGTGGCGGTGGGGGACGGCCCCGACGGCACCTGCTCGATCCGCATCGTGCTCGACGCCGAAGGCGTGCCCACCGACGTCGAGGCGGCAGGTTGTCCGGAGCATCTCGTCGAGCCGGCCCGAGACGCCGGGCTGCGCTGGCGGTTCAAACCTTTCCTTGAAGGGGACCGGGCAATTCCTGTACAAGCGGTGTTCCCGATCCAGTTCGAGCCCCCCCCATGATCTCCCTTGCTCTGGCGCTGTCCGCTTGTGGCTCCCTCAACGCGGTGCCCGACCTCGACACCCAGGGGCTGGTGGCGGACTCCAGCGAGACCGAGACGGTGGGCGACTCCGGCACCACCGGGCTCACGGACACCGACACCTTCGAGGCCGACCCCAGCGCCCCCGTCATCACCGGGTGCGACGCCTACTGTTGGTACCACCAGACCGGCGAGCAGTTCTACGAGTGGGCCATCGAGTGCTACGTCACCGACCCCGTGGGCCCCCTGAACATCTGGCGAGGCCGCTGGGAGTGCGTCGACGGCAGCTGCACCGACCAGGAGGGCAAGATCGCCTGCACCAAGGACACCGGGTCCTGCACGACGAGCTTCAAGGAGACCCAGTTCACCCCGAACATCCTCTGCGAGCAGGCGCCCAGCTACACCTTCAAGGTGTGGGTGAGCGACTGGGACGACAACGAGTCGAAGGGGTTTCGGGTGACGGGGCGGATGGAGTAGGTGCGGGTCAGGGGGCGTTGGAGACGACGCCGTAGTCGTCCCAGCCCCAGCAGTGGAGGGTGCCGGACTCGTGGACGGCGCAGACGTTCAGGAGGCCGACAGCCACGTCGACGAAGCCAGGTTCTGTGGGAGCGTCGGAGACCTGGCCCTGGCTGTTGTCACCCCAACAAGTGATGACGCCGTCGCCGTCGAGGACGCAGGTCAGGTGCGAGCGACTGGTGACGAAGGTGTAGCCGTCGTCCTGTGGGGCCTCGGCGACCTCTCCGTACCGCTCGTCGCAGCTCCCCCAACACTCGACCGCACCCGAGCGGGTCAATGCGCAGCTGTGCCACATGCCCGAGGCCACGGATTGGTAGTCCGTACCCGAAGGCGCCAGACTGACCTGGCCGCAAGCATCGTACTCGCCGTAGTGATCGGAACCCCAGCAGACGATGTGGCCCTGGTCGTGGACCGCGCAGAAGTGGTCAGAGCCCACGCTCACCTGTCTGTACCCGCTGTCAACAGGAGCTGATCGATCGTCGTAGAGACCCCAACAGATCACGCGGCCATGGGCATCCAGAGCACACGCCCCTTCGTCAAGCCCATGGAACCCCACGCCGTCTGGCGCCGCCGAGAGAGTCCGTGAGTCGCTGCCCCAGCAGGTCAGACTTCCTGAGTCGTCAAGGACGCAGGTGTGGTCGTAGCCCGAACTGACTTCGACGAATCCAGCCGCTGTGGGGGCCTCGGTCACCTGGGAGAGGCCCAGCAGTCCCGTCCAGCAGAAGACCTGGCCCAGCTCGTCCAGGACACAGCCGTGCCATGAACCCAGATCCAGGGCAACGAAGGGCGCTGCTTCCCGAACGACTGAGGATGTCTGGTTCCTCTCCGTCCATCGCGTAGCCGTATCCTGGGTCGTCTCGGTGCCCATGCACGCCGGTGCCACGGAAAACGAAGTACCGACGAGCAGCGGCCACACCCTCACGACCCGCACGGATCCTCGTCCTCTAGGATGTCCTGCATGAGTTGCGCTGAGTAGCCGGAAGCCTCCAGCTCCTCGAACAAGGACAAGATCTCGATGTTGTCTGCGGTGCCGTCGGCGTCCGCATCCGCTCCCTGGTACTCCCAGGCATGAATCGAGACACCGGCGTACTGACCAGCTCCCGACTGCTGAAGCTCTGCCAGAACGTCTGTGACGGAGACTCCGGGCGCCATGCCCACCCCAAAGTGCACACCCCCGATCTCCGGGACCCGGGAGCGGGGCGCCAGCGAGCCCTCGTTCTCCTCGCTGCCCCCGTACTCCTGGCACCAGGGGGTGTTGATCATGACGGATGAACTTCCCTGAGAAAAGACGGCGTCGGGCTGCCACTCGTACTCCCGCATTTCCTCTGAGGTCCCGTGGCTGGCGGCCAGCCCTCCACCGAATTGGGAGTCCGTCGCCCCATGGGAGGCGATGAGACTGTCCTTGAGGTCGACCATGAGTTGGAACGCATCGCTGACCGGCGAGACCGGGGCGCTGAGCGCGCCCACTGGCCCTGCTGTCACCGACCACAGGCAGCTCCGGGCGGACCGCCCAGCCTTGAGGTTCCGACGACACACGTCCGGCGGCGCACTGTTGTACCCATCCCACGTCCCGGCGTGGGAGACATCGTGGTGGTGGAATCCGATCCTATGCCCGTTGCGTAGCCACGCAGCCACGCTGTCCCGGGCGTCGCCAGAGTCCAGCAGGAACTCGAGCCAGTTCGCACTGAACAACACGGTCAGTGCATGCCCGTACCGGGTCGCCCAGCCCATCATCTCGTCCAGCCCGTCGAGCTCCTCGGCCGGCTCCACCTCGGGGTCCGCGTGGATGTTGATCCACACACCCGGACCGGCTCCAACGGTCGTGCTCTCCCACGCACGGTCCGGGGTCAGCAGGTCCCCGTTCGGGTCGATGGGGACCGTGCCCGGAGGCGTGCCCAGACGCCACTTCGTCGGGAGGACACCGCCGCCGCAGACGAATCGGTCATCGTCGTCCTCCGTCGACCCCGAGGCCTGGTTGTAGTCCCCAGGCCCGTGGTTCTTGACCGGCTTGTCCTCGTACCCGGGGGCGAGCGGCATCAGAAGTCCCGCACCTCGACGCGACCGGCGACCCGGGCGGTCGCGATGGTGCTGGCCGCGCCACTGGCGACCTGGAAGCCGAAGCGCACCAGCTGGTTGCCGCTCAGGGGCACGAACACAGCCGTGGTCGAGTCCCAGACGAGGGTGTTCCAGTGGATGGGGAGGGTCTTCGAGTTGCAGGCCATCTCAAGGCTCCAGAAGGGGTGGAGTGGCTGCACGAGCACCGGCAGCCAGCCCCCCTGGAGTAGCAGCCGAA
>CAYFPX010000225.1:10740-11221 GCA_964344945.1 uncultured Enterobacterales bacterium
CCAGCGGGTGGTGCGCTCCTCGGTGGGCTCGAGCACGGTGGTGCGGTCCTCGGCCGAGGTGGTGAAGGCGATGGTCACCTCGTCCTCGGTCCAGCCGGTGACCTGCCAGTCGGCGATGACCGTGGGCTTGCCGGCGCTGGCGATGGAGAAGACCAGGTGCTGGCCGGGCTGGAAGGCGGCGGCGATCTGCTCGGCCGTGAAGGGGGTCGGCAAGGGCTCGGGCACGGCGGGCTCGGCGGCTGGAGGAGGCTCGCTGGGCGCCTCGGCGGCGGTTGCGGGCGCGGGGTCCTTGGCGGCGCAGGCGAGCAGGAGCAGCAGGGTGGACATGGCCTGGAGGATACTCGGCCGATGCTCTTCGAGGTGCTGCTGGCGCTGGGCCTGACCGCCGGCCCGGGCGCCTGGGCGCTGCTGGGCCAGGCCCCGTCGGGTTAGAGGGCGGGCCGCTGCCCGGAGCCCGAGCGATGGCCCTCTCCGTCCCCAC
>CAYFPX010000225.1:11314-13072 GCA_964344945.1 uncultured Enterobacterales bacterium
TCGCCAACGGCTCGTGCCCGATCCTGTAGCAGGCGATGCAGCTGTTGATCGAGCTGGGGGTGAAGAGCAGCGTCACGGGCGTGATCAAGCACCTGGCCAACAGGTCCGGCTACCCCATCGTCACGCCGACCCTGACCTACTTCAAGGTGCCGATCAAGGCGACGAACCGCGGCCTGGCCGTGCGCTGGGTGCCCCTGACTCCGGAGTCCGGCTTCACCCTCGACATGGGCCAGCTCGAGGAGCAGATCGAGAAGGGGCCGGGGCTGGTCTACATCGCCAGCCCGAACAACCCGACCGGCAACGTGCTGATCACCCGGGAGCAGCTGGTCGCCCTGCTGGAGAAGTACCCCCGCCACACCTTCTGGATCGACGAGGCCTACGTCCAGTACGCCAACCCGGCGGTCCACTCCCCGGTGAGCGACCTGGTGACCCGCTTCGACAACCTGCTGGTGGGCCGCACCTTCTCCTTCGCCTATGGCCTGGCCGGGGTGCGCATCGGCTACCTGCTGGCCCGGCCCGACTTCATCCAGCGGCTCGAGGACCAGGTGGTGAACTACCGCCTGGGCGTGCTCCAGGAGGAGCTGGTGCTGGCGGCGTTGTCGGACACCCAGCACCTTCCGTGGCTGCGCGAAGAGTGTGCGCGGCAGCGGCAGTTGTTGTGCGACGGCATCAACGCCATGGAGGGCCTGGAGGCCTTCGAGAACAGCACCTCGAACTTCGTGCTCTGCCGGGTGACGGACAGCGGCCGGGCCAAGCAGATCACGGAGCCGATCGAGGAGGCCGGCGTGCACCTGAAGACCTTCGCCGACGTCGCCGGCCAGACCTACCCCGAGTACTTCCGCATCACCCTGGGCCTGGAGCACGAGAACCGCTTCCTGCTCGACCTGATCCACGCCGCCAACGACGGGAGGCACCGGTGAGCCCCTTGGCGCTGTCGCTGCTGGCGACCCTGGCGGCCTGCGGAGGAGGCCCCTCATCGGACGGGCTCGCGGAGGAGAAGCCCATGCCCGAGCGCGGGACGTCCACGGCGGCCAGCGGGGAGGAGGCCCCTTCGGGGGGCGGCTCGGCGAGCGGCGACGCGTGCGACGACCGGAGCGGCGCCGACGTGTCGGTGGAGAACGACTGCCTCTCCGGCGAGCTGACCTGCGGCGGCACCGTGCGCGGCCACACCGAGAACGGCGGCAGCCGCTGGACCGGGCCCTTCTACCAGAAGAAGTTCTGCGAGGCCCGGGTCGACGAGTACGCCGGCGAGGAGCGGGTCTACCGCTTCCGCATGGAGAAGCAGCAGGCGGCCGAGATCACCCTGAAGTCGCCCTGCGCGGACCTGGACCTGTTCGTGCTCCAGTGGAGCGAGGACACCTGCCCGGCGATGCGCCATGGGATCAACGCCTGCGAGGGGGACACGTCCAGAGGCGGGGGCAAGGTCCTGCTGGAGGCGATCCAGAACCCGCGGAACTTCATCGTGGTGGTCGAGGGCAAGGGCGAGGTGGATGCGCCGTTCGAGCTGAGCGCGAAGTGTCGGAGTCGTACCGGGCCGTAGAGGGGGCGGAGTTGGGGCTGGGGCCCCGGGGGCGGCCGGCGACGATGGCGAAGGCGACCTCGCCTTGCGCCACCCGCTCCTCACCGCGGAGCGATGCGGGGACGACGGACGGCTGGGGCTGCGCAGGTCCCCCCGGAGTGAGACGCCTGCTGACGCAGGTCCCCTCCGAGTGAGACGCCCTGGGGTCGATCCCGGTCCCACAGGCCCTCCCGGGCCCT
>CAYFPX010000225.1:13088-13380 GCA_964344945.1 uncultured Enterobacterales bacterium
AGGGGCGCAGGGCGGGCCCTGGCGTCTCACTTGGTGGGGACCTGCGTCGCCGACGTCTCACTCCAGGGGGACCTGCGTCACTGTCACCGCCACCTTCCGCGTCCCCTTCCCCAACATCCGGGACCGCGCACACGGGGGTCGGCCCGTTGAGATGTGGACGGGCGCGGGAGCGGGGGGACCCGGCGCCGTGGCCGGACAGGCGGGAGCATCCCGTCCTGGATGGATCCGGAACGCGTGGGCATGCGCAGTCGCATTCGCATTCAAGATCGAGGTCGAGGTCGAGCCCCCCCCC
>CAYFPX010000226.1:0-13371 GCA_964344945.1 uncultured Enterobacterales bacterium
GCCTGCGAGCGGACCACCAGCACCTCTGGCTCCACGGCCTCGCTACGGATTCTCGGGACCGATGCGGGCTAACACCCGGCTGGGGCGTCCCATGCGACGGAAGCGAGCTCACCACCGAAGCCCGGTGCTACAACGGGCGCGACTTCGACCCGGGGAGGACCACCTGGAACCGGCCGCACTCGCCCTGCTCTGGATCGGCGGTGGACTGGCCGCTTCCCTGGCCGTCGGCGGCATCGGCTACCTGGCGCTGCAGTCCCACCGGCGTCGCTGGGAGAACTGGGTCGCCGCCGGGAAGGACTTCGGCCTGGAGCGGGTGAAGCGTGCCTGGTTCCGGTCCGACGCGCTGGTCGGCACCGACCGGGGCATCGACCTGGTCGCCGACACCTACACCGAGTCCCACGGCGAGTCGAGCACGACCTACACCCGGGTGACGGCCGCTCACCCGGACCTGCCGCCGGACCTCCAGGTCGACCGGGAGTCCCTGCTGGGTGGGCTCGCCAAGCGGCTCTGGAAGGGCGAGGACGTCCAGCTGGGCGACCCGGCCTTCGACGGCCAGCTGCTCCTGCGCGGTCCCGAGGACCACCTGCTGGCCGCCCTGGGGCAGTCCACGCGGGCCGAAGTGCTGGCCCGCATGGACGAGCCCCGAGCGACCGCCAACAAGGGCCAGGTCCTGGTGGTGAAGGCCGGTGTGGTGCGAGAGCAGGCGGAGCTGTCGGCCTGGATCCGCACCGCCCGGGACCAGGCGCTGGCGCTGGCGGTGCCGCGGCACGAGATCCCGCTGCGGCTCGGGGCTCACGTCCGGGAGGACCCGGTGCCCGGCTTCAGGGTGCGCAGCCTGGAGGCGCTGGCGACCAGCCACCGGGACCACCCGGCCTTCGCAGCAGCTCTCGCGGCGGCCCTGACGGACCCGGCCCCCGAGGTGCGACTCGCCGCGGCCTGGCACAAGACCCCGCGGACCTTGGACTGGCCGGCACCGGTGGGCGGCGAAGCGGCGATCCTGCCCCTGCTGGGCAGCGCCCTCGAGGTCGTGGTGATCCTGGCCTGCGAGGCTCTGCGCGAGGTCGGCTCGGTCCAGGCCGTGCTGCCCCTGAGGTCACTGCTGGCCGAGACGAAGAGCCCGGCGGTCAAGGCGGTGGCCCGAGAGGCCCTGAACACCGTGCAGGGCCGGCTGGGTGGCGCGGAGGTCCAGGGTGGGCTGGCGGTGCTCGATGCGCCTGGGGGGTCGTCAGGAGGGCTGGCGGTCAGCGAGGCGGAGCCGAGCGGCGGGCTGTCCGTGCAGGAGTCCCTGGAGGCCGAGGGCACCGGCCCCGGTGGCCGCCCCCAGCCCGAGAAGGCTTGATCAGCCGCTCCTGCGCAGGGAGCCCGGGTCCACGAGGACCCGCGGGGTCGAAGCTCGGGCCCCAGCCAGGCCGAGGTCGTAGACGTCCATCAGCGCCTCGCGACCACGCAGGCGGTGGGCGGAGCGGTGGATCTCCTGGAGGCCGAGGCGCCGGAGGCTGTCGGGGCCGAGGGCTTCGCGGAAGGCCGCGTTGACCATCAGACCGCCCTCGGTCGGCAGGTTGCCCAGGCGGCTGGTCACGTTCACGGTGTCCCCGATCACCGTGTACTCGGTGCGGTGGCGGGAGCCGACCGGCCCCAGGAGCACCGGCCCCAGGCTGGCGGCGAGGTGCACCCGGAAGGGCTGTTCGTCGAGGTCGGGAGAGAACGCCCGCATGACCTCGGAGCAGGCGGCAGCGGCTCGCAGGACCAGGTCGCGGCGGGCGTCGCGCAGGCCGTTGCTCGGCCGGAACACGGCCATCACGGCGTCGCCCATGTGCTTGTCCAGGATCGCGCCGTGGCGGCTCAGGATGTCGTCGACCACCTCGAACCAGCCGTTGAGCACGTCGACCACCAGCCGAGGGTCCCGGGTCTCGGCCCAGCGGGTGAAGCCGACGATGTCCACCAGCAGGACCACCGCTTCGAGCCGGCGGCCGGTGGCGCCGTGATCCGCCTCGGGCCGGGCCAGGATGTCCTGGGCCACACCCTGGGGCAGGTACGCGCTCATCTTGCTGTGGGCGAGCAGGGAGCGGCGCAGGGCCTCGGCCTCCAGCGCGCGATCGACCGCTGCGCAGACCGCCTGGCTCAGCGCGTCGAGCAGCGCGTCCAGCTCCCCGGTCCAGGCCGCGTCCGAGCGGGGGCGCAGGCAGAGCACGCCGTGGCGTTGGTCCAGCTCACCGACGGGCAGCACCCGGTAGCCCTCGACCTGGAGCCAGCCGACCTCGCCGCCGTCGTCGCCCAGGATGGCATCGACCCGGGACAGGAAGCCGAGGGTGCCGGCGTCGATCACGTCGCTCGCGTCGTCGTCTGCGCCGGGGGCCAGCACCAGCTCCGGCCCGCGAGGGCCTCGGTGGTACCAGTGCACCCGCACCCGGTCCACCGGGAAGACCCGCCAGATGCCGTCGACGGCGGCGTCGAGCACCTCGTCGAAGCGGCTCGCGGAGGCGATGGAGGCGATGAGCTCCCGCAGCAGCCGCTCGCGCTCGCTGGCGTCCCGCAGGGCGCGTGCCAGCTCGCCACGGGCGAGGGCGAGGCGGATCGAGGCCTCCAAGGCTTCGGGATCGAGCCGGTCCTTGAAGAGGAAGTCGTGCACCCCGAGGGGCACGCTGTCGACCGCGTGGCGGAAGCTGGCCATGCCGGTCAGCACGATGATGGGAGTGTCCGGAGCTGCGCGGTGGACCGCCCGAATGAGCGCGAGCCCCTTGCCGTCGGGCAGCCGGGTGTTGAGCAGGATCAGGTCGAAGGTCCCGCCGGAGAGGGTGGCGATCCCCTCGGCGAGGCTGCGGCACCAGGTGACCGCCGGCTGGCCCAGCCGGGTGTACGACAGCATGCGCCGGACGATCACCGCGTCTGGTTCGAAGTCCTCGATCAGCAGCAGGTGCTCGACCATGCCACTCCACCCCCGGGTTCTGGTCAGGCGGCAGGAGGTGCCTGGCCAGGAGAAGCGACTAACGCGCGGGACGTCTCGGGGAGTCCGGTGAAACCGCCTTGAAACCGGCTCGACGTGGAGATCACAGTGCGCCCGGACTGTCGTCCAAGCCCGGCCGGGCCCGCGGCGACTGTCCGGTCCTGTCCGGCGCCCGGTGAGCGCCCGGGCGTCCCGCCGCCGCCCCCGAGACGAGTGGCGGGACGCCCGGATCGATCGGGCTCTCATCGAGCCTGGTCCCAACATGCTCCCTGGGGACCTGGGCGTACATCGGCCGAACGGCCCAGATCTGGAACAGGTCGTGCAAAGAGCCCCCGAAGGGAGGCCCGATGAAGACCCTGATCATGCGCATGGACAAGCGCGGCACGATCACCGAGATGTCCGAGGAGGCGAGGGATCAGTTCGGGGACTGCAAGGGGCTGGAGTGCGCCCGGGTGGTGCGGGCCCAGGCCCTCACCCACAAGGCCGTCTGCCGGGTGGGCTGCCAGTCCGAGGGGCGCGGGCCAGGCACGGTCGCGAACCCGCACGGCACACCGGTCCGCGTGATGGGTCGCATCGGTCGTCTGACCTGCACCGACCTGGGTCCGGGCCGGGCCTTGAGCCTGGAGCTCACGGACCGCCGGCTCGAGGTGGTCGAGCCCCTGACCCCGCGGGAGCGCGAGGTCCTGTCCCACGTGGCCGAGGGCCGCACCACCGGCGTGATCGCCCGCCGGCTCGGCATCAGCGAAGCCACTGTGCGCAGCCACGTCGAGCACGCCCGGGACAAGCTGGGGGCCCGCACCCGGGCCGAGGCCGTGCACCGGGCGTTGTTGACCAACCAGCTGGGCTGAACCCACGGGCCGGTGGGTCCGGCCTCGGTCGTTTGGCCGATTTTCTCGGGTGCTTTCGCACTCTAGGGTGGGCGACTTCACACGGAGCTGCCCCCATGCATGTCCACCTGATCGACGTCGCTCCCAAGCCGTCCTTCAAGCAGAGCTTCCAGACCCTGAGCCTCCCCCGGGTCGCCGGAGCCACGCCCGATCACGTGTCTGTCTCCATCACGGACGGCCGGGTGGAGCGCATCTCCACGCGCGTGCGAGCGGATCTGGTGGGCATGACCTTCACCTGCAACAACGCGCCCCACGCCTATGCCCTGGCGGCCCGCTTCCGCCGCCGGGGGATCAAGGTCGTCGCGGGCGGCACCCACACCACCGCCGTGCCCGACGAGGTGCTGGGGCACTTCGACGCCGTGCTCACCGGCGAGGCCGAAGGCGGCGCCTGGGAGCGCCTGCTCGCGGACTTCGAGGCCGGACAGCTGGGCGGGCGCTACCAGAACCAGTCGCCGCCGGACCTGGCGGGCCTGCGGCCACCCCGGCTCGATCTGCTGAAGCACTGGCGCCGCTACCTGGGCTTCCACCCCATCGAGGCCACCCGGGGCTGCACCCACGACTGCAGCTTCTGCTTCAACAGCACCATCCACGGCGAGGCCTTCCGCACCCGGCCGGTGGAAGAGGTGGTCGAGGACGTCCGCCGGTCCCGCAGCGACCGCTTGATGTTCATGGACGACAACCTCTGCGGGCACCCGGACTATGCCAAGCAGCTCTTCGAGGCGCTCATCCCCTTGAAGAAGCAGCTCTTCTACCAGACCCACGTGCTGATGGCGGCCGACAAGGAGCTGCTGGAGCTGGCCGCGCGGGCCGGCACCCGCTTCGCCTTCGTGGGCATCGAGTCCTTCGAGACCCAGTCGCTCAAGGCGGTCAACAAGTCCTTCAACCGGGTCAAGGACTACCAGAAGTACATCAAGGCCTTCCACGACCACGGCATCTTCGTGTCCGGCGGGCTGATCCTCGGCCTGGACCACGACACCCCCGAGACCTTCGGCCGGACCCTCGAGATGATGCAGACCATCGGCCTGGACAACGCCGCCGTGAACCTGCTCATCCCCTACCCGGGCACCCCGGACCACCAGCGCTACAGCGCTCAGGACCGGCTGATCACCGACGACTACACCCGCTACACCGGCTTCGACCCGGTGGTGAAGCCCGCGAACATGACCGTCGAGCAGCTGATGGATGGCTACCACCAGGTGCTCGATGGCTTCTACCGGCCGCGCAGGTACATGAAGGCGATCCGGCGGCACGGCATGTGGCACCGCTGGCACCTGTACCCGATCGCGTGGTGGCGGGAGCCGCGCCGGCGCAAGCTGTTCAGCCGGGGGGGCCACGCACTGAACCGGCGCGGCGGCGACCCGATGGCCTGGCAGGCGGCGTAGCGCGGAGTGAGCGCCGCGGAACTTGACTGAGTGACAAGTTCCGAGCGGGTCATGGGGTTGAGGTGCGGCCAACTTGACACCGAGTCAAGTTGCGGCCGCCTCACCGACCGAGGGCGGCCTCCTCGAGGGTGGCCAGGGTGTTCCGATCCCCCTCTCCGTTCATCACGACCACGAAGCCCCGGCCGTCGTCGAGCAGGCCGACCTCGGCCGCGACGCCGGTCTCGCCGCCGTTGTGGCCCCAGACGGTCCGGCCGCCCAGGGTCCAGCGGTACCAGACGAAGCCCTGCTCGTCGTCGATCGTCGGCACCAGCGGCTCGAACAGGGCCTCGGGCCCTTCGGCGGCGACCCAGGCCAGGTAGGTCGCCAGGTCCTCGGCGCTGCTGCGCAGCTGTCCCGAGGGGTAGTCCGGGAAGCCGTAGTGGCCTTCGGCCACGTAGTCTCCGCGGGTCCAGGAGGTGGGCATGGCCGGCTCCGCCGGGAGGTCCGCGAGGTGCCAGGCGGTGTCGGCCATGCCCAGGGGCGTGAAGAGGCGGTCGCGGCAGTAGTCCTGGAAGGGCTGGCCCACCGCGACCTCCACCGCGTAGGCCAGCAGCGCGATCGCCACGTTGCTGTAGTCCAGGGCCTGGCCGGGAGCGTCGCCCCAGGACCCCACGGTGTACCGGGCGCCCCCGGGCACCAGGTAGCTCTCCAGGAACTCCCCCAGCGCGACCGGTGAGTCCCCCTGCACGTAGCTGGCGTCCAGAGTGTCCCAGTCGTCGGCGATGCCCGAGGTGTGGCTCGCCAGCATGATCGGCGTGATCGGCGTGCCCGGGGCGACGGGGTGGGCCACGGCGAAGCCCACCTCCAGGGGCTCGTCCAGGGCGAGCAGCCCGTCCTGGGCGGCCATCAGGGCGGCCGAGGCCACCACCGTCTTGGAGACCGAGGCCACCAGGAACGGCGTCGCCGTGGTCGCGGGCGCCAGGCTGTCGGCGTCGGCCCAGCCGTACCCCTGGCACCAGTCGGTGGCGCCGTCGTGCAGGGTGCACACCGCGGCGCCGGGGACACGGGCGGCCCCGAGCTCGTCGAGCACGGCGGCGTCCACGTCTGGGCGGTCGGGCCAGGCGGAGTCGTCGTGGTTGGCGGAGCGGGTCTCCAGGGGGTCCGAGCAGGCGAAGACGGAGATCAGGATCGTGTGCATGGTCCCTGGGTCTCACCGTGACCGGGATCCGTCTGCGGGGCGACACTCGGTGACCGCCGTTGACGCCCTGGCACGTCTCTTGCCTTCTTCGGTAGCGTGATCTCCGTCCTCGTCCTGCTGATCGGCTGCCCTGCCACCCCCGTGGAGGCGCCGGACCCACCTCTCCTGTTGTCCCAGGCCCGTGCTCGTGTGCTGGGTGTCGCCGCAGGGGACAACGCGGGCGCCGCGGTGGCGTCCCTGGGGGACTTCGACGGCGACGGCCGGCCGGACTTCTCCGTCGGGGCCTACGCCAGCGATGGGGAGCTCGGCGAGGAGGGGCTGGCCACGGTCTGGCTCGGCCTGCCCGCGGACGACGCCACCCTGGCCGACGCGCCCGTCCACCTGGCCGGCACCCAGTCCCAGGAGTTCGTCGGGCGGGCCCTGGCCGGGCTGGGAGACGTGGACGGGGACGGCCTGGGGGAGCTGGCCGTCGGCGCCATCCACCACAGCGGCGGAGGCGCACTGGCGGGCGGCGGGGTGATGGTCCTGCACGGGTCGGCGCAGCCAGAGGACGGGGCGCGCTGCAGCCAGGTGGGCACGGGCTTCCTGGACCACGTGGGCATGGCCGTGGCCGGCGGGGACTTCGTCGGCGACGGCCGCGCGGACCTGTGGATCGGGGCGCCGCTGGCCGAAGAGGCGGGCCCGGATCAGGGCCTGGTCTACGGGGTCCGGGGCCAGCGCCTGCCCGAGGAGCTCGCGGTCGACGACGCCGACGTGGTGCTGGTCGGCGAGGACGAGCACACCCACGCGGGCATCGCCCTCGCCTCGGCGGGCGACGTGGACGGCGACGGCCTGGACGACCTGCTGGTGGGCGCGGACGGGCTGTCGGGGTCCGGTGGTGCCTACCTGGTGCTGGCGCCTCTGGACGGTCGGGTCGCGCTGGCCGATGCCGGTCAGGCCTGGCTGGGGGAGGGCCCTGGCGACCGGGCCGGGGTGGCGGTCCTGGGCGGCTTCGACCTGGCCGGCGACGGCCGGCCGGACCCTCTCGTCGGGGCCCACAAGGCCGATCGCGGGGGCGCCGATGGCGGGGCCGTGTATGGCCTGCTGCCCCCCGGTGGGGGGGCCCTCGCCGACGCGGGGCTGGTCATCGCGAGCGCCGAGGCCGAAGCCCGCCTGGGCGCCGCCCTGGCCGGTGGCGACCTGGACGGTGACGGCTGGCACGACCTGGTGGTGGGGGCGCCCACCACCGGCCTCGGGGCCGACTGGGCGGGCGGCGTGGTGGTGCTGCCGGGCCCGCTGGTCGGCCAGGTGGACCCTGGCACAGGGCTCTGGCTGGTCGGCGAGGCTCGGGGCGAGCGGGCCGGGGGAGCGGTGGCTGTGATCGGCGACGTCGACAACGGCGGACTGGCGGACCTGGTGGTCGGGGCGCCGGGCCGGGACGACGGGGGCGCCGAGAGCGGTGCCGCCTGGCTCTGGCTGGGTGAGGAGCTGTCCTGGTAGCCCTGCTGCTGCTCGCCTGCGGTCCCGGTCCGACCGGAGACTCGGACACCGCGGGCCCCTCCGACAGCGTGCAGCCCACCGTGCTGCACGATCGCGACCTGTTGCCCCTGTGGGTGGAGCGCTGCGTCGACGGCGGCTGCCACGCCGTCGATGGCCCCTCTCCGGTGGTCCTGGAGGGCGAGGGGGTCCACGACCGCCTGGTGGACCAGGCGTCGATGGAGGCGCCGCTGATGGATCTCGTCGAGCCCGGTCGGCCCGAGGAGAGCTACCTGGTGCACAAGCTCCGGGGGACCCAGCTCGAGGTCGGGGGCATGGGCCAGCAGATGCCCTTCTCCGGCCCCCTGTCCGAGGACGAGCTGGCCCTGGTCGAGGCGTGGATCGCTGCGGGTGCCCACCTCTGATCTCAGCTGGGTCCAGGTCGCCAGCGTCGACGACACCCTGGCCAAGGTGACCGAGGCCGGCGGCAACGTCGTCGCCCGGGCCTTCCAGGTCCCCCTGGTCGGCCGCCTCGGCATCCTGGCAGACAACACCGGCGGCGTCATCGGCGTGGTCACCCCGCCCGCCCAGGCGTAGTCCCTCCTCGTTACGGGGCGAGGGTGCGCTGGTTCACCCCCGTCCTCTTCCTCGGCGGTGCCGCGGCCCTGCACGTCTACAACACGGGCGGGCACGGCCAGGTCATCGCCTTCTTCTTCCTGGGCGACCTGCTCGATCTCCACGGGGATCTGGCCGCCCAGGGCCGGGCCACGGTCTTGCTGATGGCCCTGCTTGGCGTCCTGCTCGGTGTGCGCAACGGCGCCGCCGCGCTGCGTGAGCGCAGGCTGCTCGCCGAGGACTCAGAGTCCGAGTAGCCTCGGCAGGTGCCGGAACGCCCGGCCCCGGTGGCTGATGGCGTCCTTGTCCGCCGGCTCGAGCTCGGCCATCGAGCGGCCCGGGGTCTCGTCGGGCCAGAAGAGCGGGTCGTAGCCGAAGCCGCCCGTGCCCTGGAGCGCGTGGCCGATGCTGCCCTCGACCGTGCCCCGGGCGGTCTGCTCGGAGCCCCCGACCACCAGGGCGAGGGCGCAGACGAAGCGGGCTCTGCGGTCCTGGACGCCGTCGAGCTCCTGGAGCAACTTCGCGTTGTTGGTCTCGGCGAGGGCCTCCGGCGTGTAGCGCTTGGAGTGCACGCCGGGGGCGCCGCCCAGGGCGTCGACCTCGAGGCCAGAGTCGTCGGCGACCACCGCCAGGCCGGTGCGGTCCGCGACGAAGCGGGCCTTCTGCAGGGCGTTGCCCTCGAAGGTGTCCTGCTCCTCGGGCGGGTCCGGGATCTCCGGGAACTCGGACAGCGACCGCACGGTGATGCCGAGCGGGGCCAGGATCCGGTCGACCTCTTCGCGCTTGTGGGCGTTGTTCGAGGCGAGCACCAGGTCCATCAGGGCAGGTCCTCGAGACCCGGGACCTGGCGCATGGCGGCGGCGAGCTCCGCGGTGCCCTTGGCGGCCAGGTCCAGCAGCTTGTCGAGCCCGGTCCGGGGGAAGGGCTCGCCCTCGGCCGTGCCCTGGACCTCGACCAGGGCGCCGGAGGCGGTCATCACCACGTTGATGTCCACGTCGGCCGCCACGTCCTCCGGGTAGTCCAGGTCCAGGTAGGCGGTGTCCCCCAGCAGGCCGAGAGAGACCGCCGCGATGGTGTGCTTCAGGGGGTTCGAGGCCAGCTGGCCGCCGTCCCGGAGCTTCTTCAGGGCCAGGGCCAGGGCGACCATGCCGCCGTTGATCGAGGCCGTGCGAGTGCCGCCGTCGGCCTGCATCACGTCGCAGTCGATCTCGATCTGGATGGGCCCCAGCGCCGCCAGGTCGACCCCAGCCCGAAGGCTGCGCCCGATCAGGCGCTGGATCTCCGAGGTCCGGCCCTTCAGCCGGTCTCCCTCGCGCCGGGATCGGGTGTGGGTGGCCCGAGGCAGCATGCGGTACTCGGCGGTCACCCAACCCTCGCCGGAGTCGGCCATCCAGCGGGGCACCTTGGTGCTGACGCTGGCGGTGCAGTGCACCTTGGTCTCGCCGGTCTCGAACAGGCAGCTGCCTTCCGCGTAGGCGTTGACGCCGGTGGTGATCCGGACGGGCCGGAGTCCGTCGGTGGGGCGGCCCGTGGGGCGCCGCTCAGTCGCCATCTCAACCTCCGTTGCCCGGGTTGGGGCTCCGCCTTATCCTTCCGCGCCCAGTCCTCCAGGGAGCCCGCTGTGAACGTCAAGATCGGTGTGATCACCCTCGCCGTCGCCGGCACCGTCGTGCTCGGTGCCTGCGAAGAGAAGAAGTCCAACAAGCTCGTGCTCGGTCAGAAGAGCGTCGCCTGCGACCTGACCCTCGACGGCCTGGCGGGCACCGAGTGGGTGATCGAGAAGATCAACGCCGACAAGTCTGTCGAGGCCGACATCCAGACCCGCCTCAAGGTCTACGCCAAGGACGGCGCCACCCGGGTCAAGTACAACGTCGGGTCGCTCTCCGACATGTACGACTACGAGTGCATGGAGAAGGCCGGCGAGCTCGCCTGCTGGGAGGACCCGCCCAAGGTCCGCGACTTCTGCCAGTCCCTGATGGCCGCCGGCGCCGAGTGCAACGCCGAGGTCCTCAAGAAGCTCGCCCCCACCGCCACCGACGAGGACATCGCCGAGGGCATCAAGAAGGCCAACGAGAACGTGAACCGCTTCAAGGGCACGGACAAGTGGGACGCCTTCGTCTTCCAGAACAACAACCTGGGCAACAAGCTCGGCGGGCTGCTCTACCTGAAGGTCGACGAGAAGCGCTGCAAGCTGCGCATCACCGACAACTACATGACCATCCACGACGGCAAGAAGGTCGAGGACTCCAACCCGGTCGGCACCAACTACTTCCTGAAGAACGACGAGACGCTGTTCTGGGAGCACTGCACCGACTCCGGTGACCTGATCGCCACCAAGTCCGCCGACTTCCCCAAGACCGCCGAAGAGGCCGTGACCTGCGCCCCGCCGCGCTGCATGGTCGGCACCGGCGAGGCCGTGACCTACCACTACATCGGCCAGGACGGCCGCACCGCGAAGGAGGGCTGCACCTACTCCTTCGACTCCTGGCTCAACTGGAAGCCCCACCAGAGCGGCGTGGCCGCCACCCTGGTCGACTGGAAGCAGGGCCGCAAGACCGTCCAGGAGGTCCGCTGGCCCCTGACCGCCACCTTCTCCGAGCCCGGCAAGCAGGTGATGGAGATCGTGCGCTACGAGCAGTGCGAGGGCGGCGAGAAGAAGCAGGTCGAGGTGGCGTGCAACCTGGTGATGGTGCAGTAGGGCCGGCCGCCTGGTGGCCGGAGCTGTCAGCGTTCAGCTGTCAGCGTGGCGATCCCAGCGCACGCAGCGTGTCCCCCGGACCTGCCGGGCGATGCCGAGCGCCGCAGGCGCGAGGCAGACCGCAGGCTGACAGCTGACAGCCCGCCGCGGCGCGTCAGCGCCCGGCGATCGGTGCGCCGCGTCCGGTCTAGCAGGCTGATGAAGAAGGCGGACCGAGCCCCGCGAGGCCCATTTCGCCGAGGTTGGCGAGCCGGCGCAGCCGGCGATTCCGGAGGATGGAGCGTGCTTCAGCACGTGACGGACGGCGGGCGCCGGCCTCGGTGAAAGGGGTCCGTGGGGCGACGGGAGCCTCTTTCATCAGCCTGCTAGACGCGGACCCTCCAGGTCACGCCGTCCGGCCGGTCCATGACCACGACCCCGGCTGCATCCAGCTCATCGCGAATCGCGTCCGCCGCCGCCCAGTCCCGGTCCGCTCGCGCGGCCAGCCGCGCATCCAGCTTGTCCTCGACCCAGTCGCTGTCCAGCCCCGCCAGACGGATGCGCTTCTCCCGGAGCTCCTCGAAGAAGTCCCCGGGATCCATGCCGCCGATGCCCAGCACGTTGCCGGCGATGGCGAAGCAGCGCTCCGCACCCTGCAGCAAGGAGCCGCCGGCCTTCTTCACGCGCTTGTGGTTGCCAGCGCGGTTGATCGCCCGAACCAGCTCGAACAGCGTGCCGATGGCCTGGCCCGAGTTGAAGTCGTGGTCCATCGCGGCGTTGAAGCGCTTCTCGAAGGTCTCGATGAGCGCCTGGACCTGCTGGGCGGGCTTGCCCGCTTCCTCCAGCAGGCGGTCGACCGGGTAGTCCGTGCCCTGGGCCACCAGGGACTCGACCAGCTCCTTGGCCTCGTAGAGCCGGGCCAGGCTGGCCATGGCTTCGGCCACGCGGGTCTTGGAGTAGGGGAGGGGCGAGCGGTAGTGCGGCTCCAGGTAGACCAGCCGGACCACCTCGGCCGGGACCTCGGCCACCGCGTCGCGAATCCGGATCACGTTGCCCAGGCTCTTGGACATCTTGATGTCCTCGCCGGCGTCGTCCACCAGGGTCAGCATGCCGTTGTGCATCCAGACCTTGGCGAAGGGCGCCTCGCCGGTGCCGGCCTCGGACTGGGCGACCTCGTTCTCGTGGTGGGGGAAGACCAGGTCCAAGCCGCCGCCGTGCAGGTCGAAGGTCGGCCCCAGGTGGTGCATGGACATGACCGAGCACTCGATGTGCCAGCCAGGGCGGCCGGGCCCCCAGGGGCTCTCCCAGGAGATCTCGCCGGGCTTGGCACCCTTCCAGAGCACGAAGTCCGCCGGGTCGCGCTTGACCGGGTTGATCTCGACCCGCTCCCCGGCGCGGAGATCCTCGAGCTTGCGGCCCGAGAGCTTGCCGTAGCCGTCGAAGGTCGACACGGCGAAGAACACATCGCCGCCCGCGGCATAGGCATGGCCGCGCTCGATCAGGTCGCCGATCAGACCCAGGATGCCGTCGACGTGGTCGGAGACCTTGGGGGAGTGGGTGGGCTCTCGCATGCCCAGCGCGTCGAAGTCCTGCTCGAGGGCGGCGATGAACCGGCGGCTCAGGGCCAGGGGCTCTTCGCCGAGCTCCGCCGCACGGGCCAGGATCTTGTCGTCCACGTCGGTGTGGTTGCGCACGTAGGTGACCCGGTAGCCGCGGTGCAGCAGGTGCCGATACACCAGGTCGAAGGTCATCATCGCCCGGGCGTGGCCGATGTGGCAGTAGTCGTAGACCGTGATGCCGCACACGTACATGCGCACGTGGCCAGGCTCCGCCGGGGCCAGGGGCTCCACGGTGCGGGTGAGGGTGTTGTAGACGTGGATGGCAGGCACGGACATGGCGACTCTCTACAGACGGCCGCGCTCTAACGCAGAGGGGGCGCCGTCTACTTCTTCTTCTTCTTGTTGGCCTTGGCCCGCGCCGCCTCGGCCTCGGCGATCTTGCGGTCTTCCTCGAACAGGTCCTCGAGCTCCTGCTCGATGGTCGGCTCGTCGGTCTGCTTGGCGACGCTGAGCTCCTGGACCAGCAGGGTCCGAGCCTGGTCGTACATCTTCTTCTCGCCGAAGGACAGGCTCTTCTCGAGCTTCATGAGCGCCAGGTCCCGCAGGACCTTCGCCACCTCGAGGGGATCGCCGGTCTTGATCTTGTTCATGTACTCGCGGTAGCGCCGGTTCCAG
>CAYFPX010000227.1:0-8473 GCA_964344945.1 uncultured Enterobacterales bacterium
CTAGTTCGTGGCGCGGTGGGCGCTCGGGGGGGAGCATGCACGTGGCGCCCTACACAGGAGCCGCGTTCCATGCGTCTGCCCCTGCTCTCTACCAACCCGGGGACCATCGACACCTGGATCACCGAAGGCTGTCCGGACCGGGAGCCGGCTTGAAGCGCTACTCCACCGCCTGTGAGCGGAACCGAGACCCGATCCTGGCGGTCCTGCAGCGGGTCTTCCCGCGGCGGGGCCGGGCCCTGGAGGTGTCTGCCGGCACCGGCATGCACAGCGCCTGGATCGCGCCGCGGCTGCCCGGGCTGGCGTGGCTGCCGACGGACCGGGACCCGGAGGCTCTGGCGAGCATCGCGGCCTGGCGGGAGGACACTGCCGCGGACAACCTGCTCCCTCCGCTGAGCCTCGACACCACGGCGGCGGACTGGCCCGTGGACCGGGTCGACGCGGTGCTCTGCTGCAACATGATCCACATCTCGCCCTGGGCGAGCGCCGAAGGGCTCTTCGCCGGGGTGGCTCGGGTGCTGGCTCCCGGTGGGGTGTGCGTGACCTATGGCCCGTACCGCTTCGCAGGGCACTGGACCTCGGAGAGCAACGCCCGCTTCGACGCCTCGCTGCGGGCCCGGGACCCCCGCTGGGGCGTGCGGGACCTGGTGGACGTGGTGGCGCTGGCGGCGGGCCACGGCCTGGCCCTGCACGAGGTGGTGGCGATGCCGGCGAACAACCACTGCCTGGTCTTCCGGAGACCTGCGTGACCGCCCTGTGGCTCCTGGCGTGCACCGGCGGCACCGCGACCGCTGGGGACTCGGCGACCCCCACCGAGACCGGCGAGGCCCCGCCGCTGTTGTGGGACCTCACCGCCGAAGGCTCGCGCTGGCAGCGCTTCCACCACGAGGAGGACTTCCACCTCAACGTCGTGCGCGACGACCTGGTGGTGGTGGCCACCCACTCCACCGTGCTCACCGGCGACGTCGTCTCGGTGTCCTTCCCCCAGCTGCTGGAGCACGGCCGCAGCTACGTGCTGGACTACTACGCCGACCACAACGGCGACGGGATCTGCAGCGACTCCCCGTCGCCGGCGGACCACGTCTGGCACCACGACATCGGGCGGGCGACCGAGGACCTGGACGTGGTGATCGACCACGAGGGGGAGACGATGGACTTCGAGGGGTGTGCGTCGTTCGAGTGAGTCAGGGCGCCCGTCAGGGTGTAAGAAGGTAGATGGCCCCGGTCTCTGTCGAGCCCTCTACGTGATCGGGGGCACCGACGTAGAGTTCCAGGAGTCCGTCGCCGTCCAGATCTCCGGCCCCCACCGAGGTGCCGGCTTCTTCGTCTTCGATCGTCGAGTACAGGATCAGGGAACTGTCGACCAGGTCGCCGGATCCCGTGAAGGGGCCGTAGTGCGCATAGGCCGCTCCTGCGTCGTCCTTCGTGTTCTTGGTGCGGTAGGCCCCCACGAAGAGGTCGGGCGTGCCGTCTCCATCAATGTCCGCCAGGGGCGCGATGCTCTGGCCAGCGTAGTCGCCGGTACTCTCGCCCCGAAGCTCAGCAAAGGCTGAGGCCGTGTCGACTGAGCCGGTGAGGTTCCCGGCGAAGAGGTAGACCACTCCGGGGCCGTCCAAAGGAGCGCCCAGGGCGAGGTCTGGAAGGCCGTCGCCATCGAGGTCGTCGCCAGTGGCGGCACCAGTCCCGAAGCGGTCGCCGCTCCCGTCGCCATCGAGGGTGGTATCGGCCATGGAGGTTCCCAGTGACCCGGAGATGGGCCCAAGGAAGAGGTAGGCGGTGCCGTTGCGCGTCAGTGCGGCGGTGACCAGGACGTCGCCGATACCGTCGCCATCGACATCTCCGGCGGACAAGACGTGCGTGCCGAACTGGTCGTCTGTGCTCCGGCCCTCGAAGCTGGCGATCAGGTCCCCCTCGTTCTGTGTTTCCTGATCGAAGGGCCCGGCCAGCACATAGGCCCGGCCGGCGTCGTCGTCTGAAGTGGAGTCGGCGTAGACGTCGCCCAGCAGCAGGTCTGCGACCCCATCACCGGTCACGTCGGAGGACAGCGCCAGCGCCGTGGCGTCGAGATCCAACATGACATCGGCGGTCTGCAGGTCTTGATTCTCGGCCGTCGCCCCGAGGTAGACGCCGACCCGGGACCCAGCGTCGCACACCGCGAGGTCCTGGAGGCCGTCACCGTCGAGATCGACCCCTCCAGCCACCCCCCGCCCCGTCAAGTTCCAGTCCTCGGTGGGGGTCATCGTGGTCGTGGCGGCGGTTGTGAGCTCCACGGATCCGGTGACGAGGCCCTGGACTCCGTAGACCAGCCCGTCCTCTCCTTCACCAGGTGCGCCGATGTAGAGCTCATCCCGGCCGTCTCCGTCTGTGTCGGAGAAGGCCATCCGATCCCCGACGCTGGAGTAGCGGGTGGCATCGCCCAGGAGAATCCCGTGCGCGTCGTCCAGGTCGTGCACCCCTGAGAGGCCACAGCTGAGATCTGTTCCGTCGCAGTCCTGATCGACGCCGTCTCCACAGATCTCCTCGGCGTCGGCGTGTCTGCTCGGATCACCGTCGTCGCAGTCTCCGCTCTCGAGAGACTGGCCGTCTCCGTCGGCATCTCCGTCGGAGGCGCCATCGCAGTCCGCGTCCACCCCGTCGTACCAGACCTCCTCGGCGCCAGGGTGGACACCGGCGTCGCCGTCGTCACAGTCCGTCCCGCTGGCAGCGAGCCCGGCTCCGGGTCCGCAGGACTCGACCGGGGCGTCGGGGTCGCCGTAGCCGTCGCCGTCCAGGTCTGCGAACCACGTGGTGGCGTCGGTGGCCTCTTCGTCCACCACGTCGTCGCAGTCCTCGTCCACCAGGTCACAGGTCTCGTCGGCACCTGGATGGCGGAGTTCGTTCGCGTCGTCGCAGTCCGTGGCGTCGGTGGTGTGGGGGAGTGCCGGATCGCACCCGGCCAGCGGGGTGTCCGGATCGCCGAATCCGTCCAGGTCGGCGTCGTGGAAGAGCCCCTGGAATTCGCCCACCGACTCGTCGATGGTGCCGTCACAGTCCTGGTCGAGTCCGTCGCACGCCTCGGGGGCGCCCGGGTTCCGGCTGGCATCGCTGTCGTCGCAGTCGAGTTCCGAGGGGTAGCCGTCCGCGTCGGCGTCGACGACTTCAGACTCGGTTCCGCAGGCGAGGGAGAACAGAAAGAGGAGCGAGGTCATGTCAGAGCCCCTGACCGAAGATGACGTAGGCGGCGCCTGAGTCGTCGTCGCTTCCGTGGCGCTCCGGGGCGCCGAAGAGGAAGTCGGACAGGCCGTCGCCGTTCACGTCGCCGCCTGCCGCGAGCGCGTACCCGGTGGAGTCGGACGACGACTCTGCAGAGAAGCTGACGTAGCCCGAGACATAGGTGCCGGCGGCACCGGGCATGTAGACGCCGCTCAACGGGCCATAGACGACCTGCGAGATCTCGGAGGCACTGTTGGAGGATCCGTAGCCGTGCCCGTAGATCATGTCTCCGTAGCCGTCGCCATCGACGTCTCCCGCATGGGCGAGAGAGCCGCCGGAGTAAGTCTGGGAGCCGGCGCCGTACCAGGAGGCGTCGGCCGTCGTCGAGTCCCGGTCGCCCGTTCCCAGCGGGCCCAGGAAGAGGTGCCCGGCGCCGCTGTCCTGGGCCCGGTCGCTGTCGCGCGGGGCTCCGACCCAGAGATCGTCGTAGCCGTCGGCGTTCATGTCTCCACGGCAGTCGAGCACCCACCCCAGGTAGCGCGCGTCCGACTCCGCACGGATCGAGGCGTCCGCGTCTGCCAGCGAATCGGAGGAGATCCCACCAGCATCGCCGAAGAGGTAGGCCGCGCCGCGGTGGCTGGGGTCGTAGTCAGCTCCTGGGGCTCCCACCGCCAGGTCTCCGGAGCCGTCACCGTCGGTGTCGCAGTCGCCGGACACCGAGAATCCTGCGTCGTCGCCGTGGGCCTCGCCGTAGAGGGTGGTGCCGGTGTGGTCTGCGAGGTCGTGATCGCCTGTTACGGGGCCGGAGATGAGCCAGACCGCTCCCGGTGTCCCTGTGTTGGACTCGCCATCGGGGAAGCCGATAGCGAACTCGGCCGCGCCATCGCCGTCCAGATCTCCCAGCGCCGACACGGCGATGTCCTGGCTCGAGGGCTCGGTGACGAAGGTGGCCGTCGCCGTTGCGAGGGAAGCGCTGCCTGTGACCGAGCCACGCACCAGCCAGACCTGAGGTCGCGTCGCGACGAGCAGGTCCCGATAGCCGTCGCCGTCCACGTCTCCGGCGTTCGCGAGCCCCAGGCCCACCGCGTCCCCCGAGGTGCCTGTGAGCTCTGCACTCGCTGCCACGTCGAGGGTGGTGGAGGTGGGCGTGCCCGAGACCACGTAGACTGTGCCTGCGTTCCCACTGCCTGTGTAGGGCGCGGACACGAACGCTTCCGCCAGGCCATCGGCGTCCCAGTCGAACAGGGCCAGGCCGAGCCCTGCCTTGTCATCTTCGGCCGCTCCGTCGAGTCGAGCCTGCGCCTCTGTCGCGATGTCCAGCGAGCCTTCCCGCCGACAGTTGTTGGCGGTTCCGCCGCAGTCGTTGTCCACTCCGTCGTTGCAGACCTCTGTCTCTCCCGGATTCACTGTCGGGTCGGCGTCGTCGCAGTCGCCGGCTCGGGCCACCTCGTCGGACTGGCCTGTGCAAGCGAAGGTGGGTGTGGCCTCCTCGTCGCCGTAGCCGTCGCCGTCTGCGTCCGACCACCAGCGGGAGTTGTCGAGGACATCGCTGTCCGCGTCGTCGACCAGACCGTCGCAGTCCTCGTCGATCCCGACGCCGCTGCAAAGCTCGACCGCGTCGGGGTGCACGGCGGGATCGGAGTCGTCGCAGTCCAGGGCGTTGGTGACTTCACCGGGTCCAGGACCACACGCGGTCACGACGCTGGTCTCGTCTCCGTAGCCGTCTCCGTCCCTGTCGGGAGCCACGGCCATGCCATCGACAGGGTCCTCGTCGATCAGGCCGTCGCAGTCGCTGTCGACGCCGTCGCAGGCCTCCTCGACGTCCCCGATCGCTGGATCGGAGTCGTTGCAGTCGCCGTCGCTGGAGACGTGGTCATCAGGAGGTGTGCACGAGAGAACTGCAGACTCGGCGCTGCCCAGGCCGTCGCCGTCGAAGTCGGCGAACCACGGTGTGGCGTCGGTCGCGTCCTCGTCGATGCGCTCGTCGCAGTCATCGTCTGTGCCGTCGCAGGTCTCGGGTGCTCCTGGGTGGACCTGGCCGTCGCTGTCATCGCAGTCCGTTCCGTCCAGGACGACGGCTTCGGACTCGCCGCAGGCCAGGACCGGGGCGCCCGGGTCCCCATGGCCGTCGCCGTCGGCATCGGCGAAGAGGGCGACGCCCTCGAGGACGTCGTCGACGATCCCGTTGCAGTCAGTGTCGAGGCCATCGCAGCGTTCTGTGGCGCCGGGATGGACGGCTGCGATCGTGTCATCGCAGTCGCTGCCGTCATCGTGACCATCGCCGTCGCTATCGACCGTGCCGCAGCCCGACAAGAGGAGGAACAAGGGGAACATCGAGTCTCCTCGGGCAGGCTCGAAGTCTAATGCGATGACGCCGGCAGCTCGAAGATCGGGTAGCGGAACAATGGCGTCAGCCCGAGCTTCTCCAGGATCGGCCCGCTCGTGTGCGCCCGGGACAGCGTGATCGCCCGCTCGTGGCCTTCGGCCGCCATGTCCCGCAGCCGCGCCGCGATCAGCGCCCGGTAGGCGCCGCGGCCTCGGAAGCGCTCGAGCACCATGCCGCCGGAGAGGTAGGCGGGGCCGTGGGTCCGCGGCACCCAGCTGCTCGTGCCCATGGGCTCGCCCTGGACGTAGGAGACGAAGAAGCGGTGGGAGCCGGTCTCGACGCCATGGCGCAGGTCGGCGCGCAGCCGGTCCGGGTAGGGGTTGACCGTGCCCCAGCCCACCCGGGTGACGGCGAAGAAGTCCTCCAGGTTCCCCAGGTCCACGGGCCGGACCTCGACGTCGTCGGGCACCGGGATCGACCAGCCGGCGGTCTCGCAGCCCAGGGCCAGCACGGTCCAGCTGCGGCCGCGCTCTTCCAGGCGCTCGGCCAGCCCGGGCGTGCTGCCGGGCCCCACGGACCACTTCCAGGCGGTTCCGAGCTCGGCGTAGCGGGCGAAGGTCTCTTCGAAGACCCGGTCGACCCCCCCGGTCAGCGCACAGTGGTAGACCTCGTTCCGCCAGGACTCGGGGGCCGACGGGACCTCGACCCGGGCGAAGCCGGGCACGTGCACGATGCGACAGTCGGCCCGCAGGTGGACTGCGTCCAGGGGCGCGAGCAGGGTGTCCAGGGTGTCGAAGGTCATCGGTTCGCGGTAACGCAGGCGGAACCTGGGGGGTTAGTGTCCTCGCATGCTCCTCACCGCACTCCTGGCCTGCACCGGCGACGCGACCACCACCGACTCCGGCCCGAACGACTCCGGCCCGGAGCCCGAGCTCGAGTACGTCTTCTCCTTCGCGCTGGTCGCCGACCCCCACATCGTCAGCGACCTGGAGCACGAGGAGCGGCTGATCGCAGTCCGAGACTGGATCGACGCCGAGGCCGAAGCCCGCGGCATCGCGCTGGTGCTGGTGCTCGGCGACATCGGCTGGGGCGCGGGACTGGAGCGGTCCTACGAGCTGCTGGCGGGCTTCCAGACCCCGTGGATGCCCATCGCCGGGGACAACATGATCGTCTCCGGCGACGAGGAGGCCTGGCAGGGCGTCTTCGGCCCCCAGATCGACGCGCTGGGCGAGCTCTTCGGCGGCGTGGATCGCGCCGGACAGCCGGTCTGGAACACCGCCTACGAGCAGGAGAGCTGGCACGCGAACTACACCATCCGGCACCAGGGCGTGACCTTCATGGCCCTGGACTGGGTCTCCCGCTCCGACCACGTGCTCTACAGCGAGACCGCCGAGCTCCAGGACCACGAGGGCGGAACCTGGGAGTGGTTCGAGGAGCAGGTCCTCACCCTGGGCGACGTGGCCGACGAGTCGGTGGTCATGGCCTCGCACAACGCCATGCACTTCGGCCCCGGGTCCTTCGACCTCGCGGACTCCGAGGAGCTGATGAACCGGACCGCGCCCTACGCCGACCAGCTCGCCGTGAGCTACGGCGGGCACCTGCACCTGGACCTCGACGACACCTCCTGGACCGGCGGCTGGGAGGTCCAGGTGATGGACGCCACCTGGGACGACTCCCTGAGCCTCGGCGTCGTCGATGTCTGGGGCAATGGGCGGCGGTTCGCGTTCGAGCTGGAGCGGTTCAAGCTCGACTGGGACTGACCGCGGCATTTTCCTCCTTTCGGGGTGCGCAGTCAGCCTCCGGACGAATTCAGACGGCCTCGCGGGCGCTTCGGTAGCGCGTCGATTAGACGGCGGTGTCCTGGACTCCCCTGAAGCCCGTGGATGCCCACGGGGCGTGCCTTCAGGGAACCCCTAGCTTCCGACGGAGAAGATCCATGCAGCAGCTCAAGTCCGACATCAAGGAACTCATCGTTCGCGCCCTGATGCTCGAAGAGGTCAAGCCGACCGAGATCGAGGACTCCGCGCCTCTGTTCGGCGAGGGCCTGGGCCTGGACTCGGTGGACGCGCTGGAGCTCGCCATCGAGATCGAGCGCTCCTTCGACGTCACGATCCCGGACAACGAGGACAACCGCAAGATCTTCACCTCCGTGGACACCCTCGCCACCTACATCACCGAGCACCGCGCCGCCGCGCAGGCCAAGTAGAGGAGTTCCGTCATGAAGATCCGCCTCATCTACCCGGTCTGGGAGCGCATCTACTACCAGACCAAGTACATCCTCCCCCCCCTGGGCGTCATCACGATGGCCTCCCAGATCCCGGAGGAGCACGAGGTCAACCTGACCGACGAGAACGTCCAGACCGTCGACTTCGACGAGGACGTCGATCTGGTCATGATCTCCACCATGCTGCTGGCCCAGGCCAAGCGCGGCTGGGAGATCGCCGATGAGTTCCGCAAGCGCGGCAAGACCGTCATCCTGGGTGGCCTCTCCGTCACCACCCTGCCCGAGCTGGCGGCCGAGCACGCGGACGCCATCGTCATCGGCGAGGCCGAGGGCGTGGTCCAGCAGGTCCTCGAGGACTTCCAGAAGGGCGAGCTCAAGCGTGTCTACCAGCGTCCTTCCTACGTGAAGGGCGCGATCATGGGCACCCCCCGTCGGGACCTGCTCGACAAGCCGCTCTACAACTACCGCGGCGTGGAGATGCTCGATCTCATCGAGACCTCCCGCGGCTGTCGCTTCGGCTGCTACCCGTGCCAGGTCCCGTTCGTCAGCGGCACCAAGCACCGGACCAAGGCCATCGACCGGGTCATCGAGGAGATGGCCGCCATCCCCAACGATCGCCTCTTCATCGTCGACAACGCCCTCGAGCAGGACGAGCAGCACCAGAAGGAGCTGTACAAGGCGATGATCGACGCCAAGCTCGGCAAGAAGTGGGTGGCCCACCCGATCTCCTGCAC
>CAYFPX010000227.1:8547-13324 GCA_964344945.1 uncultured Enterobacterales bacterium
GAGCTCACCGACTGCCTGCTCGACTGCGAGCTGGACCTGGCCGAGTTCACGGTCCTGACCCCGCTGCCCGGCACCCCCGTCTTCGACAAGTTCAAGAGCGAGGGCCGCCTGCTCCACACCGACTGGAGCAAGTACAACGCCGAGCAGGTGGTCTTCAAGCCCGCCCAGATGACCCCGGATGAGCTCCAGGAGGGCTACATCTACATGTGGGACGAGTTCTACAAGGCCGTCCCCGAGCGTCACCGCATGTGGCGGCTGTTCAAGCGCCTCTACAAGCGCCACGAGTGGGCGCCGAAGACCTCCCCCCACGAGGGTGAGGCCCGCTTCCAGGCCAAGGGCGCCCCCGGCGGTCGCCTCTGGGGCGGCGTGGTCCAGGGCAACCGCGACCTCGCCGAGGTCAAGCGGGCCCGGTCCCAGAACCTCGAGAACAAGTAGGCCCCGAGGCCTCCACGACTCGCCCCCGCAGGCCAGCTGCCTGACGGGGGCGTGGTCGCTCTGGGGGGGTTCTCCTGAGGGGGAATTCCTGCAGGGGATTGCCTGACTGTTGGGTCTGGCGGGTGATCCGACACCCGGAGTGAAAGCTCCCATGGAGGCAGGACATGATCACCCCCAGGATGCGAGCGCCCATGGCGTCAGCGACACCGCAGTCCCCTCCGAGCCCCGACACCCGCGACGTGCGTCGGGTGTTGCTGGTCACGTTCCGCAAGCAGCAGGCGCTGCAGCAGGAGCGAGCGATCAAGGAACTGTTCGGCCACCTGATCCAGGGTGTCGGGCGCGGGGACCTGGGTCTGCCGGCGATCCCGTCGGCCGCGGCCGAGCTCGACGCGCTGCTGCGGGAAGACGAGCGGTCGACCCAGGACCTGGTCGCGCTGGTCGATGGGCACCCCGAGCTGCAGGCCGAGGTCGCCCGCACTGCCGGCGGGCCCCAGGCTCCGGACACCGCCAGGCAGCTGGCTCGGCTGGGCCTTGATCGGCTCTGGAGGCTGAGCCTGCACCAGATCCTCACCTCCGCGGCCTTCGAGCTGGCCGAGTGGCAGCCGGAGATCGACGAGCTGCGCAGCGACCTGCTCGCGGTGGCCGACGCCGCCCACCAGGCCACGGGCTCGCTGCGGGGCACGCTCTACAGCGCGTCCCTGCTGCACGGCATCGGCAAGCTGGTGCTCATCCACGCCGCGGCGCGCGCCGGCGCCGACCGCGACGCGGTGGAAGAGCTCGACCGCGCCCACGGCGCCCAGCTCGGCATGGTCCTGCTCGAGCGCTGGGGCTTCTCGTCCGAGATCGCCCAGGCCGTTGGTTTCCAGGACCACCACAGCCAGCTGCCGGAGCCGGCGCGGACCGTGGCGGAACAGGTGAGGGGTTGCAGGAGGAACGCGCTGGGGCGCTGAGCGGCGGTCAGGCCGCCAACCCCAGCGTCCTCCCCGCCACCCCCACCCGCACCGTCTCCCCCCAGGGGAAGTCCAGGTGGTCGGCCTCGATGCCGTCGCCGAAGATCGTGCCGCCCTCGTCCATCTCCGAGGTGAGGGTGAGCGCCTGAGTGCCACCGAGCAGGCCCGCGGTGACCAGTGTGCTGGTGGTGGGGCCCTCCCAGGCCTCGCGGGCGAACCAGGCGAGGGCGCTGTCGGTGGGGCCCGGCAGGCGCACGCAGCTGTGGGTGGAGCGATGGATCGAGCTCGCCCAGCCCGTGGCGCCAGTGCCTGTGGTCACGATCACCCCGGAGCTGGAGTGCCGCATGCCCGCGTACTCCGCCTCGAGCCGGTACCGGGCGGACTGGTGGCTGCGGTGGCCGACGAAGACCTCGTTCAGGGCCACCAGGGTCTGGCCGTCGGTCAGGGTGGCGGAGACCATCGTGCGCTGCTCCAGTCGGAGCCGGCCCGCCTCGTGATCGGCCAGGAGGTCGGCCACGGCCGCGGCGGGCCAGCGCACCAGCACGCCGGCGTTGTGGCGGGGGTCGGGGTCGACCCCGATGACCGGCTGGCCCGCGAGGAAGCGGGCGACGTTGGCCACCAGGCCGTCCTGGCCCACCGCGACCACCACGTCGTCGGGCTCGAAGGCGAAGCGGTCGAGCTCGGAGCGGTCGATGCGGGCGCGGCGCCAGGCGCGCGGCAGGGCCTGCTGGACCACAGCCAGGGCGTCGGCCTGGGCCTGGTGACGGTGGCGGGCGGGCGCGATGTCCCGCCCTCGGGTCTTCAGGAAGAAGGCCGCCTGACCCGCCGTGCCGTGCCGTGCCACGAGCTGCTCGAGCTCGGTCGGGCGCGTGACGACCACCGCGCGGGTCAGCATGGCGAGTACCCGGGATCGCAAGTGACGATCCCCGGCCGGCCGCTGATGGGGTGCCGTCGGTGGTCTGACGCGAAGCGTGGCGTGTCTGGCACACGCGAGCGAGTGGCGGGCCGCTGCCGGCACGGCAGCGGCGGTCGGATGGGGTTTGTCACTTGTGATCCCGGGTACTCGCTAGCCCACCCGCTCGGCCAGCCGGCCGAGGATCGGGGTCAGGGTGTCCGGGCTGATCACCAGGTGCTCGACGTCGGGCAGGTTGCCGGCCAGCTCGCGGGCGGCCAGGCCCATGAGCACGCTCTGGGGCAGGTCCCGGTAGATGTCCACCCGGGCCTTCTCCGCGTCGGCCCGCGCGGTCTCGACCTCGCGGATGCCGGCGGCCTCGGCCTCGGCGCGGACCCGCTCGGACTCCGCCGACACGCGCACGCGGATCGCCGCGGCGTCGGCTTCGTCCTGGGCCTGGCGCTTGCAGTTCGCGCCCTGCTGCTGGACCAGCTGCTCCTCCTGTCGCGCGAGCTGGATGCGGTTGTTGAGCTCGTTCTCCTCGATCGCGCGCTCCCGCTCGACGGCCAGGGCCCGCCGCTCGAAGGTCGCCTTGTCCGCCTGCTGCTGGAGCAGCTCGCGGGCCGGAGTCTGCAGGGCCCGCTCGACCTCGGGCTCGGCGCGGACCTGGGCCACGCGCACGTTGACCAGAGCCAGCCCGAGCTCCGCCAGGCTGCCCTCACCCCCCAGCTCCGTGGCGATCACCTCGCGCAGGCCGTGGCCGCCGTCCTGGAGCGCATCGGCCAGGGGGCGGCTGGCGAGCCAGTCCACGGCGGCCTGCCGCGCCTGCTCCGTCAGCCGGTTGGCGATCTTCTCCAGAGGCTGCTCCTGGTGGTCGCCGGTGCCCAGGTCCAGGGTGAAGTCGACGCGGCTGGCCGCAAGCTCGGGGTCGACCACCCGCCAGGTCAGGTCCGCCGTGACCGACACTTCCTGGTAGTCGGCGGTGCGGCCGTGCAGGAGCACGCTCAGCTCCCGGTCGTCCAGGGGGACCTCGGCCAGAGACGCGACCAGGGGGCGGAACCAGAAGGCCAGGCCGCGCCCGGCCTTCACGCGCTGGCCGCGCCGATGAAAGACCAGGTAGCTGCTGGACTCGGAGCGCACGTGGCGCCACCAGGGGATGCGGGTCATCTCGGCCATGGGGGCCTCCTCAGGGGGTGCTGTGCCGATAGAGCGCAGCGGGACGGTGACCGACGCCTGCCTGGCGGGCGCCGGTGGGTTCGAGCTCGCCGGTGGCGAGCAGGGAGCGTCGGAAGCTGTCCTTGTTGAGGGGCCGGCCCAGGACCGCTTCGTGCACCCCGCGCAGCTGGCGCAGGGTGAAGTGGTCGGGCAGCAGGCCGTAGGCGACGGGGGCGTAGCGCAGCTTGCCGCGCAGGCGCTGGACCACCAGCCCCAGGACGCGGGCGTGGTCGAAGGCAGGGGGCTCGGGGCGGCCGTCGGGCCCCAGGACCTCGGCCGGACCGCCGGTCTCGCCGGGCCAGGAGACCCGGAGCTCCCGGAGGTGCACGCCGGGCCAGAGCCCCTCGAGGGTCTCAGGGGGGACCAGGCCCACCCAGGCGGAGCTGATCACCCGCATCCGAGGGTCCCGGTCGGGCTCGCCGAAGGTGTAGAGCTGCTCCAGCGGGGCAGCCGACAGGCCCAGGCGGGTGTCGAGGACCCGCTGGGCTGCGCGGTCCAGGGACTCGTCGGGCCGCACGAACTCGCCGGGCAGGGCCTGCTGGCCCAGGAAGGGGTGGCGGCTGCGGGTGTAGGTCACCGCGTGCAGGGCGCCGTCGAGCACGGTCACGACGGCGAGGTCCACGCGCAGGGCCACCGCGGGGTAGCGGCCGGCGTCGTAGGCCTGGAGGAAGCGGGCTTCGGCGGGGGAGTGGGGCATGTCTGGCTCGCTCTACGGGACACTTAGATGCATATTGCATCTAAGTTGTCTCCGCCGATCTCGGGGTAGCGTGCGAGGCGCTGGGAGGTGCCCATGACCCTGCTGTCGATCCTGCTGCTGGCCTGTCAGGGGGGCGGAACGGACTCCGGGGACAGCGGGGGCACCACGCCCGGCACCACGGACACGCCGGCCACGGACTCGGGCACCACCAGCGGGACCACCACCGACTCCGGCGACACCACCCCGCCCACCGACTCCGGCGGCACCACGGACACGCAGCCCCCGGGCGAGCGCTGGGAGGCCTGGACCCTGCGCAACGACCTCGAGGACTGCTTCATCGAGAATCCGGTCTACCCGGGGCGCTCGGAGTGGGGGCACCTCGGGGCTGCGCGTCTCGCGCCGGTCGCGGCCACTTTCAGCGTGGAGTCCATCGACTACGTCATGGCGACCTCGGAGGCCGACGCCGAGTGCGCCGATGGCCTGGCCCACCGGGTCGAGGTCTGGTCCCAGGCCGACGGCGCCCCCCAGGCCGAGCCGACCCTGCACGAGACCATCGACGTGCCGGCGAGCACCGCGTTCGGCCAGGGC
>CAYFPX010000228.1:0-13285 GCA_964344945.1 uncultured Enterobacterales bacterium
CCGTCGTACCAGGTCTCGGTGGCGTCGGGGTTGACGTCCGCTGCGCCGAGCTGGGAGAAGCCGTTGATGGCGTCGAAGTCGGTGGGGACCACGTTGGGGTCGTCCCAGCAGTCCCCGACCGACTTGCCCGCATTGATCGCCTGCCAGTCGATGCCGAGATCCTCCATGTCCTCGACATACGACTCCGTGATGTAGCCGTCTCCGTCCTGGTCGCCGTCGTTGTTGTCGCAGTTGCTGTCGACCCCGTCGTACCACTCGACCTCGGCCTCACCCGTGGGGAAGATCTCGGGATCCGCGTCGTCGCAGTCGGTGTCCCGGTGGAAGCCGTCGAGGTCGCAGTCGAAGTCGATCTCGTAGTCGTCGGGGAAGTCGTTGCCGTCCGACGGCTCGGAGACGTTGCAGTCGAGGTTGAGGCCGTCGTAGCAGGTGTCGTCCGAGGCCTCGCGGCCGGGGTGGATCTCCGCTGGGCTGATCTCGCCCTCGTAGGACCAGCTGTCAGAGGCCTCGAGGGCGGCGAGCTCGTCGTCGTTGTCGACGCAGTCGTCGCCGGTCACGCCGTCGCGATCGGGGAAGGCGGCGGCGTCGTAGCTGTCGCCGTCCTGGTCGAAGTCGCTCCCCCCGTCGCAGTCCTGGTCGACGTCGTCGTACCAGGTGTCGCTCGCGGCGGTGTTCACCTCGCTCGCGGTGGGCTGGACAAAGCCGGAGACCGCGGTGAACTCGGCCGGGACGGTGGTGGGGTCGTCCCAGCAGTCCGTGCCGCCGACCTCGAGGGCCAGCTCGCCGTCCAGGTCCTGGTCGGCGTCGTTGCCGTCGCAGTCCTGGTCGACACCGTCGTACCAGATCTCGATCGCGCCTGGGCTGATGGCCGGGTCCAGATCGTCACAGTCGCCGTCGACGGTGAGCCAGCCGTCGCCGTCGGTGTCGGGGGCCTCCCAGTCCACGCAGGCGGGAAGCAGGCTTGCCAGGATCACCACGAAGGTGCGCGCGACGGTCATGGAACCTCTCGGTGCCCGAGGCAATGGGAGCGTACCCGCAGGGGTCCGGAACCTCAAGGAGACCCCCTTGACGTGCGGATCCGAGGCATTACCAGGGCCCGCTGTCCGAGGCCCCACCCATGATCGAAGTCGAGGGACTGACCCGGCGCTACGGGGCCACCGTGGCCGTTCAAGACGTGTCGTTCTCGATCCAGCGAGGCGAAGTGGTCGGGTTCCTGGGCCCCAACGGCGCCGGCAAGTCGACCACCATGCGGATCCTCGCAGGGGCCCTGGGGGCCAGCGCAGGCACGGCGCGGATCGCGGGTCACGACGTCTTCGAGGCTCCGGCCGAGGTGAAGCGCCGGGTGGGGTACCTGCCCGAGCGCCCCCCTCTCTACGAAGCCATGTGTGTCGCGGACTACGTGGCCTTCGCTGCGCGGCTGAAGGGGGTCGTCGCGATCTCCGCCGCGGTGGACCGGGCCCTCACCGCCGTGGCCCTGGACAGCGTCCGGCACCGGATCATCGGCCACCTGTCCAAGGGCTACCGACAGCGCGTCGGCCTGGCCCAGGCCCTGGTGCACGACCCGGAGGTGCTGATCCTGGACGAGCCCACCAGCGGCCTGGATCCCGCCCAGCGGGTCGAGATCCGGGAGCTGCTCCAGGACCTCGCGGCCAGCGATCGCACGGTGATCCTGAGCACCCACGTGCTCGCCGAGGTCGAGGCGGTCTGCCAGCGGGCGATCATCATCGACAACGGCGTCAAGGTCGCCGAGGACACCCTGGAGGGCCTGCGCCGGGCGACCGGGGGGGTGGAGATCAAGGTCGCGCGGCCCGAGGGCTGTGCCGTGGACCTGGCGGCGCACGGTCGGGTGGAGATCCTTGGGGCCGGGCACTTCCGGGTGCTGACCGACGGCGACAAGCGCCAGGAGCTCGCCCAGGCCGCTGTGGGCTACGGCCTGCTGGAGCTCACCAGCCGCGCCGCCCTGGAAGAGGTCTACCTCCGCCTCACCGGAGACGAGCCCCCTCGCCCGGGAGCCCAGCCGTGAGGGGCATGCTCGCCATCGCCCGCCGCGAGGTCGGCGCCTACTTCCAGACCCCCGTGGGCTGGGTGGTGCTCACCGCGTTCCTGGTGCTGAACGGCTTCTTCTTCTCCACGATGATCGGGCTGTACCACTACCAGTCCCTGGAGCTGGCGGCGTCGCCCTGGACCGAACAGGAGCTGAACGTCAACGACTACCTGATCGCCCCGTTCTTCGCGAACACCGGGGTGATCCTGCTGTTCTTGTGCCCGGCCGTGACCATGCGGCTCTTCGCCGAGGACCGCCGGAGCGGCGCCATCGAGCTGCTGCTGACCAGCCCGGTGAGCTCCGGCGCCATCGTGCTGGGCAAGTACCTGGGTGCGATGGGCTTCATGAGCGTCATGCTGGCCGGCACCCTGCCCTGCATCGGGGTGGTGTTCTGGCTGGGCGACCCGGATCCGGGCGTGGTGGCAGCCGGCTACCTGGCCAGCTGGCTGCTGTCCGGGGCCTTCGTCTCCGTCGGCCTGCTGGCCTCGGCCTTCACCCGGAGCCAGGTCATCGCCCTGGTGGTGGGCTTCGCCCTGCTGCTGCTGTTCTGGGTGCTGACCTGGGCAGACCCGTCGGCGGGGGATGGCGTGGGCGCGGTCATCGCCTCGCTGTCCATGCTGAACCACCTGGAGAACCTGACCCGCGGGCTGCTCCACCTCAAGGACATCGTCTACTACGCGACCTTCATCGGCTTCTTCCTGTTCGCCACCTGGCAGCGGCTGGAAGCAGGGCGGTGGAGCTGATGCGCCAGCACGCCTGGGTGCTCGGGGCCATCGGCGCCCTGCTGGTGCTCGCCACCGTGGCGATGCGCGTGACCGTCGGCGTCTCCGGCGGACCGTGGTCCTGGGCCGGCGGGATCGGCGCGGTCCTGCTGATCGCCTTCCTGTGGCTGGACCGCGACACGGTGACCGAGACCGCCGCGAGCCGCAGCGCCCGCTACAGCTCGGCCGCCGTGCTGCTGGTGCTGGTGGCCCTGGGCGTGATGGTCGCGCTGAACGTGCTCAGCGAGCGCCACGACAAGCGCTGGGACATCACGGCCAGCGGGCGCCACACCCTGGCGCCCCAGACCCTCGCCGTCGCCGAGGGCCTGACCGCGCCTGTGACCATCCTCGGCTTCTACGGCCTCGAGACCCAGGAGGGCGTGGACTTCGACATCCTGGCCGGGGGCTACGCCCAGGCCAGCGAGCGGATCACCGTGGAGCGGCTCGACCCGAACCGGGACCTGCTCACCGCCCAGCAACACGGCGTCGATCGCATGGCCACGGTGGTGCTGGTCCAGGGCGACCGGACCGAGCGGCTCGAGGACGCCACCCTCGACGAGCAGACCCTGACCAACGCCCTGGTCCGGCTCACCACCCACGAGACCCGGACGGTCTGCTTCACCGCGGGCCACGACGAGCGGCGCATCGACGACGAGGACGTGCTGGGACTCTCCGCGCTGGGGGAGCAGCTCGAGCAGCAGGGCACCCTGGCGGTCGGCCTGACCCTCGCCCGAGCCGCCGAGGTGCCGGCGAGCTGCGACACGGTCGTGGTCGCCGACCCCCAGACCGAGCTGCTGGCCCAGGAGCGGGAGACCCTGGCCGCCTTTGTGCGCGGCGGGGGCAGCCTGATGGTCCTGCTCGACCCGGCCCATGGCCATGCCTTCGCCGGGGACCTGGCGCGCTACGGCGTGGCCGTGGGCGACGACGTCGTGGTCGAGGACAACCCCAGCTACCAGATGGTCGGCACCGACCCCACCTACATCGTGCTCGATCGAGCGTCGTTCGCGGACCACCCGATGGTCAGCGGCGGCGATGCCCTGAGCGTGCTGCGGGCCGTGCGAAGCGTGGGCGTGGTCGAGGTCGAGGGCCTGGAGGCCAAGGTGGTGGCGTCGACCAGCTCGGCCGCCTGGGCGGAGACCGACTACCTCTCGGGCACCCCGCCCCAGCCGGATCCCGGCGAGAGGGTGGGCGAGGTGCCGTTGATCACCGCCGTCGAGGTGCTGGACCCGGCGGCGATCCCCGTCGGCGAGCGCAGCCTGCCGGCCGGCGAGCCGGTGCTGGTGCCCGAGGGCGAGGGCGAGAGCACCCCAGAGGCCGCGCCCGCGCCACCCGAGCCCCCCGTGCCGGGCAAGGCCGGCGGCCGCGTGGTCGTGTTCGGCGACAGCGACTTCATCTCCAACGGCCTGGTCAGCAACGGCACGAACCTGGACCTGTTCCTCAACAGCCTGGCCTGGCTGCTGGGACAGGAGGACACCGTCACGATCCGGCCCAACGAAGCCGGCCGCGGCACCCTGGAGATGACCGAGGAGCAGGGCGCCCTGGTCTGGCTCCTGAGCCTGCTGTTGCTGCCGGGCCTGGCGGTGATGGGCGCCGTGGGCACCTGGCTCCGTCGGCGCAACCTGTAGCGCGAGGCCCGATGGGCCCAGGCCGATGAGCTCTCGATCATCGGACAACCCAGGTGACCCAGGCGATGAGGCGAAGCACGAAGGGCCCGGACCTCGCGGTCCGAGCCCTTCGGCGCGTCAGCGGACCCTGCTCAGGCGAGGATCTTCTGCAGCTGGGTGGCGACGCCGAGGTTGTCGGCCTTGATCTTGCCCATCATGAAGAGCTGCATGCCCAGGGCCGGCTTGTCCAGGAGCTTCTCCCAGTCGTCCTTGCTGGCGGTGATGGTGCAGTCCGGGTTCTCCATGCGGTCCTCGGTGCAGGAGCCGGTGTCGCCGGTCAGGTCCAGGCTCCACACGCCCGCGCCGTCGATGTCGAAGACGATGGACTTGCCGATCTTGGTGAGCTCGGGCTTGGCCTTCAGCTTGTTCGGGATGTAGTCGTTGAAGAAGGCGACGGTGTCGGCCATGGGAGATCTCCTGAAGTTGGGGATGGGGCCTAACGCTGCCGGCCCACCGCGGCGAGCCAGCCGGACACGGTCTGACGTTCCCCCAACGCGAGGGTCTGCCAGTCGCAGCGGGGGGTGTCCTGCTCGGAGAGGTGGTCCCAGTCGGCCTGGCCACCCCACCGCGGCCGGCCAGACGGCCTCCGGCCGACGGCCTCGCAGATCGCCGCGGCGAGCTCCGTGAAGGTCCAGGGCTCGGGACCCTTCACCTCCACGTCCCCCGCCCAGCGCTCGTCGTCGAAGGCCGCCCGCTCCAGCAGGCAGGCGGCGTCCCCGGCCCAGAGGGGCCGGAGGGTGCCCGGGACTCTCGGTGGCCGCACCGACTCGCCACGGACCGCCCGGTCCAGCCAGGGCGACAGCAGGCGGTCCCCCTCCCCAAACAGCGCGGGCAGGCGGACGTGGCGCAAGGCCAGGCCCTCACCTCGGGCGGCCGCCACGCCAGCGAAGCTCGCCCGCAACACCGGGTGACGAGCGCCCTCGATCGCGCCCACCGGGCCGGCCACGACGAGCCTGGCTCCCAGGGTCTCTGCGGCGACAGCCGCGTTGCGGATGCCGTAGCGGGCGAGATCCTGGGACTCCTTGGGGGTCCCGCCGCCGGCCGCGAAGACCACGACCTCCGCTCCGGCGAGGGCCTTGCGGAGTCCCTCGCCGGTGGCGGCATCGGCCTGGACCCACAGGGCCGGCAGGTCTCGTGGCCTGCGACAGGCCACGGTCACCCGGTGCCCACTCCGGGCAAGCCTCCTGGCCAGGGCGCTCCCGAGGGCACCCCCACCTACGATGCCGACCCTCACGAGACGGGCGCGAGGGCGCTCAACAGCGGCAGCGAAGCCTCGCCGCTGACGGCGAAGTGCCCCAGGTGGCGCCCGGGCTGGCCGTGGTGGTCGCTGCCTCCCGTGACCAGGACCTCGTGGCGGGCGGCGAGCTTTCGGAAGCCCTGGCGGACCCGCCGACCCTGGCCCGGACGGATGCCCTCGATGCCCTGCAGGCCGGCCCGCACCAGGTTCCCGAGCCAGGCCTTGCAGCGCTCCGGCTCCGGGTGGGCCCAGCTGGTGAGGCCCCCCGCGCTGCGCGCCCGATCGATGGCGTCGGTCATCGGCAGGGTGATGGGAGGGACGTGGTCGTTGCTGGCGCCGACCCAGCGACGCATGGCCTCGCCGTAGCTGCGAGCGTGACCGGCGCGGACCAGGTCGAAGGCCAGGTGCCGGCGGGTCAGCGACCGGCGACCGGCTCGGGCATCGGGGTCCGCCCTGGCGAGGCCGGACAGGCCGATGCTGGCGACGGCCCGGTCGTAGCGCTCGGCCCGGCCCCGGGCCCGTGCGGTGCAGAAGTCGCGGAAGTCGCGAGGCATCTCGCCGGGGAACCAGACGAGCAGGTGCTGCTCGCCGTCTCCGTGCCAGGTGGAGAGCTCGACGCCGTGCACGACACGCAGGGTTCGTCCCCCCACGGTGTGTGGTCCGGGCGCCAGGCTCGGGGGCAGGTCGTGGTCGGTCAGGGCGACGACGTCCAGGCCGCCGGCGGCGCAGTCGGACAGGACCCGCTCGGGGGCCCAGCGACCGTCGCTCCGGTCGGTGTGCAGGTGCAGGTCGAGGCGCCTGGGGCGCAGGACCGGCCGCGGTCGCGGGTCAGAGACCATCCGCCTCGCCGGCCATCTGCTCGTGGTCGTCGAGCAGGCGGGAGTGGGCGTCGACGACGGCGCGGACCTGGGAGGTGAGCTGGTGCCGCAGGCTCTTGAGGCGCATGACCTCCTTGAGCAGGTGGCGGTGCTCGTCGTGGGTCTGGTTGATGATCTGCTGGGCTTCGAGCCGGGCTTCGCCCATCACGAGATCGGCCTCTCGACGGGCCGTGCCCTGGAGGTCCCCGCTGATGCGCCGGGCCATCAGCAGGGTCTCCTTGATCTCGGCTTCCGCCTCGCGCAGCCGCCCGATCTCCCGATCCCGCTCCGCCAGGGCGACCTTGTGGTCCTGGTTCTCCCGCAGCAGCTCCTCGAGGGTCTCCCGGACCTGGTCCAGGAACTCGCTGACCTCCTCGGCGTCCACGCCCTTCTTGGACGGGGTGAACTGCTTCTGGATGATGTCCAGGGGCGTGATCCGCATGGCGGGAGCCTAACCCGCGTCTGTCGGCGAGCGACACGCCAGAGGGCTCGGGGGGAGCCGTCCTGCCACGGCTCCCCCCGAGGATTGCCCCGAGCCACGAGGTGCTCGGGAACCCCGACAACCGGCTGCGTTCAGCCGGCTCCTGCCTGCCGAGGTTCCCGGAGCAACCAGGTGAGCCCGACCGCGGCCCCTTCGCTGTGCGTTCCCGGGTCCTGGCCGAGAGCAGCTTGGAGACCCGCCGTGGCACCGGCGTGGTCGGGTCGGTGGGCGAGGACCATGCGGAAGTAGCCCTCAGCTGCAACCGCATCCCCCTCCCGGAGAGCACGCCATCCTTGGGACAGGAAGCCGCGGACCAGGTGACCCTCGACCGCAGGCTGTTCTTCAAGGACAGGCAGCATGCCCAGTCCAAGAGCAAGCCCTGTGCCACCTCCAAGTCACGTGATCTCCGCAACTTATAGAAGTTGATCTCTGATGTTTCCTGTGGCGATCAGGAAACATGTTGCCGCTGGGGCAACAACCTACAGCCCCGACGAAGGCTCCTGGACCTCGACATCGGCGTCTGGCTGGAGCGCTCGGAGGCGACGCCCCAGTGCAAGGAGGGGATCGGCTTCCGTGGCGACCGCCATGAGCACCGGGGCCAGATCCTCGAAGGGCTGGTCGTGGGTCGCGAGGAGCAGGGCGTCAGCCGGGACCTGGAGCTCGTAGTCCCCCTCTCCGGTGCCGAGCTCGCCCTTGTCCGCGGGCTGCTCGGACGCGAACAGCACCTCCAGCTCCCGGCCCGTTCGGGCGATGGCCACCAGGTGGGCCTGGTCCGCGGTGTCGAAGCGGGCCTGGACTTCGCCGCCGCCGCGGGCGAACTGCACGCTCAGGGGGTAGACCGGCTCGGGGCCGCTGGTGCGCCAGGCGACCGCCCCGGACAGGACCGCGAGCATTGTGGCCAGCACGGCGGCCATCCACCAGCGAGCCACAGGAGGCGGCTCCGGCAGGGGCTCGGGCAGCGGCCCCACGCCGTCCACTTCGCCCCAGCTCCGGGAGCGGGTGGCCTCGAGAGCATCGGTCGCCACGGGACCCAGGAGGCCGTGTGTCGTGAAGCGCCCGGAGCCCCGCAGCCGGGCACCACGAAGGTGCTCACGGCGTGGCCGGCCGAGCTCGGCCTGGTGGGTCAGGACCAGCTGAGGCGCCGTGGCCCTGGACAGGTCGATGAACAGCGCGTCTTCGTCGGCCCGCAGGGCGGAGTCGCCGAAGGCCTCGACCAGCTCGCCGCGGACGTGGCGAGCCTCGGGGTGGAGGTGCAGGGCGAGGACGTGCACAGCCGGCTCCTCGGCCGGGCGATCGGCGGGCGGCACCAGCTCGCCCGGCGAGAGCACTCCGCCGTGGAGCAGCCGCAGCCCGCGGCCGCAACGCGGGCACGTCTCGGCATGGGCCCGGCTCCCCGGCGCGGCGAGCTCCACCCCCCCCTGGCACCCCTCGGCGGGCACTTCGGCCAGCCGCACCAGCACCCGATCCACCCAGGCGGCATCCCAGGTGGTGTGGGCGACCCCGTGCCCGCGCAGGAGCGCCCGCGCAGCGCTGCGCAGGCCCTCCTGGGACCCCGCCAGGATCACGCGGTCGATGCCCCGCTGGTGCTCGACCTCCTCCAAGGAGCGGCCGTCGCCGTAGACGAGGCGGAAGACGATCTCCCCGACCGGGTCCAAGGCCGTCAGCAGGTCCCGGCGCCAGGCGGCCGAGGCGGGGGCGATCTCCGCGGGCAGGGCACGCATCCGGTAGCGGCCGGTCCGCGCCCGCTCGAGGAAGTCCCGGGTGAGCATCGCGGCCAGGGGGTCCACCTGGTCTTCAGGCACGCTCGCCGGCAGCGACGCGAGCACGTGCTCACGCGCGTCGTGGAGGGTGGGCCCCGAAGGGCGGATGCCTTCTCGGAGCAGGGTCCAGGCGACCTGGATCGTGACGGTCGCCCAGCGGCGGGAGGCGCGGGAGAGCGCAGGGGTGTAGGGAAGTTCCACGGGCGGGACCGGTGCGGCGGGCTCGGGTGGACCTGGAGGGATCCCAGATCGCGGGGGGGGTGCGCCCTCGAGAGGTCTGACGACCCCTCCGAGCGCGCGGGAGAGGTCGATCCTAACCCAAGGATCGGCCAACAAGTGCGTGCGATCGCGACGGATCCACGATTGGTGGATCCCTCCGTGAAGCCCCGGCCGCGCAGAGCGCGGCCCGGCGGCCGGAGCCGGAGCGACCGCGCAGGGGTCTCGCGCCGGCCAACAAAACGACAACAGGCGTAGGGCCTTGGCCCTACGCCTGTTGGGTTCCGACCCTGTATCAGTTCCGAACCGGGTAGGTTCGGACACGCTGACTCAGGCGGCGGCTTCGTCCTGGGAGGCGGTGCGCTCGCCGGACTGGTCCGAGAGGATGTCGTTGATCGTGGCTGCAGCAGCGACAGACGCGATGTCTTCGTCGCCGTAGAGCGCCAGGTACTCCTCGTAGAAGAGGTTGATCAGGTCGCCGAGGTTGAGCTTGGTCGCGGTCATGTCGTCTCCTCTGGGTCGGACGGAGTCAGGTTCACCAAGGATGCTTGCAAGCACCGGGCCAGGTCTTTGAGAGACGCCGGACCCGGCCTGGGGTCCACACCCCTGTCGCTCACACCTGTTGAGACGCACTACGCCGGCGTTTCCTTCGTCGGACGATGTCATGAAATTCGGACATCACCAGACAGGGAACCGTCGGATCGGGGCCAGCTGGGGACTACAGCAAGCCAGGAGCACCACCTCGGCCGCCCCAGCCTGCTTCAGGGCGGCCGCACAGGCCCGGGCGGTGGCGCCGGTGGTGACGACGTCGTCCACCAGGAGCACCCTGCACCGCGACACCGACGACACAGCCCGGAACGCGCCGGCGACGTTGTCCTCCCGCCGATCGTCCGGCAGCGCGGCTTGAGGTGTGCCGTGGCGCCTGCGCAAGACCCGTGACACCTGGCGCGAAGCGGCCTTCGCAACGGGCGCTGCGAGCAGCCCGGCGGGCTCGAGCCCCGTGCGCAACAGGGCGAGTCCCGAGCGCGGCACCGGCACCACCCGATCCGCGTAGGGCAGCAGTGGGGCAGCCGCGAGGGCAAGGCCGCGGCCCAGCACCGCCAGGGTGGCCGGATCGGGTCGGTACTTGCCCCGCCGCAGCGCCGCACCCAGCACCCCGCCATAGGCCGCCCAGGCCCAGGATCGCTGGAAGCCCGCCAGCGGCACGGGCCAGAGACCGCCCGGCATCGCCCCTTGGCACTGCGGACACAGGCGGTCCCCGCCCTGGAGGGGGACCTCGCAGCCCGCACAGGTGGTGGGCAGCACGGTGTCGAGCAGGGCCTGGAGCACGGCGGAAGGTACGGACCGCTGACCCGGCGTCAAGCACACTCAGTGATGGTAGGGCTCCCTGCGCAGGATGGTCCAGGCCCGGTACAGCTGCTCCAGCGCCACCACCCGCGCGACCTGGTGGTTCGGCCCGTGCCCTCACCTGGGCTCCGTGGCCGTAGGGCCCCCCGAGGGCGAAGACGAGCCGGGTCCGGCCTTCACTCCTGGCCCGCTCCAGCAGCTTCGCCCAGCCGTGGCTGTCCAGGCTCTCGCCCCGCTCGTCCAGGGCCACGAGACAGTCCCCGGGACCGAGACCCTTGAGCAGTCGCTCGGCCTCCTGGCGGCGCACGGCGTCCACATCCCCGGTGAAGGCCTGGGGCTTCACGGTGCGCTCCTCGAAGGGGCCGTAGCGGCGCAGGCGCTTGCCGTAGTCGCCCGCAGCGTCGTCGGCCCAGCCGCCGCGCCCCTTGTGGACGCGGACGAGCTGAAGCTTCACGCCCCGATCAACCGAGTGAGCCGACCCTCGCCGGCTCCTCGACAAGGGGCGGGACCTCCACGCGACCGGCATCGGCCCACAGGCCGTCCAGGTCGTAGAACCCTCGCAGATCGCGGTCGAAGACGTGCAGGATCACGTCTCCGAAGTCCACGAGGACCCAGCGGCAGGCGTTCATGCCCTCGACAGAGAGGGGCGGACGACCCAGCAGCTGCTTCATCTCCGCGATGACCGCCTCGGCGATCGCGCGGACCTGACGCCGGTTCGTCCCGTTGCAGATGACGAAGCGGTCGCAGTAGCTGACGCGCCCCTCCACATCGAGGATCGTGAGCTCCTCGGCTTTCTTCTGCTGGGCGAGCCTGGCGATGGTCAGAGAGATGTCGTGGGGGTGGGTCAGGGCGACCTCCAGGTGGGATGGGACGGGGCCGTAGCGCCGTCGGGTAGGGAGAGACGCAGGGGCGTCAACGCGTCTCCAGGCGGGCCGAGGTGGCGGCTGCCGACTGCTGGATTGCGTTGGAGTTTCCTGCGTTCGTAGTGGCCTCGCGCCCCCCAGGAGGAGGGCCAGCTGGATCGTACCGGGTCAGTGTCCTGGGGTGCAAGCCGTTCACAGCGCTGTCACTCGGCGACCTGGGGCATCAGCAGATCCGGGGGGATCCCGAATCCAGACCGGGTGAGGTGGTAACGCGTGGTCCACTCCCGTCCTTCACGGCCCTGCTCCAGGTAGCGGCCCTCGACATCGGCCAGCAGCCGGACCCCTGTGGCGGCATCGAGGACCACGAAGCCCCCCAGGTGCGTGGGCAGGTGGCCTCGCGGCTCCTGCCCCTCCGGGAGGGGCGCGAGGGTGAGGTCGTAGCGGTGGGCGGGGCGACCCTCGACCACGGTCTCGCCCTCGTAGACGGCACCGAGCTGCCACTGGAACGGCTCGAGCGCGAGGCCGAAGCTGTTCCAGGTCTGGGACAGCTCCACCCGGAAGAGCTCCGCGTCGGAGCTGGCGCGGAAGCCACTGCGACCGCTGCGGCCGAAGGCCAGGCCCTGGACCACCCGGTGCTCGACCAGGAGCTTGCCGTCTCGCGAGCGCCGGACCTGGAAGTTGTCCCAGTCCCCCCACCGCACGTCGAAGACCTCGATGCGCTTGCGGGGACGGTCCCCTCCCCGCTCGTGCACAGCCGTGGCCTCGGCGTGGTGGGGACCGATGGAGGCCACCGAGGCGTACGTGAGCTGGAAGGAGACGTCCCAGAGCGCCTCGGTGTCGACGGAGGCGCTGCTGCAGGCGCTCATCAGCAGGAGGGAGATCACCCGGGGGACAGCGTCCTCGATCAGTCCTCCAGCATAGCCTGGAGCTGCTGCCAGCAGGCATCGGCGAGGGGCTTGAGGCCGTCGCCGGTGACGGAGGAGATCACGTAGGGCCGAGCGCCGGTGAGGGCGGTGAAGGCCTCGGTGAGCTCCTCGATGCGGGCCGGCTCCACCGCATCGGCCTTGGTGAGCACCACGTGCTGGGGCCGCTCTGCCAGCTCTTCGCTGAACGCCAGCAGCTCGGCCTGCAGGGCCTGGTAGCGGGCGACGGGGTCCTCGGGATCCTCGCCGAGCTCGACCATCGAGACCAGGTGGAGCAGGAAGCGACAGCGCTCGACGTGCTTGAGGAAGCGAATGCCCAGCCCGACGCCCTCGCTGGCGCCGGGCACGAGGCCCGGGATGTCGGCGACGACGAAGCTGCCCTCCCAGCCCTGGTTCACCACGCCCAGGTTGGGCACCAGGGTGGTGAAGGGGTAGTCGGCGACCTTCGGGCGGGCCTTGCTGATCCGGGAGATCAGGGTGCTCTTGCCGGCGTTCGGGAAGCCCAGCAGGCCGACATCGGCCAGCAGCTTCAGCTCCAGGCGCAGGTGGCGCTCCTCGGCGGGTCCACCGGGCAGGGCCTTGCGCGGCGTGCGGTTGCTCGACGACTTGAAGTGCACGTTGCCCTTGCCGGGGCGACCGCCCTGGCAGACCACCGCCTCCGCGCCGTCCTCGGTCAGGTCGGCCAGGCGGTCTCCAGTGTCCCGGTCGAAGACCATGGTGCCCACGGGGACTTCGATGACCAGCGGCTTCGCCGAGGCCCCGGTCATGTTGCGGGGCCGCCCGGGTGTGCCGGCGCGGGCCCTGTAGAAGCGCTGCCCTCGGAGGTGCTCCAGGGTGTTGCGCCGGGCCGTGGCCACGAGGACCACGTCGCCGCCCCGGCCACCGTCGCCGCCGTCGGGGCCGCCGCGAGGCCGGTAGGGCTCGCGCAGGAAGGAGATCGCCCCGTCGCCTCCGCGGCCGGAGGTACAGGAGATCTCGACTTCGTCGATGAACCGCATGGGGCCGCCGGGGTGGGGCGGCTCGGGGGACTAGTCCCCTGTCTCAGAGATTCGTGAGGCAATCGCGCAGCCATCGCCGCGGCTGGTGGTCTGCTCGAGCGGCCGGTGTGGCCGCGTCACATCAACGCGAGAGCGGG
>CAYFPX010000229.1:0-13215 GCA_964344945.1 uncultured Enterobacterales bacterium
GTCTACCTGTCGGTGGAGGAGATCCAGGCCGAGCTGCGCCGAGGGCGGGAGGAGAAGGACGCCTGGAAGGTGATCATGAGCGGCGGCGAGGCGTCGCTCCACCCGAAGTTCCCCGCGCTCATCGCCTACGCCCACGAGATCGGCTACGGCCGGGTCCAGACCGTCACCAACGGGCTGAGGTACGCGGACCGGGCCTTCTTCGACCGGGTGATGGACGCCGGGCTGAACGAGATCACCTTCTCCCTGCACGGCCACACCGCCGAGCTGCACGACCACCTGGTCCAGTGCCCCGGCAGCTTCCGCAAGCTGATCAAGGGGCTGATGCGGGCCAAGCGCGACGGTCGGCCGATCGTGAACATCGACGTGGTCATCAACCAGCAGAACGTGGGCCACATCGACGAGATCGTGGCCCTGGGCACCTCGCTGGGAGTGCGGGAGTACGACCTGCTGCACGTGATCCCGCAGGCGGCCGCCTACACCAACCGCGACGTGATGTTCTACGACGTGCGCGAGCACCTGCCCCGGCTCCAGGAGGTCTTCGCCCTGAACCGCAAGGGCTTCTACATCTGGACCAACCGCTTCCCGGTGTCGTACCTGGAGGGGCTCGAGGACTTGATCCAGGACCCCCACAAGATGCTCGACGAGGTCAACGGCCGCCGGTTCCAGGTGCGCCGCTACCTGGACCACGGGCTGGCCCTGGACTGTCGGGAGCCCGAGCGGTGCCAGCACTGCTTCATCGCGCCTTTCTGCGACACGATGGACACGGAGATCGCCGGGCTGAACGCCCGCGCGGTGGATGTCTGGCGCGACACCGAGGTGCCCGAGGAGCTGCCCTTCGGGGCGGCCCGACTCGGGTGGAGCTGCGACACCTGGGACCAGGTGCCGACGCTGCCCGAAGGGCTCGGACTCCACCTGGAGGTGACCGAGCCCGGTCCCGTGCCGTGGAGCCTGCCGGCGCCCTCGACGGTGGTGGTGCGGACCGCTGCACAGCTCGACGCCATGCTCGGGGCGCCGCTGCCGGACTGGGTGGACCTGGCGATCGTGCTCAGCCAGGACACCGGGCCCTGGCTGCTGGCCCACCGGGAGACCCTGGCGGGCGTGCGCGAGCGGGTGCGGCTGCACCAGCCCACCCACGAGCGCATGAAGCAGGCCCTGGCGGCCGACCTGCGGGACCCGGCGGGCTTCTTCCGCCAGCTGGGGCTGCGGGTGCGGGTGTCCGGGCTGCCGGCGTGCCTGGCGCCCGGGTGCGAGCTGGTCGAGGCGCCCCGTGTCGTGGCCTCCGATCTGTTCGACGACGGCGGCCGGCTGGACATCGACCAGCTGGCGCACCTGCACGTGGCCGAGCGCTACCGGGCCAAGAGCGTGCGCTGCGGAGACTGCCGGGTGGACGCGCGGTGCGCGGGCCTGCACATCAACGCCATCCGGGACCAGGGGCTCGGGCTGCTGACGCCGCTGGTCGACGGGCCCTGGGCGGCGGACGCCGAGGCCCAGCTCGACGCCCGGTGGCCCGAGCCGCCGCCCCACGTGCGCTCCGGGCGGGACCTCCAGCCGGCCCACGAGAGCCTGCCCGGGCACGCGCCGCCCGGCGAGGTCCCCGAGGATCCACTGGCCCGCAAGCGCGGTCTGAAGCGCTCGGACTTCTGGGAGAAGACCCGCATCGTCCAGGACGCGACCTCCTGATGGCGAACCTCGGCTACATCCAGCTCACCCGGAATTGCCTGCAGCACTGCCGCTTCTGCAGCAACCCGCCGACCGGGGTCGGACTCGACGTCGGCGGGCTCCACGAGCTGATCGACAAGATGTCGGAGATGGCCTACGACGGCATCATCCTCACCGGCGGGGAGCCCTCGGCGTCGCCCCTGCTCTTCCCGGCGCTGGAGCGGGCTCGGGAGCGCGGACTCTACAGCCGCATGATCACCAACGGCCAGCACCTGGCCGACCGGGACTTCTTCCAGCGCTGCGTCGACGCCGGGCTGACCCACCTGCACCTGTCCCTGCACAGCTGGCGCCCGGCGATCCACGACTTCATCACCCAGTACCCCGGGGCCCACGCCGAGCTGGTCGCCGCTCTGGATCACGTCCCGTCGCTGGGCATCACCGCGGACATCAACTGCGTCATCAACACCTACAACGCGGACCACCTGGACGAGAGCGTCCGGTGGGTCTGCGAGCGCTTTCCCTTTGTGCGCCACTTCGTCTGGAACCACATGGATCCCGACGGCAACCGCGCCGAGCAGCACCCGGACTGCATCCCCCACCTGCGGGAATTCCAGGTCAGCCTGGACCGGGCGATGGCGTTCCTCGATGCGACCGGCCGGACCTTCCGGGCCGAGCGCGTGCCCCTGTGCGCCATGCCGCGCTTCGCCTGGGCGAGCACCGAGACGCGCAAGATCGTCAAGGAGGAGGAGCGCTGCATCAACTTCCTCGACGGCAAGGGCTGGGTGCACCAGCTGGAGTTCCTGCACGGCAAGGCCGAGGCCTGTCGGGCCTGCACCTTCGACCCGATCTGCGCGGGGCTCTACTCCATGGCCCGGACCTTCGACGAGCGGGAGCTGAGCCCGCTCTTCGAGCCGATCGAGCCGGTGGTGGAGCGGGTGCTGGGCCGGGCGGCCTCGCCCGAGCTGCTGGTCCGACTCGAGGCCCGTCGGGACCGGCGCTCGCCGACGGAGCAGCCGACCGAGGCCGAGCGCACTGCCTCTGCCGCCCGCCCGATGGCCCCGCCTCCCGACGTGCCCGGGCTCCCGGCACCGGAATACGGCCCGAAGGGCTCGTCATCTTCTGCTAGAGTGCACGCGCGAGAGACCCTATGACCTCAGTGCTCCTCTTCTCCCTGCTGGCCTGCCGCGACGACGGCTTGGTGGTGTACGAGAACCCGCCCATCGTCTCCATCGAGACCCCGGCGGACGGCACCACCTTCTTCGAAGGCCAGGACATCCTCTTCACCGCGGTGGTGAGCTCTGGCGGCACGGCGGCCGTGACCGACCTGACCACGCGCTGGGTCGCCAACGACAGCCCCATCTGCGACAGCACCGAAGTGCCGCCGGACGGCGTGGCCACCTGCACGGCCACCTTCGACGCCGAGGGTGAGTACCGCATCACGGTGCACGCCCTGGACCCCAGCGGCGCCACCGCAGACGACGCCATCTCCGTCTTCGTCTCCTACAACAACCCGCCCACCGTCGAGATCCTGAGCCCCAGCACCGGCGACGTCTTCGGCGAGGGCGAGCTCATCGTCTTCGAGGCCCAGGTCCTCGATCCCGAGGACGAGCCCACCGTGCTCGAGGTCTCGGTCTCGTCCAACAAGGACGGCGAGATCGCCGATCTGCCCACCAACCCGTCGTCTGCGGGCGACTGGGCCGGCGGCACCGACACCTTGTCGGCGGACAGCCACCTCATCACCATCACGGCCACCGACTCCGTCGGCAAGACCGGCACGGACACGGTCACCATCCGCCTGAACAACAAGCCGTCGGCCCCCGAGGTCGAGATCACGCCCGAGGAGCCTGTCAGTGGCGAGGCCCTGGTCGCCACCATCACGAGTCCCGCCGTCGACCCCGAGGGCGACCCCCTCACCAACCGCTACGACTGGTACGTCGAGGGCAACCTCTACAGCTCGACCAACGCCCCAACAGTCCCGCTCGGCGTCACCCAGCGCGGCGAGTACTGGGAGGTCCACGTGGTCGCCAACGACGGCTACAGCGACTCCAGCCCGGGCACGGACAACGTCACCATCGGCAATTCCGCGCCGAGCATCGACTCGGTGACCCTCACCCCCCACGGGCGCGGGCACCGACGACGACCTCACCTGCACCCCGGTCGGGTGGAACGACCCCGAGGGCGACGCTGAGAACTACGACTACACCTGGTACTTCAGCGGCAAGGTCGACACCGACGAGACCACGAACCTCTACCCCAACGCCAAGACCACCAAGGGCGACGAGCTGCGGTGCGAGGTCACGCCGTCCGACGACTGGGTCGACGGCGACACGGTCTCCAGCTCCACCCTGACCATCCAGAACACCCCGCCCACGGCGCCGGTGATGGTCATCGATCCTTCGGCGCCGGAGCCCGAGGACTCGCTCTACTGCGCGATCCAGACCATCTCCACCGACGCCGACGGCGACCCGATCTCCTACGACTACGCCTGGTACATCAACGGCATCCTCAGCTCCGAGACCACCAACGTCCTGGACGACACGGAGACCGAGCACGGCGACACCGTCGAGTGCGAGTGCATCCCCAACGACGGCGAGGACGACGGCACCTCCGGCACCGTGGCCGTCACCGTCAACGACGGCACCGCCCCCGATCCTCCGCTGCTCGACGACCCCGACCCCTACATCAACGAGGACCACGTCGAGATCACCGGCACCTGCGAGGCCGACTGCGACCTCACCTTCTACTTCTCCGATGCGACCGGGGGTTGGAGCGAGACCAACACCTGCGCCTCGGACGGCACCCTGGCCCACACGGTCTACCTGACCCGCGGGTACTCCACCTCGGCGTACGCCACCTGCACCGATGCCGCGGGCAACACGAGCGGGAACTCGAACACGGTGACGGTCGAGAGCTGTTCGGTGGAGGACACGTATGAGAACAGTAGTGGGTATGGGGACTCGGGGAGTGACCCGATCAACGAGTGGTCGACGATGGTCGACGACGGCAGCACGTCGACCATCAACACCGTCACCGCCAACGCCCTGAATTCTGCCGATGAGGACTGGTACATCTTCTCCGCCACCGACGCCGGCTCGAGCGAGGAGCGGTTCAACTTCCAGATCCAGATGGCGTCCGGGTCGAGCACCTACACCTTCGATGTGTTCAAGGGCTCACCCACGTCTGGGGTCTGCCAGGGCTCGACCACCACGTGCGCCAGCTATGCGGAGGGCTGCACCGAATTCGAGTTCTACAACGAGGACAACGCAGTGGCCAATGACGGCGCCAGCGCCTCGGTCCACTCCACACCCGGGACCTCCTACCTGTGCGGCGGCAGTGGTCAGAACCAGTGTCCCGACTACACCGACGACTTCTACGTCAAGGTGACCCGGAACTCGTCCGCGAGCGCGAGCTGTGACCACTACGAGCTCGAAGTGAGCATGACGCCTCGGCCTTGAGGAGCCTCAACTCATGTTGATCCTGGCTCTGCTCGGGTGTCTGCCGAGCAAGGACGACTACGAAGCCCTACGCCTGGCCCTCCAAGACCAGGGGAGCCCGGACAGCGGCGACATGTTGGAAGACGTCTTCTTCGTGCCGGATCTCGACAAGGACAACTACCCCGAGCTCCTCTTTCGCACGAGCTATCGCTCAGCAGATGGATCAGGCCTGGCCTTCTGGTTGATCGAGGGCACGGGAGGCTGACACCCCGGGTGTCGGCGTCCGACACCCCACCCCTTCCGATCCCCGAATTCGACACCCCCCACCTCCAAGTCCCCGGAATCCCGATCGGCACGGGTCTTGCCTGGGCCCGCCTCCACCCCCGGAGGCCTCATGCTCACCCGCCTGCTCACCTGGCTGCTCATGCAGCCCCAACCCCTCGAGATCCCCTACGACGGCATCGACCAGGACGCCGACGGCGTCGACCTGGTCGATGTCGACGGCGACGGCCACGCCTCGGTCCTGGCCGGCGGCGGGGACTGCGACGACCGCCGCGACTGGGTCCACCCCGGCGCCTGGGACGCCCCGCGGGACGGCGTGGACGCCGACTGCGACGGCGACGACCCCAGCGGCGAGTGGACCCGCCCCCGCTGGAACCGCTGGGCCCGGTGGAGGAACCGGTGAGGGCCCTCGGCTGGCACGTGGTGGCTCACGCGCGGGAAGACCGTCTGCCGCTCGACAGCGAAGGGCCCTGCCGGTGGCTCTGGCAGCACCTGAAGGAACGCTGGCCCGACGCGCTGGGCTGCACGCTGATGCCGAATCACGTGCACCTGGTGACGCCGAAGGAACCGGACTCCGGAGAGCTGGCCAAGGTCCTCGCCAACCAGGCCGCCGTCGCCGGCAGCCGGCAGACCTGGCTGCCCGTGCCATCACCTCAGCCCCTGGTGAGCACGGACAAGTTGGCGCGCAGCCTGCGCTACGTCGCTCTCAATCCCTGCCGACCCTTCCGACATGGCCAGAACCAGCTCGTGCTGGTCGAAGACCCTCTGGTCTGGCCGTGGTCCACCCACCGGGACCTGGCAGGCGCAATCGTCGAACCCTGGGTGCACGCGGATCGGCTCGCAGACACTCTCCGCCGACCCCGAGAGGGCATGAGCGCTCGGTGGCACCGCTACGTCTCGGCAGACAGCTGGGTCACCACCCACGGCACGGAGACCCCGCGCACCACACGTCCCAGAGCCACGGCGAGGCTGGACCTGGAAGAGCTCGCCTGGGCAGTCCAGGTCGCCACACGCTCGGAGCCGGAAGCGCTCCAGCGGCGAGGCCCCACCAGGACGCTCTTCCTCGCAGCCGCCGCCCTCGGCGGCTGGCGAGACAAGAGCGTGCTCGCGCAGCGGGCGAGCTGCTCCCCGAGGACCGTCCGGCGAGCGAGTGCGCGCCTCGCTGACCTCACGGCCGTACTCACTTGCCTCGGTGACGAGCGGCTCCTCCGACCCCAGACCCCAACCCTCTCCGCGCGGCGAGTGTCCAAGAAGCGGACACTCAGGGCCAGCGAAGGGTCTCGATCGGCCTGAGTGTCCGGAATCCGGACACTCACCCCTCCCCCTCGCGTCGGACTGCGATGAGGCAGGCCACGAAGCACCAGAGGAAGCCGGCGCCGGCCACACCGAGCCCCGAGTTGCAGCCCCCGCAGCCGGTCTCCTCCCAGAGGATGGCGGCGCAGGCCTCGGGCCCATCGGTGACCTCGCCGGTGGCGTCGATGTGCCGCGCCACGAAGCACGCCTCCTCGGTGCTCGGGTCGACACCCGACATCGAGAAGGGGATCTCCAGCTCACCGGTGCCGGTGTTGAACTTGGTCGCCCAGGGGGTGGTCGTGTGCAGGACCTGGATGAGACTCAGGCCCTGGGGATCGGGCTGGGCGCTGACGTGGAGGTCGACCTCGACGACGCCGTAGTCGCGGGACTGCTCCACGCCGTCGATGCCGTAGATGGTGAGCTCCGGCGGGGTCTCCACCACCGGTGCGGCGTCTTCGCTCGCCGTGAAGAGGAAGCCCTGGAAGACCTCGTCGTCGGTGTCCTCCTCGAAGTCGTCGAACACCGCCACCGCATAGGTCACCCCAGGCTCCCAGCCCCCATCGGGCAAGAAGAAGCCCAGGCCCGACGTGACGTCGAGCTCCTCATTCCAGCTGTCGCCCTGGTCGCTGTCGATCTCGAGGGCCATCCTGGCGCTGGAGCAACCATCGCGCTCCACGGCGATCGTGAGGCGGGCGTTGTGAGGCATGGCGGCCTCGCCGTCCAGCGGCCGATGGTCCGTGAGGCGGTTGCCGCGGCAGCCGCCTGTGTCGGCCATCGCGTCGTCGGGCACCGCAAAGGCGAGCGCCGTGGCGGTGGTGAGGGTGAGCAACATGGGTCGACCTCCGAGTCGCCTCGATCGCTGCAAGCGCAGTGCCACGCGCAAGTGCCTGGAATTGCGATCCATCAAGGCTGACTCTGCCTCCGATCAAGGCGTGGCTGTCGCGCCGACGTACTTCGACGTGCCGCCGCCGACCGTCGTCTCCAGCGCCGCCCACACGTCGAAGCCCGGCAGCGCCAGCACGCCTCCCACCTCCGGCACCTCGACCTCGGCCGGCCAGTCGCCCCGGTAGTGGATCCAGTGGAGGTCCGCGAGGGGCTTGTCGAAGGTGAAGGCCACCCGCTCCGGACGCCCGGCCTCGCTCACCGCCAGCACGTCGGCCGTCATGCCGCGCACCCGCACCTGCTCCCCCACCCCGAACCGAGGCTCGTCCCCGCGCACGATGCGATCCCGCCACGTGGACAGGAAGCCCGACTCCGGCGAGAGCACGACCGTGCGCTCGGCGGTCCGCTCGACCGTCACCGGCGAGAAGCCCGTGTAGAGCACCCGCAGGTCCCCGGGCACGGGCTCCCCGCTCAGGGTGCGCATGGCGTGCGGGTAGTAGCTGACCACGTCGAAGGGCACGGTGAGGAGCACCACGTCCTGGCCCGCCTGGTCCGGCATCGCTGCGGTGATCTGGCGGGACAGGCCGCCCAGCGCCGGGATGGCCTTGGCGCGGTTCGGCAGAGCCAGCGGCGAGACGATCCCGTGGAAGACGATCCAGACCCAGCCCAGGGTCTTCGCCCCCCAGCCCACCCGGCCCTCCCGCACCGCCTGCAGGCACAGGGCGATGAAGCCGAAGCCACCGATGGCGATGGGCGTGAGCAGCCGATCCTGTGGGACGCCCGTGGCCAGGGGCGCAGCGGTGATGACCATGCCCAGGACGAAGAAGCGAGCCAGTGCCGACTCCCGCAGGAGCTGGCCGAAGGCCGCCCAGGTCCAGGCCGCCCAGAGCCCGCCGACAAGCAGCAGGAGCCACATCAGGTGGGGGAAGACGACGAGACCGTCCAGCGGCGAGGCCGCCAGGTGCCCCATCACGAGCGCCGGGATCTGCGTGACCAGCCGGCCGACGAAGGCGATCGGGGTCATCACCGGGTCGAGGTAGTGGCCGCTGCCGACCACGCCGTAGCCCATGGCCTGGTACGCCAGCCGCCAGGTGATGGCGATGACCCCCGCCGGAGCCAGGGTGAGCAGCCGCTGCCGCAGGGTGCCCGGCTCCAGGCACAGGGCATAGGCGGCGAAGTAGCCGACGGTGGCGATGCCCGCCTCGGCGCTCAGCACGCTGAAGGCCAAGAGCCCCGGCGCGGCGATGGCCCAGGTCCAGCGCCGGGTCTGCCGCCAGCGGTGATGGGCCGCGAGGGCGAGCAGGCCGAAGGTGGTGGCCAAGAGCAGGTTGCGGGAAGCCACCCAGCCCAGGGACACCGCGTGCACGTCCTCGAAGGCGAAGAGCACGGCCGCTGCCGCAGCGACCCAGCGGGTCGGGATCAGCGCGCGGTAGGCGGCGATCCCAGCCGCCAGCATCGCCACGAACCAGGCCAGGGAGTGGGCGTGGTGGGCGACGGCCGTGGTCCCGAAGACCGAGAAGTCCAGCCAGTGGGTGATGCTGGTGAGCGGGCGCCAGAAGCTCAGGTTCAGGTCCGGATGGGTCCACCAGGACAGCACGCCGGTGTCCATCAAGCGGGCGCGGATCGCCGGATCCGCGGGGAAGTAGTTGAACAGGGTCCAGGGCCCCCGCCACTCCCCCCACAGCCCGGCGTGGGTGGCCCAGAGCAGGAAGTCGTCGGCCGCCAGGGGCTCGCTGAGGCACCCCAGCGAGAGCACCACGGCGAGCAGCACCGCCACCCAGGGAGCGGCGGGCTTCTCCAGCCAGGCGACGATGCGGTCCGGCAGCACGGCGGGCAGTCTATTGCGCCGCCGGAAGGGGCCTGTCAGGTTCCTGCGAGCGCTGGCTGGAGCGTGCTAAGCTGCCGATCCGCTCCTCCTCCCGGGCCAGCCATGGACACCCGTCGAGACCTGATCAAGAAGCTCGCAGTCGGCGCCGCCGCGGTCACCGCAGCCCTGCCCACCACGCGGGCCCATGCGGCGAGCTTCACCGCCGCCCTCCACCCCGGCTCCGACCCGGCCTGGCTCATCGCCCCGCTCGCCCGCGGCAGCGCCATCGGCCACGGCTGGACCATCGCGTCGCTGTCGTCGCCCGAGCGCGGCGCGGTCATCCTGCGGCTGGTCCACGAGAGCCTCTCCCCGGTCCAGGTCCACCTCTGCGCCCACCGAGGCTCCCCCCGCGGAGTGGTGTCCAGCCACTTCCTGGACTTCATCGTGATGGACGGCGGCCAGGGCGACCGGCCCACCCAGGAGTCCCTGGGTCGCGCGCTCATGGTGCTGGCGAAGACCGTGCGAGCCAACGAGCTGCGCACCCAGGCCGACCCGGCCCTGCTCGGCAGCCTCCTCACCCACGGCGAGCGCATCGACCGCTTCGGCCCAGAGACCCTCTGATGGCCGACGAGACGGTGGCGGGGGCCGACGGGTCCTCGCAGCTCACCTTCGGCCTCGACGAGAACCGGGTCCGCTTCGTGATCGACGAGGAGCTGTACCCGCGCGACGCCATCTACGGCGCGAGCTACCTCTTCCTCGACCGCTGCTATGTCTTCCTCGGTCGGCCCGGCGACAAGGCGGTGAGCGTACAGCTCCGGTCCAAGACCCCCGCCAGCGAGGACGTCCTGGTCGCCCTGGCAGGCGAGTTCGCCAACGAGCTGCTCAACCAGGTGATCCGGGTCCGAGTCGGCGAAGCCACCGCCCGCATCCGCGAGTACACCCTGGCGAAGGCCTTCTTCAGCGACCCCGGTCGCAGCACCATCGACGCCCTGCTCGCCGAGCTCGACGCCGAGGAGCTCGACGAAGACCCCCTGGAGATCGAGGTCCCCTGGGAGACCCCGACCGATGGCTGACTCCCTGCGCTTCAGCCGCTCGCTCTACACCGTCGACGCCGTGCAGACCGCCGCCCGGACCTTCGAGCAGCTGGCCACGGTGACCGTCGAGGTCGGCGATCACGACGTGGTGGTCACCCTGGCCGATCCGCACCCCAAGCTCGCCCACAAGCTCGCCGACGAGCTCGCCAACCACGCCCTGCACCACACCATCGTCGCGTCGAGGGGCGGATGAGCCGCACCATCGACCTCCAGCTGCCCCAGATCGCCGCGGACAAGCTCGGGCCCTTCCGCTTCGGCCGCATCGACGGCCAGGTGCTGCTCACCTCCGACGCCGGCGAGTACCACTGGCTGAGCGAGAGCGACTTCACCGCGCTGCTCGCCGGCGAAGTGGGCCCGGACCACGCGGAATTCCCCGCGCTCCAGGACAAGGGCTTCGTGCGGGTCCAGATGGACCTGGACGCCCTGAGCCGCAAGCTCGCCCGCAAGCGGGCCTTCCTGGGCATGGGCCCGCACCTGCACGTCATCATCACGACCCTGCGGTGCAACCAGAGCTGCGGCTACTGCCACGCCTCGCGCACGGACATGGACCAGCTCGACACCGACATGTCCCTGGCCACCGCCAAGCAGGCCGTCGACTTCGCGATGAGGTCCCCGAACCCGTACCTGAATTTCGAGTTCCAGGGCGGCGAGCCCACCCTGAACTTCGACGTGATCGAGTTCGTGGTCCAGTACTCCCGGGAGAAGAACCGGGTCGAGAACAAGCAGCTGACCCACTCCCTGGTCACCAACATGACCACCATGACCGAGGAGCAGGCCCAGTGGCTGGTCGACCACGACGTGCTGATCTGCACCTCCCTCGACGGCCCGGAGGACGTCCACAACTTCAACCGCGGGTGGAAGAAGGGCGGCAACGCCTACGCCGACGTGCTGAAGTGGATGAAGCACTTCAACCAGCTCTGGGTCGACAAGGGCCGAGACCCGGACCTGTGGCACGTCGACGCGCTGATGACCACCACGCGCAAGAGCCTGGATCGGTACAAGGAGATCATCGATCTCTACGTGTCGCTGGGGATCAGGAACATCCACCTGCGGCCCCTGAACCCCTTCGGCTTCGCCACGAAGACCTGGAAGGCCATCGGCTACACCCACGGGGAGTACATGGCCTTCTTCGAGGCCGCCCTGGACTACATCCTGGAGCTCAATGCCCAGGGCGTGCAGATCCAGGAGGGCACCGCCAGCACCTTCCTGATGAAGATGCTCACGCCGGACGACCCGAATTTCGTCGACATCCGCAGTCCGGTCGGCTCGGGGACCGGGCAGATCGCCTACTCCTACGACGGCACCATCCTGCCCAGCGACGAGGGCCGGATGATCCAGGCGATGGGCGACGACATGTTCGTGCTGGGCAACGTGGCGTCCAGCACCTACGACGAGGTCGCGAACCACCCCACGGTGAAGACCCTGGCCCTCGCCAGCCTGCTGGACACCCTGCCCCAGTGTTCGAGCTGTTGGAACGCGCCGTACTGCGGGGTCCGGCCTCTGCACAACTACATGACCACCGGCGACCTGTTCGCCCAGAGACCCAACACCTTCAAGTGCCACGAGCACATGAGCATCTCCTCGCTGCTGCTGCGCAAGCTGCGCGACGACGAGAGCGGCGAGGTGGAGCGGGCGTTCCGGCGGTGGACCTTGTCGCGGCCGCGGGATCCGGCGGAGAGCGTCTACTGACCGTCGACGGGGTGTCGACAGCCCGACGCCTCCAGCCCGACGGATCGGCCTGGAGAGCGGGGCGAAGGCCTGGATCGACCCTTGCCTGAGGACCTGACAGACCCTCGGCCAAGGAGCTGCCATGACCCTCGACTCCGACACCCTGCTCATCCCCGCCTGGCCCGGTGCCGACCACTCCGACAAGGAGCTGGCAGCGATGGCCGCCATGATCCGCCGACCGGGTCTGCGCCGCTTCACCGGCGACCGGCTGAGCGTGAGCTGGAGCGCCGGCTCCCGGACCTTCGCCATCCGCCGCTGGCACGTGGGCACCCCCGAGCAGCAGTTCGAGCTGCGGCTGGAGCCGGACCAGCTGCGGTGGTTCCGCAAGCAGCTCTGGGACCTGAGCCATGGCGAGGAGCCGCGGTCCTACAGCGTCGCCGGCGGCCGGGTGCTGACGCTGACGCCGGTGCAGCACAGGGGCGAGCCTGGCCTGCGGCTGCGCACGGTGGGCCTGCCGGGCGGTGGCTTCGGCTGGGTGGAGACCCTCTGCTTCAGCGTGCGGGACCTGCGCACCCTGGTGAACAAGCTCGTGTCGGCGCGGGGGACGCTGGACGAGGAGTAGCGGGGACTGAAGAGTGACGAACGTCCGAAGTACGGACGTTCGTCACACCTCAGTGCCACGGCGCCCACCGTCTCACCGCGGCGCCAGGAACCGCACCAGGAGCTCGATCCCCATCCCGCTGCCGTAGAACCGCTCCATCCGGTCGCTCAGCAGCTTCGCCGTCCAGTCCGTCAGGCCCCCGTCGACGATCGGCCACGGGCCGCCCGGGAAGCCCCCGACGAACAGGTGGAAGCACGGCCCCGTGTAGTACAGGGCCTGGCGGAGCCGCGCGGGGTCGAAGGCGACGTCGAGCTCGGGGAACTCGGCCTTCAGGGGGTCCAGGACCTGGTCCCGCAGCGCGACGGCCCGGGCGAGCAGGCGGTCGTCGCCCGGCCCCAGGAGCGGTGCCACGTCGTCGACCCGGCGAGCCGGACCGTCCCCACGACCTCCAGGCGCTCCGACGCCTTCAGGACCTCGGCGGGGGTCCGCCTCGAC
>CAYFPX010000230.1:0-12909 GCA_964344945.1 uncultured Enterobacterales bacterium
GTCGGCGTCTGCGTCGGCGTCTGCGTCTGCGTCTGCGTCTGCGTCTGCGTCGGCGTCTGCGTCTGCGTCGGCGTCTGCGTCGGCATCCGCATCCGCATCCGCATCCGCGTCTGCGTCTGCATCAGCGTCCGCATCGGCATCGGCGTCCGTGTCGGCGTCCGCGTCCGCGTCGCTGTCGGCGTCGGCGTCGGCGTCGGTGTCGGCGTCGGTGTCGGCCGAGCCGCTGTCGGTGGGCGGAGTGGTCGCCGAGTCCGAGGTGGTGGTGGTGTCGTCGCCGCAGGCGAGCAGCAGGACGAGGGACGAGGCGGCGAGGAGGGCGGTGCGCATGGGGGCTCCGGGTTGCGTATCGCGTATCCCGTCGAGGACGAAGCGCGGCCCCTCGCGGTCAGCCCGGTCGCGACTCGCGTCGATGCCTGTGGAGGAGCACGAGCGGACTGACCATGGGTGCCTCCAGCCCGGCGCCGAGGAGGGGTAGCGGCCGAGCGGGTCCTGGTTCGGACGGTCGGGATGTGGCTCGATCCGAACCGGGTGAAGCACGAAGGGCCCGGCCGCCGCAGCGACCGGGCCCTCGGAAGGACAGGCGACGACTACTGGATGTCCAGGCTCATCGTCACGCCGGTCAGGCCCTGCATCCGGATGGGCAGGCCGTCAGGGCCGGCCTCCCAGCCCACGTCCGCCTTGTAGAAGCTGATGGCGCCGCCGTCGTCGGTCTTCAGCTGGGCGGTGTACTCACCGGGGATCGACACGGTGCCGTCGTCGGCCGAGCGGCAGACCAGCGCGGTGTCCTCCCGATCCGTCAGGGCGAAGGCGAGGATGCCGTCTTCGTTGTTGTCGGCACCGCCGTAGCTCAGGGTCAGGGTCTGGCCGCGCCGGATGGCGATGCTGGCCTCGGAGACACCGAGCTCCATCTCGGACGGGAGACGGATCCACTCTTCGTCGGACCAGGAGCCCATGTAGTCGGACGCGTTGCCCGGGGCCGAGGTGGTCAGCACGTCGCCGCCGCGCAGGTCGATCTCGCTGGTGTCCGCGATGCCGAGCTGATCGTCCTGGTCGAAGCTGCCGTCCTGGTCGACGTGGCGCTCGTGGTGGTAGACGGGCAGGCCGTCCTCGGTGAGCGTGGTCTCCAGGTGGTAGGTGTCACGGCTGGTCTCGACGGTCAGGGCCGAGCCCACGCTCCTGGTGTCCTTCATGATGCCCAGGCTGGGGTCCATGTCGGGGAACCAGGAGGTGGCGACCTCGATGTCCAGGAGCTGGCAGTCGTCCAGGCCGATGTCGTCCCACGGGTTGTGGCAGTACTCGACGTAGCCCTTGGCCTCCCAGAACCAGGCCTTGAGGTTGTCGGCCTCCCAGCTGCCGGTGTCGGAGAAGGCGGTGACGTTGTCGGCCATCATGACGCCGGACTCGCGGCAGACCTCGATGGGCACCTCGCCCACGTCGTCGCACTCCATGGAGGTCGCCATGAGGCTGTCGAAGCCGTACCAGGTCTGGTCGGCGACGTAGGTGTTCGGGACCACGTAGACCATGTCACCCACGGCCACGGTGCACTCGAAGTTGCCGTCCTCGTCGGCGGTCACGGTGCTGCTGGTCAGCTGACCACGGCACTCGACCTCGGCGCCGCGCACCGGGAACTTCAGGGTGTCGACCACCTTGCCCTGCACGCAGGTGTACTGGATCGGGGTGTCCGGGTTCTTGCCGCCCGGGCTCATGGTCGAGAAGGTGTAGGTGGTGTTGCCGCTGCTGTCGGACTCGACGCGGCCGTAGCCCTCCTCGAGCCAGGCGCCGGACTCGTCGTCCCAGTCCCAGAGCGCGACCTCGTCGCCGCCTTCGACGCTGTAGTACTCGGGGATGCCGTCCTGGCTCACCGGGATCTCGACCTCGACCGGGAGGCCCAGCTCGAGCTGCTCCTGATCCTCGGCCCGGAAGATGACCTCGACCATGCCGAAGGACACCAGCTGGGCCTGCTCCAGCACGCTCTTGCCGTTGCCGTCGCCGCCGTTGGCCTTGACCAGTGCGGTCAGGTCGCCCGGCGCGGCCGCGAGCTCGTCGCTGTAGGGGTCGAAGTAGGTGACCGAGACCTCGACGTCGCCGGTGTAGGCCTCGCCGTCCTTCTGGATGGCGCCGGCCGGCACGCTCACGCGCATGCCGTCCTGCTCCAGGTCGTGGGCCTGGGCCGGGTCGAACCTCTTGACCCAGTCGTGGGCCTTGAGCACGGCGTTGGCGCCGACGCGCTCCCAGCTGGTGATGGACGCGTAGCGGGCGTTCTCGCTGTAGCCGCGCTTCTGGAACTTCACGAGGATCTCGGCCCCGGGCTCGACCATCTCCACGGTGTAGTGGCCAGCGGCGTCGGTCTGGACGGTCTGGCCCTGGACGGTGACGTCGACACCGGCGAGGCCCTGGCCGGCGACGTCGGTGACGACGCCGGAGATGCGGCCGTGGGGATCGTCGGCGAGGCCGCTGCCGTCGCCGTTGAGGCCACAGGCGGCGAGCAGAGGAAGGGCGGTCAGTCCCAGGAGGAGGGAAGGGGTACGCATGACGGGTGCTCCAGTTGGCGTAGGCGGGGGGGGCCAGGATCGGAGCGGAGTGCTCTCGTGTGTTTCAAGACCCGTGCCAACTCACGGTCCGGACGTGGATCGGCCGGTGGACCGGGTCTATCAGGACTCTGTCCGCGCTCTGGATCGAGGGATCGATGACCCGATCGGGGCAGGAGAGTGGGGTCCCCACACCCCAGGTCGCTGTCGATCAACCGGTAGAGTGGCGGACATGGGTGCAGGGGTCCCCAACGGTCCCGGTCGGGACCTGGCAGCCGAAGTCGAGCGCCTGGAGCTCGCGCTGGAGCGGGCCCACGGCGAGCTCGACGAGCTGATCCAGCTCGCCGGACACGACCTCATGGCCCCCCTGCGAACGGTCCGGATGTTCCTGGACCTGCTGCTGACCACCCAGGGCGAGGACCTCGATGCCAAGGCGCGGCAGTACCTGGCGCACTGCGTGACGGCTGCGGAGCAGGGCGAGCGGCTGGTGCGGGGTCTGCAGGACTACGCCCAGGTGGAGAGCCGGGGGCAGCCCCTGGTGGCGACACCGCTGGGGCCGGTCGCAGCCGCCGCCGCCGCCCAGGTCCGAGGCGCGCTCGAGGCGGCGGGCGGGCGGCTGGAGCTCGGGGAGCTCCCGACCTGGTCGGTCGATGGCAAGCAGATCCAGGCGCTGTTGGGGCTGCTGCTGGACAACGCCGTGGCCAACCGGGGATCTCGGCCGCTGGTGGTCCAGGTGCGGGGCCGACGGGCCGAGGATGACGGCCTACGGATCGAGGTGGAGGACAACGGGCGGGGCATTCCCGAGGAGCGCCGGGAGGCGGCCTTCGCCCCGTTCAAGCGCGTGCACAGCACCGGCCAGGTCGACGGTGCGGGCCTGGGGCTCGCGGTGGCCCGCCGGATCGCGGCCCGTCACGGTGGGGAGCTCACCCTGGTCGCCGCACCAGGGGGGGGCTGTCTCTTCTGCCTCAGTCTTCCCGGGGCAGGCGGAGGGTGAACGAAGCCCCCACGCCCGGGGTCCCTGCAGCGGTCAGCTCGCCCCGGTGTCGGCGGGCGATGTCCCGGGAGAGCGCGAGGCCGATGCCCGAGCCGCTCTGAGCACGGTCCAGCCGGGCGAAGATCTCGAAGATCCGGTCGGCTTCGGCCGGGGAGAACCCGATGCCGTTGTCGGTCACGGTGAGGACCGGATCCCGAGGTTAGAGTCGGGGCGGGACCCGGAGGCCTGCCATGACTGCTGCTGCGCTGCTGTGGACCATGACCGGGCTCGTGCCCGCGTCACACGCCGGTCCCGTCGACCTGCCTCAACACCTGCTGCCGGCGCCCCCCCAGGAGCAGCTGACGCCCGTCGACCTCCGGGGCCCACGCCCGGTGAACTGCACCCCGGCGGTGATCGTCGGCGCCGCCACGATGGTCGCGAGTGCCGCGGTCTTCGCCCGCGGCTTCGTCGACGACGACAAGGCCCTGAAGTCCGGCGGTGCGATCGGCGAGACCATCGGCGCGGCCATCCTCATCTTCGGCGTCTCCCGGGACACCTGTCTCTGAGCCCTGCGGAGGATCGATGCTCGGCACCCTGTTCCTGATGGCCTGCGGCGGCGATGACACCCGGGTCATCGACACGTCACCCTGGGACACGGACACCTACGTGCCCTGGCCCGACGACACCGGCCAGACCGGCACCGACAACGACGACGACGGCTGGACCGTCGAAGACGGCGACTGCGACGACAACGACGTCTACGTCAACCCCGCCCGGGACGAGGATCCCGAGGACGGCAAGGACAACGACTGCGACGGCCGCACCGACGAGCTCTTCAGCGGGCTGGCGATGTGCATGCTGTCCGAGGACGGCGTGAGCCCCCACCGGGTGGAGCAGGTCGATCAGCTGGGGCGACTCACCCGCTCCGTGGACATCGACGACACCGGGCTCTACCCGCTGTTCTTCTCCGCCGGAGCCGGCGGCAGCGGCTGGGCGGTGGTCGACCTGGTCACCCTCGCCCTGGTCGAGGTCGCCGACGACGGCAGCTCCTCGACCCTCGCCGAGTGGCCCGAGGCGGAGATGGGCGTGGTCTACGGCCTCGCCACCCACCCGGACGGCTACTACCTGGTGACCCTGGCCAACGAGCTGGTGCGGGTCGATGGCGATGGCTCCACCACCAGCCTGGCGAGCTGGGACGGCGAGGCGGAGATGTTCTCGCTGGACATCGCCATCGACGTGGAGACCGGGGCCATCGCCGTGTTCGGAATCTTCGGGGGCTTCGGCATCCTCGAGGCCGACGGCACCTGGAGCCTCGAAGCGCTGGGGAACTTCGAGGAGCCGGAGTTCATCATGTACAGCGGCGTCCACCGGGACAACGGCGGCTGGTACGCCGGCGGCTGGGACACCGACGGCTTCGGCATCTTCAAGTGGAGCGACGAGCAGGGCACCTGGATCCGCAAGGCGGACTGGACCCAGGACTGGGAACCCCACTTCCTCACCATCGACGGCGACTCCGGGGACTTCTACGTCACCACCGAGGGCGGCCAGTACCCCTACGTGTGGCGGGTGCTGCCCGACGGCACGGAGACCGGCACCTTCTACCCGGAGCCGGGGACCCACCAGCCCGACGTGGCGATCTGGGACCTCTACACGCTCTACGAGTGAACAAGCTGCTCGCCGGCGCCGGCCTGGTGGCGATCGCGAGCGCGATCGTGGGCTCGGCCTGGCTCGCGAGCCGGCTGGTGGCGAGTCTGCTGTAGTCGTGCTTGGTGTGACAGGCAAAACCCGGGTATAGTCCGCCGCGGGGGATCGCCGGAGCCACTGCCATGACCGGCCTCGACGACAGCTCATCGACCTCTCGCCGCCGCATCCCGGTTGATCCCGGGAGCACCCTGAGCGCCACCACCCTCGATGGGGGCGGCCAGCACAGTGGGCGCAGCCGCATGGCCCGGTCCCTCGGTCGTGCCGCGGCCCGGGCGCGCCCGGCGGTCCGGGTGCCGGCGGTGCGGGTGGAGGACCTGATGGTGGGCCACTGGCAGCCGGGGCCACCGCCGATGCTCTACGCGCACCTGTACTGTGCCTCGGCCACCGTTCGGTGCCTGGACCTCGACGGCGACAGGACCACGATCGTGCTGGCTGCGGTGCCGCAGCTGTCGATGGGCGATGGGTTGTTGGCGGTGCTCCAGCTCCACAACGGCACCTTCCTGCAGGTCCGGGCCGAGGTGCTGCGGCAGGGCACCCACCGGCTCCAGCTGGTCCTGTTGGGCCTGACCGCTGCGGACCGCGCGCAGCTGCGGGCGGCCTTCGGCTGATCGTCAGCCCGCGGCCGCGTCCAGGGCGAAGTCCAGCCGGTCGTTGCCGAAGAACAGTTGATCGCCGACGAAGAGCGAAGGCGCACCGAAGGCGCCGCGCTCGACCGCCTCCTCGGTGCTGGCCCGCAGGCCGTCCTTGACCCACTGCTCGGAGGTGCGCTGCAGCGCCTCGATCCCCACGACGTCCTCCAGCACCTCCGGGTCGCTGATGTTGCGGTCGTCGACCCAGTAGGCCTCGAACAGGCGCCGGGCCATCCAGGGCTGGGAAGGCTCGGGCACCCCCGCGATCACGCGCATCGGCAGCAGGCTGCTGATCGGGAAGAAGCGGCTGAAGGTGAACGGCACGTCCTCTCGACGGGACCAGCGCAGCAGGTCCTTGAGCATGTACCGGGCCCGCGCGGGGACCCGTGCGGGCATGTCGTTGCCGGTGGCCTTGAAGACCGCACCCAGCAGCATCGGGCGCCAGACGACCTCGACCCCTCGCTTGGGAGCCTCGCGGGTCAGCCGGCGGGCGGCCAGGTAGCTGTAGGGCGAGCCGACGTCGTAGAAGAACTCGAGGGTCGTGGGCATTCCGGGACCTTAGCGCATCACTCCAGCTCGATCTCGATCCGCTCCCCGTCGCGATCGACCACCAGTCCGACCCCTGGGCCCGAGTAGTGCTCCAGCACGGCATCGAGCACCTGGCTCTCGAGCCCCGGCAGGTACTCCCCGACGTCGATGCCCATGACGGTGACCCCGACCAGGGCGTCGCCGGTCTCCAGGCCGGCCTCGGCGGCGGCGCCCTCGGGGTCCAGGTCGGACACCACCAGGTCGCCCATGTCGTCGGTCTGCAGGCCGAAGCCCTGCTCGTCCAGCAGGTCGGCGGCGCCGGTCTCCAGCTCGGGCTCCTTGTCCGCGCCCCCGTCGGCGACCTTCACGGAGACCGGGCTCAGGGGCCGGGACACCAGGAAGACCGACCAGGTGCCGTCGCCCAGGCCCCGCAGCACGAAGCGGCCTTCCGAGCGGCTCACCGCCGTGCTGGTGCCGGGCATGGCGCCGTCGGCCACGTCCTGGACGGCGACGACCAGCTCTCCAGGGGCTCCCTGGCCGGTCACGCCGTCGACCACGATCCCCTCGACATCGGTGCCGTCGTCCAGGTCGATGTCGCCCAGGTCGACGATCGTGTCGTCCACCTGGATCGGCTCCGGGCGCCGGTTCTGCCCCCCGGAGATCACCTCGACCTGGTACAGGCCCGGGTCCAGTCCCAGGACCTCGAAGGCGCCGTCTTCGTCGCAAGCACCGGTTCGACCGGCCACGCCCCCCCGTGGGATGTCCGAGAGGTCCTCGGGCAGGCGGATGGTGAAGGTGGAGCAGCCCTGGGGGGCACCGTCCTTGATCACCCGGCCCACCAGGCCGCCTCCGGCCCGGAAGTCCAGCCAGGCCACTGTCTGTCCGGGCTGGACCTCGACGGACTGCCCGCCGCCGCGGATGGCGCTGATCCCGGCCGGACAGGTGCAGACCGTGGGATCGCCACGGTCGCAGGACTCGCCGAAGGGCAGCCAGGGCCGGGTGCACATGATCGGCAGGACCTCGCTGCAGCTGTCGTCGGGCAGGCCCGCGCAGTAGACCTCGAGCTCGCGACTCGGCTCCAGCACCCAGTCGATGACCAGGTCCGCGCTGTCCGGGTCGACCCGCAGGCGCTCCTCCTGCTCCATGTAGTCCCGGGCCCGGACCTTGACGCTGGTGGTGGCTGTGGGATCGAACTGGAGCTGGTAGGTGCCGTCGGCCTGGGTCAGCGTGCTCGCCAGGCCTGCCGAGACGTTGGCGTTCTGGATGCCCTGGCCGTCCGTGTCGGTCACCGTGCCGCTCAGCCCCACGCCACGGTTGAGCACCACCGTGACCGTCCGGGTGGCCATCGTGTCGACGTCGCGGGTGCGCCCCTTCACGTAGCCCTCGGCCTTGGCCTGGACGTCGGCCACGCCGCAGGCCACGTGGTCCAGGGTCACCTGGCCCTGGGCGTCGAGGGGCCTGTAGCTGGTCCAGCGGCGGTTCCAGGCGCCGCTGGCGACCCGGGCGGCGGCCTTGCCCGGGGTGACGGGGCGTCCTTCGGCGTCGACCACCGTGACGTCGACGGGGCACAGCTCCGGCACCACGAATTCCAGGTCGTCTCGGGGGCCGTCGACGGGGAAGTACCAGGGGGTGCTCGGCAGGTCCTCGGGGCGGACCTGGCCGGGGCCGGTGACCTCGAGGGCGAAGCCGCCGGCGTCGTCGGTGAAGGTGCCGTGCTGCCTGTTGTCGGAGTCCCGCCGGACCTCGATCTCGATGTCCGGCGCCGGGCGACCGTCCTCGTAGACCACCCGGCCAGAGACGGTGTAGGTGCTGGGGTCGCTGGCGGGCCCTTCGGTGCGGGTGACCGCCGCCCGCTCCGGCGTGCGGTCCGCCAGGTCCTGGACCGGCGGGTCCGGCTGCAGCACCCAGGCGATCAGCAGCAACAGGCCCCCGGCGAGGGTGCCCAGCAGCAGGGCCACGACGAGCAGGAGCTTCTTCCAGCTCATCAGGCGGCCCAGGGGCGGCGGGTCTCCGGGGCCACGGCCTGCAGGGCGCGCTTCCAGTCGGCGAAGCGCCCGCCCGCCCGGACCGCGTGCAGCACGGCCTCACCCGCCGCTGGCCCGCCCTGGGCCAGCTCGGCCTCGACCCAGGCCCACCGAGCCGAGGTCGGCCGCACGGTGGCCTTGCCCCGCAGTCCCCTCGACAGCTGCTTCAAGCGGCGCTCCACGATCTTGATGCCGGCGAAGGACGTGCCATCGAGCGGGGTATTGCGCTTGGGCACGAAGGGGGCGACGCCGAGGGCGGTCGGGTGGATGGCGCCGAGCTCTCGGGTGAAGCGCACCAGCTCGTCGATGTCGGCCTCGGTCTCTCCGGGCACGCCGACCATCATGTAGACCTTGAGCACCCGGTACCGGTGCGCCCGAGCCTGCTCGGCGCAGGCCACCAGGTGCTTCTCCAGGGTGCCTTTCTTCAAGGTCCGGCGCAGGTCTTCGCTCGGCGCGTCGCTGGCTACCGTCAGGGTCTGGTAGCCGCCGGCCCGCAGGAGCTCGGCGATCCGGGGCTTCAGGGCGATCCGGTCCGCTCGCAAGGAGCTCACGCCGACCCCGCGCCCGCTCTCCACGATGCGCGCCAGCAGGGGCACCAGCTTGGGGTGATCGCTGATCGCTGCCCCGACCAGCCCCACCCGCGCCGCCTCCGGCGGCACCAGGTCCATGAGGCGATCGGGATGAACCAGGCGCATGCCGCCGTTGGTGCTGCGACGCATCACGCAGAAGGTGCACTGCCGATGACAGCCCCGCTCCCCTTCGATCAGGAACATGTCGCTCAGCTCGGCCTCCGGGCTGAGCAGCCGGGAGTGTGCCGGCAGCAGGGCGTCGCCGGCCTTGGCGACGGGGGGCAGGACCGTGCCGTGCCGCTCGGGCACGTAGCCTCCTGGCAGGGCCGCCACGTCGGTGAGCCAGGAGTCGCGGTCGCCCTCGAAGAAGGCCTCCAGCGCCGGAGCGACCACCTCTTCGGCCTCGCCGAGCAGCATGGCGTCGGCGAAGGGCGCGGCCGGCAGCGGGTTGGAGAAGGTCAGCGGCCCGCCGAACAGGATCTGGGGGTGCCCGGGGTCCCGGTCTCGGCGCAGGGCGGGGATGCCCGCCAGGTCCAGGCACTTCACCAGCCCGGCGAGCTCCAGCTCGTAGGCCAGGCTGACCCCGATGACCGGGAAGTCCTGGACCGGGGTCTCGGTCTCCAGGGTGACCAGCTGGGCCCGGGCCTTGGTCCACGCCTCGGGGTCGTCGGGCAGCATGGCCCGCTCCACGTGGAAGCCGGCTTCGGCCAGGACCGTGTGGATCCACTGGTAGCCGAGGCTCGACATCGCGGCCCGGTAGGGGCTCGGGTAGAGCAGGCAGATCCGGCGGTCCCCCGCACGGAGCGCCGGTCCGCGCTCGGCGGCCCGGCGACGCCGCAGGGGCTCGCTCAGCGACCAGGGGACCATGGCTCTCAGGCTATCCGGGATAGGAGAGCGCCGTGATGACCGCGCTGCTGGCGACGTTGTGCTGGGTGGGCCTCTCCGGCGAGGTCCTGGCCGCCGAGGTCGAGCGCTACACCTGGGACCTGGCCCTCGAGGGCCGCACCGTGGGCCAGCGCGAGCTCACCGTGAAGTACCGCAGCGACGGCCTCCAGGAGGTGCGCGTCCTGGAGACCTGGACCGAGCTGAGCGTGTCCCTGGGCCGCGACGACTTCGCCTGGACCCAGCGCATGAGCGGCATGACCCGGGCGGGCAGCGCGACCTTCGCCTCGGCCCAGAACGACAACGGCTGGCTGCAGGAGGTCCAGGCCGTCAAGAAGCTCCAGGGCTGGACCGTGACCATCGCCGAGGACGGCCAGGCCCGCGTCTACCACCTCGACCGCGACGCCTTCGACCTCACGTCGCTGGACCTGCTGGACCCGGGCCAGGGCGACCGGCTCCGGGGCCGGGACAGCCTGAGCGTCCTGGCTGCGGAGACCGGCACGGTCATCCAGGGTCCCCTGGCGCTGATCGGCGAGGTCCCGGTCACCATCGACGGCGAGCGACTGATCGGCACCGGCTACCGCTGGTCCACGCCGGACGGCCCGGTGGAGCTGATCTACGGGCCCGACGGTCACCTGCTGCGGTACGCGCTGCGGATCGGGGCGATCACCGTCTCCGCGACCCTGTCGGACCCGCCGTCTGCGCGCCGCTTCGAAGAGGAGCTCGCCGGCCCGCTGATCGGGCCTGCGGTGCGGGAGGAGGCGTTGTAGGGTCCTCGGGCCACTCGCAGGCCTCGACGGTCACAGCGTCACCGGCGTGACCGTCGGCATCGTCGCGGAGCTGTGGAGCGACGGCGACGACCTGGTCCCGGCGGTCCACCCGGGGGCGACGGAGATGGGCTCGGGCGAGGACGACGACTGCGACGGGCTCGTGGTGGTCGACGGACCGGTCGCGGGGTCGCTGAGCTGGTCTGGTTGACCGGATCACCTGGGTTCGGCCGCCGGGCTGTCGGTGGCGACCTCAGCGGCGGCGGCGCCGCCAGCTACGACCACGACGACCTGTTCGGGCTCGAAGGCGGGGGGCCTCGAGGTCAGCCCTCGGGTGAACGTTCGTCGCCGTGGGCAGCCCCGGGGTGAACGTTCGTCCCGAGGAGCGGCGGGCCTGTGCGCGGTGACGAACGTCCGTACTTCGGACCTTCGTCCGCGTCTTGGTGGCGCCTCGCCGGGCCCGGTGGCCATCGACGAACGTTCACCCGGGGGCTGCCGGGAGAGGTGAATGTTCACCCCGGGGCTGCCGGAGTCGCCCAGGTGTCCAGGGTGCCGGTGCCGGAGTCGGCGGTGGTGGTGACGCTGCTGCGGGCGGCCAGCCGGATCAGCAGGGTCACCCGGTCTGCTCGCGGACCCAGGTCCCGGAGCGACCGCCGCGCTTCTCCAGCAGGCGGCTCGCCCCGATCTCCGGGCCCTTGTCGATGGCCTTCACCATGTCGTAGACGGTCAAGAGCGCGGCGCTCACCGCGGTCGGGGCCCCCATCTCCACCCCGGTGCGCCAGTCGCAGCGCACCCGCGCGCGGACGCGCACGGTGCGCGGGACCATGTGGGCGTGGCCGGCTTCGTCCAGGTGGGTGAGCTCGGGCATGGCCCGAGCCTGGTGCGCTCACTGGAGCGGGTCAGTCCGTCAGCACCATCCACGCCTGACCCGTCAGGCTCTGGTGCTCACCGCCGGTGGCCCAGAAGCCGTCGCCGACGATCAGGTGGCTGCCCGCAGCCAGGTCCTCGACATCGCCCAGGACCGCGGCGCCGATGGCCTCGATGGCCAGGCCGTCCGCGGTCAGCAGGCTGTCGGCAGCGGTGGTCCAGATCGCGCCGCCGTCGCTGATCTCCTGGCCGTTGCCGGGGGCGCCGAAGAGCAGGTCCAAGGTACCGTCGCTGTCGAGGTCGGTGATGGCGAGGGTGGTGCCCAGGTCCTGGCCGGCGGTGCCCACGACCACGTCGGCATCGGTGTCGCGCAGGTTGCTGGCGAAGCCGGCGCCGGGGTTGAGCCAGACGTAGATCCCGTGGTCGCCGTCGGCGCCCACCAGGTCCAGGTCGCCGTCGCTGTCCAGGTCGGCGGCGCTGAGGGCGCCGAAGTCCCGGGAGGGACCCTCGATGCGCACGTCGGCGCTCGACGCGCTGGTCGAGGTGACCAGGTCGTCGCCGTTGAAGAGGTAGACCGCGCCCTCGCCGGTGGCGGTCAGGGCGAGCTCGCCGTAGCCGTCGCCGTCGGCGTCGGGGAGGATGGTGACCTCGCCGCCGAGCTCGTCGTTGTTGTCGGCGCCGGTGATGGTGCCGAAGCCGCTGTTGCCCAGGTCGTAGGCGCCGTAGCCGCCGGAGGCGCCCACCAGGCCCTCGGTGAGCCAGACCTTGCCCTTGCTGCTGCTGGCGGTGTGGCTGGCCAAGACCATGTCCGCCAGGCCGTCGCCGTCGATGTCGCCGGCCGCGACCGTGCTGCCACCGCGGGCGTTGTTCTGCCCGGTGCCGAGCACGTCGGGGATGTCCTCCGCGCTCTCGTCGAGCACCAGGTGGGCGGTGTCCTGGCTGTAGAGCAGCCAGGCCGCGCCGTCGTTGCTGCCGACCGGGGAGCTGCTGCCGGGAGCGCCGACCAGCAGCTCCGGGGCGCCGTCGCCGTCGAGGTCGGGCACGGTGGCCAGGCTGGAGGTGTCGCTGCTGCTCTCGCCGAGCACGGAGAAGGTCGCGACATCGTCGACCCGGGTGCTGCCGAACGCTGCCGCGGCCACGACCCAGACCTCGCCCGCGTCCGAGCCCGCGTCGTCGCCTTCGGGGGCGGCGACGGCCAGGTCGGGCAGGCCGTCGGCGTCGAAGTCCCCGGCCGCCAGGGCGGTGCCGAAGAGCGTGCCGGCGCCGGCGTCGCGCAGGTGCGTGGCCGCGGTGGCGCTGAGGACCTGTTCGTCCCGCAGCTGATCGCAGTCGTTGTCGATGCCGTCGCCGAGGATCTCGGTCTCCCCCGGGGAGGCGAGGGGCTCGGTGTCGTCGCAGTCGCCGTCGACCTCGGTGAAGCCGTCGCCGTCGTCGTCGC
>CAYFPX010000231.1:0-12584 GCA_964344945.1 uncultured Enterobacterales bacterium
GCGACCGAGGCGCGCGCTGCCTCGGTCGGTCCACGCGATCATCCGTCGCGACAGCCGGCGATCGGTACACCAGGTGCGCTCGAACAGGGCGTGCTCGGGGCCTGTCGTCGGGTGCCAGCGGCCCAGCCAGGCCCCCGGCTCGATGGGCAGGTGTCGGCCGTCGACCATCAGCCGTGGAGCGCTTGTGACCGGGTCGTTCACCAGGGTGAGCCGTCGCGCGTTCAAGGGCTGCTCGAGCGCGGACAGGAAGTCGGCGAAGAACTGCTCGGGCCGGGAGAGGTTGACCTCGTCCAGGACCATCATGAACACCCGGTCACGGAAAGCGGGGGTTCCGGCGCGGTAAAGCGCCTGGAGGAAGTTCGTCGCGTAGTAGTGGCGGTGGAAGGCGTTGTAGTACCCGACCAGGTCCTGGCGATCACGCCAGCCAGCCTGGACTTCGACGACCTCGAGACCACCAGTCACCGCGCTGGCAAAGGCGAGCGGAAGGCTCGTCTTGCCGGTCCCGGAGATGCCCTGCAGGAGCATCAGCCGCGTCATGGCGAGCCCGCCCAGGAAGGCGCGTACATCGCGCTCGGCGTAGTACAGCGTGCGGCCCTCAACCCCTGTCGCGATGCGGTGCCGCAGGTCCTCAGCGAAGTCCGCGAGCGTCGGCGTGGCGCGGCCAAAGGGCGTCGTCGTGCGTGCCTCGCTCTGAAGCTCGTCGTTCTCGTCGAGACTTGCCAGCGCAGTCATCGGGCTGCGGTGGTCTTCCTGCCGCGTGAGCTCGTCTACGCGCGTCCGGAGCTCGTCCACGGCCCCGTCGAGGAGCTGCTTGTGGACCTCGAGTGCCTCCTTCTGCTTCTTCAGCGCCTCGAGCTCGATGGCCGCGAGGCGACGGGTGGACAGCTCGCCCTGTGCCTTTGCCAGGTCTCCCTGCAGCACGGCGCGCTCCTCCAGCCACGCTGAGCGCTCGCGCTCCAGCCCTGCCAGACGCTCGGCAGCCCGGGCGTCGGGACGCTCACGGAGCTGTTGGGCAACGATGTCCCGCTCGCCTTCGGCTGCGGTGAGCGCAGCCAGGATCTCCTCTGGCTTGCGGCCGCCGAACCGTCGGTCGAGCTCACGCCGGGACTCGAGGTCCTGGAAGTAGGCGTCACGCTGGCCACGTGCATCGTCGAGCTGGCGCTTGAGCGACTCGACCTCGTGGCGCAGATCCTCGGTCTTCTCCGCGACCAGGCGCTCGACCTTGCGGGCCTGGGCCGCAAGGTCCTGTTCAAGCAACTCCTGGTCAGCCTGAAGGTCACGCGCTTCGGCGCGGTGCTTCTTGCGCTTCTCGAGCAGCGCCTGGTCCCACTCTTCGAGCTCCGCTTCGCGCGCGTCGAGCGCCGCCTTGCGCTTGTCCAGGTCCTCCTGCCACGACGCCTCGGCGGCCTCCCGCTCCTCCTTCAGCGCGTCCCGCAGCTCCGCGAGCCGCGCCTGCCGCTCCCGGTTGATCTCTTCGTCGAGCTCACGCCGGGCGTCGGCTGCGGCAGTCGTACGAGCAGCGTCTTCTGCGGCCCACTTTTCTGAGCGGGCCTTCTCTGCGTCGCGCGCCTTGGCCTCGGCCGCCTCCCGCTCTTCGGCAAGCTCGCTCGTCAGGCGGACCCTCTCCTCCCGCAGGGCGGTCACCTCGTCCTCGACGGGCTTGAGGATGCGAGCCTTCTCGGCGAGGAAGCCTTGCTCGGCGTTCAGCTCGCGCTCCGTCAGCCGTGCCCCTACCTCGGCCTGCTCCGCTTCCCTTTGCTGCACGGCCTGCTCGCGCTCCTTCAGCTCTTCGTCGCGCACATCGAGGGCGTCAGCGCGCTCCGTCAGCTCCTCCTCGACCTGGCCGAGCTTTTCCTCGGCGTCCTTCTTCCGCTGCCGCAGCGACCGCTCCTGGTCGCGCTTCTGAGCTGCAAGCCGGTCCTTCTCAGTCTTGAGCTCCGACTCGCGCTCACGGGCCTTCTCGAACATTCCGCGCGCATCTCGGAGCAGACCTTCCGCGCGGCTCAGGGCTGCCTCGAGGGTCGGGCCGGCTTGCTCAACCACGCCGTCGGTGACCGGGGGCCCGTGCGCCTCCACCATCGCGGCGGCCGAAGCCGTGGCCGCGTCCAGGCGCTCCACCTGCTCGGTGGTGGGCTCTTCGACCGGCGGTGGCGTAGGAGTCTTGTTGGTGGTGCGCTTGCGAGTCTGGTTGCGTCGGTTTCTCTTGGCCATTCTGTCGGGACCTGATCAGCGAGGGAGGAGGAGCGACCCCACGGTCGCAAAGGCGGTGTCGACGTGTCCCTGGACCTTCTTGGGCCAGGTCTGGGCGCCATCGTGTGCGGCGCGGTCGCGGGCTGTGGCCAGCCCGTCCAGGCGGTGAAGAAGCTCCGGGTGCGCGCCGGATGTCGACCGCAGGGGATGGTCCTCGTCCCTGTCAGCGCGCAGCAGGGTCAGGACGAGCAGCGGTCGAAGACTGCCGCTGCCACTGCGCTCCGCGAACTGGACCTTTCCACGTCGGACGGAAGACAACCTCTTCGGAAGCGGGGACTGGAAGCCCAGGTCGGCCGCGATTGTGTCGAGGAAGCGCTGGTTGAAGCGCTTGTCGGACCGTGCCAGGCGCACGAAGGCGGGCGGCTCTGAGTCCCGGTAGGGCGCAAGGAGGTGACGCAGAGCCCGCTCCACGGCACGTTGAGCCTTCACCAGCACGTCATCCCACTTGTCCAGCGGTGCATCGCTCAGCTCGGCCTCCAGAAGAGCCCGTTGCATCGCAACAAGCCGCTCGCGGACGTCGTCGTGCTGCCGAATCGCGAGGGTCAGGCGTTCCTCGACCTTCCACGCGGCTTCGGTCTGGAGGTGGCCCAGACTGGGCTCGGCGCCTTCTGACCCGACAAGCGGTGCGAGCCAGCGCCGGAGCCCGTTGTATGAGTCCAGCCGTTCCTCGAGACGGGCGCGGAGGTCCACGGACTCGCCATGCCCGAAGGGGTCGTCCACCATCCAGTCGCCGGAGTCGTGTCGCCCTGCCTTGAGCGCGAGCAGGTAGGGCTCCGGGCGGTCATCCACGAAGGACACCCGACGAAGGCGTGGCACGTCTCGCTCGTCATCGACTTCGTCGAAGTCGCGCTGCCGCCGGTGGCGACGAGCCGCTCGCAGGACGTCCCTGGCGCTGGGGCGGGCCAGTCTGATCGAGTCCCGACCGGTCGGCAGGATGCTGAAGGTCCGGTCGGTCCACGGGTCGCCCGCGGTCCCGCTGAGCAGGACCGGCCAGCCGTCTTCGTTCAGCTCCACGTCTGCGACGGGCAGATCCCCGGTGAGGAATCGCGGCCAGAGCTTGCCGGAGAACGGATCGGACAGGACATGGCCGACCCGCGCCTCGTCTGGCGGGTCCTCTTCGATGTCGTCGAGCAGCCTGAGGCCCTGGGGTGTCGGTCGGCCATCGTGGTCCAGCAGCGCCATGTTCTGGAGCTCCAGGACGACCAGGCCGGCGAGGTCAGGGGCGATGAGCAGACGGTCGGCGATCTCCAGGAACCCGGTCACACCAGCCCTTGCGAGACCGAGGACGGCACGCTGGAACAGGTTGAGCTTGCGCTCCTTCGGCACGGGCGCCACCACTCGCCAGGTCAGCACGGGCCAGAGCACCCACTTCGCTCTTGGGTCCTTGCCGTGGTTCAGGCGGAGGACGGGGGTGTCTCGCTCGAAGGAGACCAGGCTATCGAACGGTGCCATGGTCGCCTCCACAAAGGTCGCACGGAGCGGCTCCCGAGCACCTTCGCCGCGTACGAAGTCGCGGTCGCCAACAGCCACCAGGAGCCGCTGCTGTCGGCTCATGGCGACGCAGAGTCGGTTCTCCAGCATGAGGTGGCCGAACTTCCGTCGCCGCTGCTCGTCCGTCGCGTCGGGCAGGTCGCTCGACCGGGTCACCGAGAGGAACACGACGTCGAATTCCTTGCCCTGGAACGCGTCGACGGTCCCGATTCGCAGCCGCTCGACGAGCCTGCCTTCGTGGTTGTAGGTGGTCGCCCACTCATCGGCGACGCGCCAACCACGCGCGTTGTTCGCAGGCTCGGTCAGGCCCACATCGATCATGGCTCGACCGATCTCGTCGACCTGGGCGCTGTAGAACGAGATGACGCCGAAGGTCAGCCGGGTGTCGTGGTCGATGAGGCGGCGGACCTCCTTCGAGATGGCTCGGGCCTCCGTGGGTCGACTCTTGCTGACCCCCCGGACCTCCCGGCCCCGGTCACCAGGGACATCGAGCCAGCCGGCGGCGCAGGGCCGGTCACCACGGACGTAGCCGGGGAGGTCGTGGACGAAGGCCTCGGCCTTCCGCGGGCTCTGGATGGGCCCGTCTTCGTGAACCTCGTAGAACTCGCGGCTGACGTACGCTCCGAGGACCGGGTGCATGCGGAACTGGGCGTCGAGGGTCACGGTGCGGCGAATGCCGTCCTTTCGCTCGAGTGCGCGGAGCAGAATCCACAACCGCTCGAAGAGGCTGGCCTGTACGGCGCGGAGCGTCTGCTCCTCGACCGTGCCCTGGTCAACACCTTCCGCGAGCTGTCGTTCGACGTCGGGTTCGAGCAGGTGCGGCAGCTGACGATGGTCACCGACCAGGACCACGCGACGCTTGGCCATGCTCAGGGGGATGAAGAGGTCCAGTGGGTTGGCGCGGGCGGCCTCGTCGACGATGACGGACTCGAACGTGGTCTGGCCCGTGTCGATCCCGCGCACACGTCTCATCTCCCTGCCCGCTGCCTGTTGGAGCGTTGCTGCGAGGACGACGGTGTAGTGCTCCAGCGCCTTGCGAACGCCCTGGGGGTCGGTCTCGAGGTCGTGGAGGTACAGGCTCAACACCGCTTCGTCTCCAGAACGCGTGGTGGCGAGGCGTCGGTCGACGGTGTCGAGAATCTCGAGCAGGAGCTGTTGGGTGTCGTCGTCCAGGCGCGGCTCCGCCTTTGGCGCTGGCTCCGTGAGGCGGTCGATCAAGGCGTCCCGCAGCGCTCGGCCTTCGTCCAGCCACGGCGGCACGTCCTCGGGTTCCACATCGGCGCAGCGCTCGAGGAAGTCGCGCTCCTCATCGGTGAGCAGGCCGACCAGCCGGCGCAGGGCAACGCGAGCCTTGATGGGGCCGTCGTCAGAGAAAGGCCCTTCATCCACGCGAATGCCTCGCGCTGCCTTGATGCGCAGCTCGGTCTCTTCGGGGTCGCCCTGGGTGGCCGGGCGCTCGATAGAGCTTGCGCGCTCCAAGGCCTGGTCCCGCAGCGCCGGGGGCAGCAGGTCGCCGAGGACGGCTACCAGCTCTCGAATCCGGGTCGCCTGCTCGCTCGGCAGGGAGCGCATACGAACGCAGGCCAGGACCAGGTTGCGCGCCTGACTCAGCCGCTCCGCCTCCGGGGAGACGCGAACCTTCGCGCGCAGCTGTTCCACACGCTCGTCCGCGAACACCTGGCCCGGGTCGACTGTGGTGTCCGAGCCTCGTCGTCGCCGGCCGACCTTCACGGCGGGCAGGCCGAAGACCTCCGTGCGCTGCACGACGTTCTCGACGGCGTCGTGTTGGGCAGCCGACACCAGGATGCGGTGCGAGGGCTCGACGCCTTCGTCCGCGAGCACGGCCAGGCAGCGCTCGATGGCCGTGCTGACCTTGGTCTTGCCGTTGCCCGGTGGTCCCTGGATGAGGCACACGTCCGGCGTGTTGAGGGCCATCTCGATGGCCTCGATCTGCCGGCGGGTCGGTCCGGCTTCGCCGAACACCTCGCGGATGACCGGCTTCAGCTTCGGTCCATCCACGCTGATGCGCGTCCGTCGGGCCGCCGGCGCGGGTCGGCCCTCCATGAGCAGACCGAGCTGTGGGAGCGGGCAGTTTCCGGTGCGAAGGGCCTCTTCAGCTCGCTCTCGCCGCCGGAGACGTGCCTCGTCGCCGCCCGTCGACAGATACAGCACTCCCGACTTCGGCGGCCGGGGCTGCTCGTCGTCTTCGTCCGGGCCGGCCAGATCGACGAAGCCCTTGAGTTCGTTCAGGTCCACGATCGAGGCGCTCAGACGCTGGACACGCGGTCCCCGCGACCGAGGGGCGGTCTCAGCCTTCTCCTGGCCGAGGGCGGGAGGTCGGTCTCCGGCCTCGAGCTCGAAGCGGCTCCACTCACCGAGCAGCGCGAGACGCTCGGTAAGGTCCTCGACCGGAGCGAGGTGGAAGCGCCAGCCACCGTCGCGGCGCCGCTCGCAGCGCCGGTACTTCAGCCAGCCGAAGCTCCGGGCACGGCGCAGCACGCTCTCCCGCTCCAGCTTGTGGTAGTCCTGCCAGACGCGGAGGTAGCTGCCGCTTCCGGCGACAGCTTCGGACAAGGTGGTGCGGACAGCACCGTGCAGCTCGGACGCCGCCGTCGCGTCCACGATGGAGATCGGCGCGTAGAGCAGCATCATCCGCTGGTTGTTGCGTCGGCCACCGCGCACGACGCGCTCGATTCTCAGCTTGTCGTCCACCCGGCGAACGTCGGCGGCCACCTTGAGCCCGTAGATGCGGAACGCGTCGAGCCGCCCGCGGGCGTCCCCCGAGATCACCATGCGACGCAGCTCTGGCCCCCCCGGAGCCGGGGGAAGGAACAACCTGTCCTCGAGCCAGGCCGCCACATCGGCAGCGGTGCCGCCGACCCGGTGCCCTCGCCGCACGTCGTCCATGACCTTGTCGTCCAGACCGACCTGCATCTCCTCGGTCACCCGGAGCTCCTGGGTGAGCCGTCGGGTCTCCACGACGAGCACGTTTGCGTTGGCCTGGGCGACGTAGGCGAGCACAGGCAGCCCGCTCACCACCACGTCCGTGAGCTCGGTCGTGTCTGCAGGGGTCACGCCTTCCACGGCCCAGACCTGCTCCCCCACAGTGAGCAGCGTCTGATCGCCAGAACGGACCAGGGAGACCTCGGACTCGATGGCGGGAATGGGGTCGAAGTCGCCAGACGCCGCCCGAATGCGAACCGTGGTGGCGACTCCGCCACTGACCTCCGCGACCTTCATGCAGACCTCCCGATCAGCGCCACGCGCTGGGGCTGCGCAGGATTCTCGAACAGCACCAGCCAGCCGTTCCGCGGGATGATGCGCCCACGCTCGTCGACAGCGTGGTGCTCCTCGAGGGCGTTGGCGGCGGGGGCGACCCAGGCCCGGAACCCGGGCCTGGTGCGAACCGAGACACCTCGTGGAACCTGCGTGATCTCGACGTGAAGCTCACGGGCGGACTGGCCGGTCCGGCCTTCTGTCACCCTCCGGGGAAGCACCAACCCGGTCTTGTCCAAGGGGAGCTGACCCAGCCGCATCGCTCCCCGAACCACGCCCTTCTGGGGATCCCAGCGCTCGATGCGGACGGGCGAGATGGCCGGGCGAGGCTCATCGCACCAGGGGCAGAGCTTCTCGACGACGAAGTACGTCCCACTGCACTCGGGGCACTGAACCGTCTGGTCCGCTGCTGCGTGCAGGCGGTCCACCCACTCGGCCACGCTCGGGCGCTGCTTGGCATCTCCCAGACCGTTCTCGAAGGTGCGACGTGCCAGCTCGATCAAACGGTTGGCCAGGACCAGATCGGGAGGCAGCCCCGTGGTGCAGACGTTCCGATCGTCTTCGGAGTGGCCAACCCACGGCAGCTTGCTGGCGAAGGCTTCCTCCTCGAGCTCGGGCTCGCCGTCGTTGACCAGGTCTCCAACGAAGGGATGCGTGAGGGTCAGGGTCTGCCAGACCAGCACGGCGAAGGCCCAGGCATCCGAGAGCGTCGTGCAACCCGACTTGCGGGCCACGACCTCGGGGGCCCCGTAGCCGGGGGTGTAGATGGCCCGTCGTGGGTCGGCCTCGTGGCTGAGGTTGTCGAGATCGATGAGCCAGGCTTCCAAGGCCTCGACGGGCTCCGAGACGAAGACGTTGTTGTGCGAGACATCGGCATAGACCACCCCGCGCGCGTGCAGTCCCAGCAGGGCCTCACCGGCGTGCGCGAGCAGCCGCAGTCGGCGGCGCAGACCGCCCGTGTCGATGTGCCACTGGAGCAGGCCCGACGGCGGTGCGTCGATGAGGTCCTTGATGGCGACCATGTCGCCGAGGAACTCCGCCACGTAGCCGACATGTGGCGGGCGGAGCACCGCGATGGGGCGGGCGACGTGGAGTCCGCCGAGGTTGAGCCGCCGCACGAAGGCGAACTGGCGCCGCAGGGCCTCCACATCGCTGCGCGGATGGAGCAGCTTCACGATGCGTCGGCCGCCTTCGGCCAGCCACACCTCGCCCTGTCCGCCCTTCCCGATGCGTCGAGACAGGGTGTGAACAGCGCCGGATTCATCGATGACTTGTTGAATGGGACTCATGGCTTCCACATGACGAGGAGGGTCTTGTCGTCTCGATGGTGAGGGACGGGCCAGTTGCGCAGCTCCCTCGCCAACGCGACGCCGGGGCGGCGGAGAGGCCCCAGCTCGTCCACAGCCCACCGCGCCAGGTCTCCGAGACGCTGGGGTTCGAGGTCTTCGGACACGCCGTCGGTGGCCAGCACCAGGACCTCGCCCTGCGCAAGGGGGGCCGCCATGGCGAGCGACCAGTCGGCGAGGGTGTGGGGGGTGCCCAGCGCATACGTGAGGCCGAAGCCGTCGGTCTTCGACGGGTGGGTGGTCACGTCGCCGTGGGCGTCCCTTCGGGCGAGCAGGCCGTCTCCGAGCTGGGCGTAGACAGCTCGACCGTGGTCGTCCTCGGCGTACACGATGCAGGTCGTCGCCGCCTCTTCGCGTGGCACGACTCGCAAGCGTAGGCGCCATGCGGGCTCGAGCAGACGAACGAGGTCCTCGGCGCTGCCCGCGGGCGAGCGCTTCCAGAGCCGCCAGGCGTCGCGCGCGGCGAGCGTCGCGGCGCGGGCACCCTCCCGCGAACGGGAGCGGCTTCCCATGCCGTCGCATACTACGGCCAGCGATGCGCGCGAGTCGGGCACCGCCAGCCAGGCATCCTGGCAGGGCAACCCCTCGAGCGCGTGCGCTGGCCCGCGCACGCTGCTGGCGACCACGCGGACCACTACAGGTCCCAGCCGTCGTCGGCGACGCTGACCGGAGCGCTGTTGGGATTCGCGCTGCGCGACCGCGCGGACACGCTCATGGTCACGAGCTGGAAGAACTGGCGGATCTGCCGCGCCTCGTCGGCGCTGTAGACCCTCGCCTCGGGATCGGCGAGGAAGGCCTGCAGCACGTCGTGGTCGGCATCGGCACCGATAGCGAGGGCCATGCGGAAGGCCTTTCCACCGCGCTCGCTGCCCAGCAGCGCCTGGAGGGGCTGCTGCCAGGTGTCCGTCGGCTGGCCGTCGGACACGAGCACGATGGTGGGCCGGTACGCGCGGCCCGACACCACGGAGCGGTCCTCGACCATTTCCCGGGCGATGTCGAAGGCAGCACCCATCGGCGTGCCCCCGCGAGCCCCCAGGTCCGACCAGATCGCGTCGCGGGCGGGTGCGAGCGGCAGGTGGGTCCTGGCCTGTCCGCCGAAGGTGACGACGGAGACGTGGATCTCCGCGCGGAGGTCAGCCTCGTCCTGGAAGGCCTCGATCATCTCGCGGACGGCGTGGTTGAGGGCCTGAATCTTCCCGTCGACGCCCATGCTGCCGGAGACGTCGGCGAGCAGGATGACGGACAGAGGGCGGGCGGTCTGGGTGGTGAACTCCTTGAGACGGCTCATCGGAGGGACTCCTGCGTGGAGAAGTGGGTGGTGCGCCGGCGCGGCGCGGAGAATCGCTCGTTGGGGGCCCGGCGCTGGCGCAGGGCGTGGGGGTTCTTGTTGCGGTAGACCGTGAGGACTCGGCCATCGTGGGCGCACACCACCTCGATGCCCTCCCAGCGGGACACGTCGAGTCCGCGCTGAGCGTGGAACTGCACCTCACGCCAGCCCAGGATGTAGACATCGGCGCCACGGATGGCGCGGTGCTTGCCGTAGGCGACGACGAGGTCGATGGCTTCCGTGGGAATCCCGCGGCTGCGGGAACGGTCGAGGGCGTGCCGGGTCAGCTTGTTCTTCATGGGGTCTCCGAGTCGGCCCGCCGCTGTGGCGTGGCTCGCAGACTTCCATTCCAAGTTCTGTGCCAGCCCTCAGCACTTCTTGCAAGTGGCTGTAACCACTGAATTCTCACTGCCATCCCTCCCCACAGCCGACCCGTTTCAGGCCCTCCACGGCATGATCATTCCGGCTCTCCGGCATGATCGTTCCGACGCCAATTCCGCAGCGTCCTGTCGCTGATGCGGACGAGCTGTCCTTCCGGCCGCCCCGTCCTCGAGGCCAGCGCTGCGACTTCATGTCCGAACCAGCCCTTGAAGTCTGCGATCAGCCCCTCCGGGTCCAGCGGGCCATCTTCGAGTAGCGCTGGGTCGATTGCGCGCCGGTCGGCGAAGGCCCGCGCAAGGGGCCGAGCGACCGCACCAGCCTCAGGGGCGCCCCCCTCGAGTGCTTGCAGGGCGTAGTCGGTGGCCTCTGACACCGTGAGCGGAGCCTCGTCGTCGGCCCGAGCCGCGAGGAAGCGCCACGCTACACGGAAGAGGTCGCGGACGTTGCCCGGCAGGGGGTGGGCCCGAAGGGCAGTCAAGAAGCGGGTGTGATGCTTCCGGGTCAGGCGGGCGTAGCGCAACGGAGCTGCAGCACGCGCCGCTGCTTCCTCCAGCACGGTGGGCCAGAGCCAGTCGAGCTCCTCGGGGACGCTACGAAGGGGGGGCACGGTCAGCGTGAACGCTCGGATCCGGTCCAGGAAGTCGGCGTCGAGTGCTTCTCGCAGCTTGTCCGGGGGCAGGTTGGTCGCCGTGAGCAGCCGGAGGTCCGTGCGCCTGACCTCCGAGCTGCCGAGGGGCTGGTAGACGCCTTCCTCGAGCACCTTGATGAGCAGGCGCTGCAGGTCCTTGGAGACGTCGCCGATCTCATCGAGGAAGAGCGTGTCGCCGTCCGCGCGGGCGAGGAGGCCCTCTCGGTCCTTCCTGGCGTCCGTGAATGCGCCCGCGACGTAGCCGAAGAGCTCGGACCGCATCGTCTCGGGGGTGTACTGCCCGCAGGGAACGGCCGGCCAGGCCCTGTCGAGCGCAGCCTTTCGGAATGGGCTCGCGAAGCGAATCCATGAGGCCAGCGTGGTCTTGCCGGTGCCTCGCTCGCCGAGGATGAGCACCGGGACCTTGAGTCGAGCCACCCGTCGGGCGTCGTCGTAGAGACGCTTCAGCCGGTCGGACTTGAACTGCCGCGGGTCCCAGCGAACGCGTCGATCGAGCTCCGTTGCCGTAGTTGGCCTGGTGTCCTGCCACTTCTTGAAGAAGGTCTCCACGCCCAGCGAGAGCGGCACGACGGCGGGACGGCCCTTTCGCTCCGACGCACGGATGGACTGCACCGCGGTGTAGGGGGCCTCGATGAAGCCGGTCTCGGCCATGAGGACCCAGACCGTGTGCATGGCCGCCGTGCCCGGCGAGAGGTGCACCACGAGCTCCCGACCGCGGAAGCGACGGCGGATGCGGGGGAGCCTGGTCCTGAGCCAGTCGTAGATGGCAGCGTGGTCCGTGGGGTCATCGTGGACGCAGACCTGCGGGTGGAGCTGGACCGTGGGGGCGCGCTCGGCGAGGGCGTCGACCAGGTCCGAGTAGATCTGATCGTGCATCGCCGCTTGGGCGCCTCCTTGCCGGAGGACCACGACGTCGGTGATGCGGTCGGCGTAGGGGGACGCGGGGTCGGTCAGGAGGGTCAGGGTGGGGCCCGGCACGGGACCGCTTGCGGTCTCGCGGAAGGGGCCGCCGCTCTTGACCCGCTCGTAGGGGTCGTTGCGGGTGGCGAGCCAGGTCACGAGGACAGGGGAGCTCATCGCGGGCTCCCCTTGCCAGACGTCATCGGCACCAGCAACGCCTCTTGCTCCAGGGCCTTGCCATACCGGTCCATCAACGCGACGACCGGCCGAACCTCGTCATTGGCTTCAGCCCGTACGCGCTCGAGCACCGCAGCAGACTTCACCAACAGGTCGCCCGTGCCAAATCGGGCCAACCGCTCCTCGAAGTCGTCGGGGACGTAGAGCCTGGACCGGCCGGGCATGGCCGACGCGACCCGCTGGTACTCGTCCAGGCCGACGGGGTCGTAGTCGCCAGCGTGGATGACCGTAAGGCCCCGCATGGTCGCGACCCAACGCAGAAGACGATGATCGATGCGCCCCCTGGTCCACAGCGCTGCGTCGACCTCCGGGAGCACCTGTTCAATGTGGAGGAAGACCTCCAGATTCTCGACAAGGGCCATCGAGCCGCGGAATCGCCAGGGGTCGCTCCACTCGATGAGCACGCCTGCGAGCCCGAAGGACTCCGTGAGCTCTGCGAGGGGCAGGGTTCCGTCGCTTCGCCGAAGCAAAGCGCCGCGGAACCCGCGCATGAACACGGCCCTGGTCTCCAGCTCGTCGCCTGCCTTCGAGTCGCGGAAGGTCGCCACCGCTCTGGCGCGGGCAGGCATCTCGGCTTCGGGGCCCAACAGGCCCGACGGGTAGCGGGCACCGATCCAGGTCATGACCGCTTCGCGGTCGGAAACGAAGACGCGCTTCCCACCCCCGGCCTTCTCCTCGCGCAGCGCCCCTGACCAGAACAACGGCTGCAGCGTCTTTCGCATGGAGC
>CAYFPX010000232.1:0-1125 GCA_964344945.1 uncultured Enterobacterales bacterium
GCCGGACCACGAAGACGAAGACGACATCGACTGCGACGACGAGGACCCGCTCACCTACCCGGGCAACAAGGAGACCTGGGACGGGCTGGACAACGACTGCGACGACATCCCGGACAGCCTGACCAGCCGCGACGCCGACGCCACCTGGTCCGGGGACTGGTACTTCCACGGCGACGGCTTCATCGGGCTGGGCGGCGCCGTGGTGGGCGACGTGAACGGCGACGGCACGGCGGAGATCGCCCTCGGTGGCCTCGGCAGCTACCACGAGGGCTACCCGGGCCGGGTCTACCTCTTCGATCCCCTGGCGCCCGACGGCGGCTTCCGCGACGTCAAGCTGGGACAGTCCGACGGCAACGCCGAGTACTACGGCGTCGACCTGGACTCGGTCGGGGACCTGGACGGCGACGGCGACCCGGACCTGCTGGTCGGTGCGCCCATCGCGGCCTTTGGCAGCACCTACGGCGGCGCCTACCTGATCAACGGCAGCGCCCTCCAGAGCGGCGGCGGCTCCAACGCGGCCTGGGGTCAGATCTCCGCCATCGACGACTACGCCGGCGGCGACGTCGCGGCCCTGGGCGACTGGAACGGCGACGGCCTGCCCGAGCTCGGCATCGGCACGGGCATCTGGTACTACGCGGGCATCACGGTCTACGCGAGCGGGGCCGTGAAGAACGGCGGGACCATCACCACCAGCGTGGCGATGGCCCACATCAGCGACAGCAGCGGGGTCTTCAGCGGCCAGTCCGTCGGCGGCCTGGACTACGACGCCGACGGCATCGGCGACCTGCTCTTCAGCTCCGACACCCAGCCCCCGGACGACAAGGCCAGCTGGGACGGCGACGGTCGGGTCTCGCCCTTCTCCGGGGCCGACCTGATGGCCATCCCGGGCGGGTCCTACTCCGTGCGCGACACCGTCGGGCTCGAGGGCGACGACGAGGAGACCGCGGGCCAGGTCAACGGCTGGCTCCCCGACGTCGACGGCGACGGCTACGACGAGATCGTGGTCTCGCTGTGGGGCCACCACGGCGACGAAGCCGAGGGCCTGTGGCAGACCGGCGCCGTCGCGGTGATCGACGGCCACACCTACCTGGACCTGAGCGGGGACACCCTGGCCACCGCGGCCGC
>CAYFPX010000232.1:1135-3144 GCA_964344945.1 uncultured Enterobacterales bacterium
GGTTGGCTCCGGGGCCTGAAAGCGGTGGCGGTGGCCGTCGTCGCCCGCGCACTTTGGAGCATGGCGACGACGCTCTGTCCCGACCGCCAGCGTGCCACCCTGGCCACCGCGGCCGCGGACTACCTGGTCTACGGCATCGAGGACCTGGGGCACCTGCGCTCCGCGGCCCAGGCCGGCGACTTCGACGGCGACGGCGTGGGGGACATGGTGATCATCAGCGTCGGCGATCTGCAGCTCGGCGGGCTCAACAGCCGCACCTACATCCACTACGGCCCCCAGGTGGCCGCCGGTGGCACGGTCATGGCCGACGACTCGGACATCGAGTTCGTGAGCATCGACCAGGACGACCTGATGGGCTGGAACACCATCGCCTACGACTTCGACGGCAACGGCCGCGACGACCTCCTGCAGACCGCGCCCTACGGCACCGGCGGTGCCGGCTCGGCGGTGCTCTACAACAACCTGACGGACCGGTTCGAGTAGGCACGTTGGCAGCGCCCGCCTTCCTGTTGGCCGCGGGCTTCGGCACGCGGCTGCGGCCCCTGACCCTCGACCGTCCCAAGCCGTTGGTCCCGCTGTGCGGCCTGCCGCTCTTGGACCAGGCGGTCGCCCGCCTGATGGCCCAGGGCTTCGACAGCGCAGTGGTCAACGCCCACCACCTGCCGGAGCAGGTCGAGCGCTGGGCCGACGCCCACGGCTTCCCGCTGACCGTCTCTCTGGAGGCCCCGGCCATCCTCGGCACCGGCGGGGGCCTGCGGCACGCCCGGCCCCTCCTGGCCGACCGGTTCGTCGTGGTCAACGGCGACGTGCTCGCCGACGTCGACCTGCGAGGCCTCATCGACCGCCTCGACGACCGCATCGGCACGGTGATGGCCCTGCGGGACGGCGGCCCCGAGTACGGCATCGTGGCCTTCGACGAGACCGACACCGTGGTCGACCTGGTGGGGCTCGCCAGCGCGCCGGCCGAGGGCGCGGTGGACCGGCACCGGCACTTCACAGGCATCTACGCCCTGGACCAGCGGGTGCTGGACCACGTGCCAGAGGGCGAGGCCTGCATCGTGCGCACCGCCTGGTCGGCCCTGGTCCCCGAGCGCCGCGTGGGTGCCTGGCGCCACGACGGGATCTGGGTGGATCTGGGCAACCCGACCCTCTACCTGGAGGCCAACCGGGGGGCTCTGGCGGGTGAGCTGCCCCTGGCCCTGGACCCCTTTCCCCTGGCGGCCTTTGCGACCCGGGGCGAACGCACCTGGGGCGACCGGGGCCTGCTCCACCCCAGTGTGCAGGTCGCAGGCCCCGCCTGGATCGGGCAGGGCGCGGACATCGGTGCCGGAGCGCACCTGGGGCCGGGGGTGGTGATCGGCCCCGGCGCCCGGATCGGTCGGGGCGCCCGGCTGCGCGACACCGTGGTCTGGGACGGCGCCTCGGTGCCCCCGGAAGCGCGGCACTCGGCGGCGATCGTGCACGACTCCGGGGTCTGCGACGGCCTGCCGTCGACCGCGAGGTGGTAGCCTGCCGCCCGTGTCGGATCAGGTGACCATCGGCGTGGTCTGCACCACCGGCATCGGGCCGGATCGGGGTGGGCGCTCGCGGAACGAGGACAACTACCTCGTGTGTCGCGCCGGCCAGGTGCGCTACCGCAAGCAGGACGTCGAGGAGGTCCGGGAGGCCGAGACCCATGGCGTGCTCCTGGCCATCGCCGACGGCATGGGCGGGCACCGGGACGGCGACCTGGCCTCGACCGCAGCGGTCCAGGCCATGGCCCGGCTGTTCAAGCACGGCCTGCCCGAAGACCCGGAGCACACCCTGCGGGAGCACGTGCTGACCTGTCACCGCCGCCTGCGCCGCAAGGCCGCCGAGCACGGCCCGGTGCGCATGGGCACCACCCTCACCGCGGCCTGGGTCATCGGCGGTCGGCTGGCCTGGACCCACGTCGGCGACTCCCGGCTCTACCTGTGCCGGAACGGCGTGCTCGAGCCGCTGACCAGGGACCACACCCGGGGCGAGTTCGC
>CAYFPX010000232.1:3154-12376 GCA_964344945.1 uncultured Enterobacterales bacterium
CGCGACGGCCGCCCCGTCGGGAACGACCAGGGCTACCTGGCCCAGAACTTCGTCTACGGCTCCCGGGGCATCGGCGACGACGAGGCGATCCGCGTGGACAAGGGGCTGGACACGGGCTGCTTCCCGCTCTTCCCCGACGACCGCCTGGTCCTGTGCTCGGACGGGCTCAGCGCCTTCGTCGACGAGGAGCGCATCCACGACGTCCTCCGCCACCGCCCGGAGCCCCAGGAAGCGGCGACCACGCTCATGGAGCGAGCGATCGCCATGGGCTCCGACGACAACATCAGCGTGCTGGTGGCCCGGGTGGACCGCCTCGACGACCGGGCGCTCCCGCGCCTGTCCGACGAGGACAACGACCCGATCACGCTGGTGCCCGAGGACTGAGCGTGCTCCCAGCGGTGGTCAGCGCCCTGCACGTGCTCGGCTTCGCCCTGGCGGTGGGGTCCATCTTCCTGCGGGGCCAGGGCCTGGCCCGTGGCGACATCGCGGCCGCGCTGCGGGCCGACAACGCCTGGGGGATCTCGTCGATCGTGATCGTGGGGACCGGGGTGTGGCGGGCCTTTGGGGGACTGGAGAAGGGCACGACCTTCTACCTGGCGAACCACGCCTTCCACGCCAAGCTCGGCATCCTCGGGCTGATCGGCCTGCTCGAGCTGTGGCCCATGGTGAGCCAGGTGCGCTGGCGCATCGCGGAGGCCCGCGGGGAGGAGCCCGACACCTCGCGGGCGGCGACCTTCGCCCTGATCAGTCGGGTACAGCTGGCCCTGCTGCTGTGCGTGCCCTTCCTGGCGGCCGCGATGGCCCGGGGTCTCGGCATGGTGGGGAGCGGTTAGCCCCACCGGGAGCGAGGGCGCCGTGGACCTGTCGATCATCAAGGAGCGTGCCCCCGGCGAGCGCCGGGTCCCGCTGACCCCCACCAGCGTCGGCGCCCTGGTCGCCCTGGGTCACGAGGTGCACGTGCAGACCGGCGCCGGCGAGGGCGCGGGCTTCGCCGACGGCGAGTACCTGGCCGCAGGGGCCCGGGTGGGCATCACCACCCGCGAGGTGCTGAGCGCCGGCGACGTGGTCCTCCACATCCACGAGCTCACCGAGGCCGAGCTCGCCCATGTGCGCGACAGGGCGGTGCTCTGGGGCTTCCTGCACCTGAGCCACTGCTCCAGGCCGGTGTTCGAGCGCATCCGCGACGGCCGCATGTCGACGGTCGCGCTGGATCTCATCGAGGAGCGCGGCCACTTCCCCGTCATGGAGCCCCTGTCGGCCATCGGGGGCCGCGTGGCCGTGGCGATGGCCCAGCACCACCTCCTCGGGGCGGGCGGGGGCCTGCTGATGGGTGGGTGCCCGGGCGTGCCGCCTCTGCACGTGGTGGTCATCGGCGCCGGTGTCGCCGGTCTGGCCTCGGCCAAGGAGGCCGCGAGGGTGGGGGCGCGGGTGACTCTGATGGAGGTGGACCCGGTGCGGCTGCTCCAGGTGGGCCAGGTCCCCGGCATCGAGACGGTCATCGCCAACGAGACCACCATCACCGCCAAGGTCGCCACCGCGGACATCCTGATCGGGGCCGTGAGCCGCAAGGGCGAGCCCGCGCCGCGCATCCTGAGCCGGGCGCACCTGCGCTCGATGACCCAGGGCGGCCTGTTCGTGGACATGAGCATCGACGAGGGTGGCTGCGCCGAGACCAGCCGGCCCACCAGCGTCGACGAGCCGGTCTACCTGGAGGAGGGCGTGCGCCACCTGTGCGTCCCCAACCTGCCGGCGATGGTCGGCCGCACGGCGAGCTGTGCCTTGAGCGACGCCCTGCTGCCCTACCTGCGGGACCTGGCGGTGAAGGGGCTCGACGGCGCCCTGGCGTCGAACCCTGCCCTGGCGCGGGCCACACAGATCTACCGGGGCATGGTCGTGAGCCGGCGGGTCGCGCGGCACCGGGGGCTCGAGGCGACGACGCTGAACGGGCTGCTGCCCGGGGTCTGATGACTTCGCGGTGACAGGTCGCTCAAGTCGGCCCTCGCCTGGCCGACCCGGCAAGGGCTTCCGGGGGAGGGAGGCGCCTGAGGAGGACCCATGGGATCCCTGCGAGAGCTCTGTCTGCCGTTCACCGTCCTGATCGCCCTGAGTGCCTGTGTGGAAGCCCAGGAGGAGCAGGGGCTCACGGCAGCCTCGTCGCCCGCGCCGGTCCTCGACGCCGGCCTGCCCACGGCACAGCCCGGGCTCCTCAGCCCGGAGCGAGAGGCCCTGCTGGCCCTGGCCGCGGCCGAGCTCCGCGCCGGGGAGTCCCTGGTGGATCTGCTGGTGGACTGCAACGAGGATGTGCTCGCCAGCCTCGCCGACTTCGAGGAGCTGGCCCGGGAGAGCGCCAGGGAGTCCCTGGACGACGATCAGCGCCAGTACCTGAACACGTCCTACGTGCGCGAGGTCGAGCGGCTCGACAAGGCCGCCTGGATGACCTCCTGGGAGGGGCACCACGTGACCGATGGCAGGGCGGCCACGCTCCCCGTCCCGCTGCCTCGGACAGTCCAGGAGCGCCTGACCGGGGAGCTGGCGGTCGAGCTGGTGGACCTGCGGACCACCGTGCTGGGCTTCGACACGGCGACGATCGACCTCTCCACCGCGACCTCCGCACAGTCGGCGCTCGACCACTTCCCGAGCTCGACGGAGGCGGTGCTCGGCTATCGCGGGCGCCTGGACGCCAACGACGGCGTGCTCTCCGGCGCACTCGAGCGGGTGCTGGCCCGTCTCGGTGAAGAGCGCGAGAGCACCGGCGACCCGATCATCGACGTGGGGCGGGCTCGGCTCGAGGCCAACGTGGCGATGGTGGAGGAGATGCAGGGGAACCACGCCGAGACGCGCCGGGTGATCGATCGGATGGTGGCGCTCGCCGAGCAGGCCGCGGCAGGGGGCGACGACGACCGCGTCGCTGCCTCGGAGGAGTACACCCAGCTGGTCGACGAGCACGCCCGGCTCGTCCAGCAGGCCACCTTCGACGGGGCCGCGCTGCACGATGGCGCGGCCACGATGCTGGACCTGGACCTGCCGGAGTCCGTCGAGGCGCTGGGCATCGGGCGGCTCAGGGTCTCCTGCGCAGACCTGCGTAGCACCGTGCTCGGGTTCGACACGGGGTCGGTGTCGCTGGACACCGAGGAGGAGGCGCTCGCGGCCCTGGACCAGATGCAGGGCTCCCTGGATCACCTGGCCCATCACGAGGTCATGAGCGCCGCCGACCTGGCCGAGCTCCAGGCCGGCCTGGACCGGATCGACCGCCTCTACTGAGCACGCGGGGCTCCGGGGGTAGACTCGCCCGTCTCCCGAGGACCCCGATCTGCGCTGGCTCCTGCTCCTGCTGCTCGCCGCCGGTGGCGAGGCCCGGGCCGACGACCCCGACGTCGCCTGGGCGCGGATCCAGCAGCAGGAGCTGCCCGGCTGGGCCGCTCGGCAGGCGGCCGCCGAGGCCCGCAGCACCGCGGCGCGGGCCTACTTCGCCGGCACCGCGAGCCTCGGAGCGGCCTTCCCGGAGCTCGCCGCGGGGCGCCCCGGCTCCGAGAGCTGGCTGCGAGGCCGCCTGGCCCTGCTCGACGATGCCGGCGCCCAGCGGGCCAGCGAGCGGGTGGCGCTGGCCCCCGCCCTGGGCGACCCGGGCCGGATCGAGACCTGGCGCCGGGCCCGCCTGGTGGCGCTGGACGCGGAAGAGGAGGCCGCGGTCCTGGAGCGGCGGGTGCTGTTGGGGCTGCTCCAGCTCCTGTCGGAGCACCCGGCGGTCTCCGACGAGGCCCTGGCGACCGAGCGGGAGCGCCTGCGCGCCCTGGTCACCCGGGCCGAAGCCGCCTGGGCCCAGGACCGCAGCAACGAGCGGGCCCGGGAGGTCGCGACCCTCCAGGAAGACGAGGCCCTGCTCGACGAAGTCCTGCGCAGCATCCGGCGGGCCGCGACCTCGCCCGGCGCGGGGCCCCCGGAAGCCAGCCGGGACCTGGCCCTGCTCCAGGAGCCGGGGCGGGCCCTGGCGGCGATGGCGCGGCTCGCACTGCTCGAGCCCTTCCTGGGTCCCGACACTCTGGCGCGGGTCCAGGTCGGGGAGCTGGCGGTGCTCGCCGGACCGGCCACCGAGGCCGCCCAGGCCGAGCTCGCGGCGGCGCTGGCTGCCGTGGAGCGGATCCGCCGCACCGATCCAGTGGCGCCCCTGGCGCAGCTCCAGGAGCGGCTGGCCCAGGCCGACGCCGATCTGGGGGAGGCCCGCGCCGCGCTGGGCCTTCTGCCCGAGGGGGATCCAGGATCGGTCGAGGAGGCCCGGCGGGAGCTGGCCGGCCTGAGGCTCGACACCGCCCGCACCTGGCGCGACGCCGCCGTGATGGCGGTCGAGGTCAAGCAGGCCGGCAGTCGTGCGGTGCTCGACGCCCGCTACCGGGCGGAGCGCGCCGCGGCCGCCCGGGAGAAGGCCGCTCGCGCCGAGGCGAACGCCGAGAGCCCCGAGGAGTGGGCCGCCGCGCGGCTCCGGGTCACCGAGGCCGAGGCCGCCGAGGAGACCGCCCGCATGGCCCAGCGCCGGGAGCAGGTCCGCGGTCGGCTGGCCGCGCTGCGGGAGGGCCTGGTCACCCGACTCGATGCCTTGAAGCCGGCGAACCCCCGGGCCGGCGACTACGGCCAGGCCCGCCAGCTGGTGGCCGACGCTCGCGGACACGTGCGCACGGCGGAGCGGGAGCTCGAGCGCCTCTCAGGCGAGGCCGACGGGGCGCGGGGCTCGGTGGCCAGAGACCAGGAACGCCTGGCGACCAGCCGGAAGGGCGTCGCCGAGTTCCAGGACGAGCTGATGCAGTCGCTCTTCCAGCTGGTGCTCGCGGACTGGGAGGAGGCCCTGGACGGACAGCTCGCCCTCGTCGACGCCGGTCTGCGGGATCAGGCCCTGCACCGGGACCGGCTGCGGGAGATCCTCCAGAGAGCCCGCCGGGCCCAGGTGGCCGCCCTGGCGATCGCCACCGCCGAGGATCGACAGCGCGACCGAGACACCCTGCGGCCCGACGTGAGGGCGGAGTGGGGGCTGCTCGGCGCGACCCTGGGCGAGGTGCTCCACGAGCGGTGGGTCGCAGCGACGTCGCTCAGCCAGGCCCTCGACGGGGACGAGGCCCAGCGCGAGGCGCTCCTGGGCACGGCCAGCGGCGTGGTCGTGCTGCTGATCGCCTGGGTCTGGCTGCGCCGGCGGTCCCACGGCATCGTGGCCCTGGTGCTGCGGTGGGTGCGTCGGGGTCGCGGGGCCCTGTTCCGCGAGGACCTGGGCGGGATCGAGGCGCCTCTGGAGCGTGCGGCCCGGGCCGCGGTGGACCTGGCGGCGTGCTGGGCGCTGCTGTCCCCGGCCTGGAGCCTCTTGCCGGAGCTGGCGCTGGCGGTGCGCATCGTGCTCAGCCTGGCCGCCTGGCGGCTGGTCGGGGCGCTGTTCGACGTCCTGGTCGCCGAGCACCCCGACACGCGGCCGGCGGCCTTCACCCTGATGCCCGAGGGCCGGGTGCTGGCCCGGCTGTTGGTCGAGGGGGTGGCGCTCTGGGCCATCCTGCGGGCCCTGGGCCAGGCCTTGGTGCTGGCCATCCTGGGCTCGGTGCCCCTGTCCCTGGCGGTGGCTTCGGCGGCCGATCTCGGGCTGGTGGTGCTGCTGCTGGTGGTCTTCCACCGGTGGGAGCCTCTGATCCGCGTGGGCCTGGCCCGCTGGGAGGAGGGCGGCCCCCTGGCCCGCTGGCTCGCCAGTCCTCCGCGCCTCGGCTGGCTCACGGGCTGGGCCCGCGGGGTCATCGGGGTCGGGCTGGTCTTCGCCCAGCGACTGGCCTCGACCGTTCACAGCCCTTCGGAGCGGGGCTTCGTCGGGCGGCTCGTCCGGCTGTTCCGGCCCCAGGTCAGCGCCCGCGCGGGCGAGCTGGCCCCGCTGCCCGAGGAGCTGGTGGGGGCGCTGCTGGCGCCGGCGGCTCCGGAGCGGGTCCTGCCGCGCCCGAAGCTCGACGCGGCCCTGTCCCAGAGCCTCGACGCCTGGCGCGACGCGGGCCAGCGCGGTGCGCTGCTCGTCCACGGGGACCGCGGCCACGGCAAGCACACCTGGCTCACCCACGTGGCCGAGCGCCCGCGGATGGACGAGCTCGAGGTCCGCCGCGCCCGGCTCACGACCCGGGTGCTCACCGAGGCCGAGGTGTGCGCCTGGCTCGCGGAGGCCTTGGCGCTGCCGGCCGATCCGGCGGCTCCGCTGCACGGGCTGCCGGCGACCCTGGACGAGCTGCCGCCGTCCCTGGTGGTGCTCGAAGAGGTCCAGCTGGCCTTCCTGCGCACGGTGCACGGCTTCGACGGCCTGCGGGCCTTGCTCCAGGTCGTGGCCCGGACCGGAGACCGCCACTTCTGGGTCCTGTCGATGCACGGTCCCGCCTGGCACTACCTCACCGGGCTCGGCGGCCTGCTGAACCTGCAGATGTTCCGGACCGTGCTCGAGGTCCCCCCCTGGACCCCGGCGGAGCTCCGGCTGCTGGTCGACGGGCGGGCCCGCTCCTGCGGCGCCCCCTGTGGCTACGAGGAGCTGGTGCGCGCCCAGCCCCTGGGGGGCGATCCCGAGGTCGCCCGGGAGCGCACGATCGCCGCCTGGTACCGCCTGCTGGCCGAGGCCGCCCACGGCGGCCCGGGCATCGCCCTGCGGATGTGGACCTCGTCGCTCAGCGGCGGGGAGGACGGGGTGTCCGTGCGGCCCGGCGGCCGGCTCGAGGCGCGGCTGCCCGACGACCTGAGCGACAGCGAGCTGTTCGTGCTGGCCGCCCTGAGGGTCCACGACGTGCTCAGCGAAGACGAGCTCCAGAGGGTCAACAACCTGGACCCGATGATCGTGCGGGCCACCATCAAGCGGCTCCAGGCCCGGGGCCTCGCCTGGCACAAGGCCGAGCGGGTCGGGGTGAAGCCGCGGGTCCAGCCGGCGGTCACCCAGGTGCTGCGGCGCCGCCAGTTCCTGCGGGGAAGAGCCTGATGGAGAACGAGCTCCAGATCCTGGCGCTCGAGCGCCTCCCGGTCGCTCTGCTGGTGCTCGTCGTCGGGGTCGCCGCCGTGCGGCTGATCACGGGCTTCGTGGCCGATCTCGGGGAGCGCTTCACCGAGCGGCGGCTGCTGTTCGGGAAGCTCTCGACCCTCGGCCGCTTCGTCGGGTACCTGGCGCTCTTCGGCTTCGTCGGCTTCTCCATCCTCCAGCTCACCAACGAGCTGCTGCTGGCGGTGGCGGGCTTCGCGGGGGTCGCGGTCGGGTTCGCCTTCAAGGACCTGCTCGGCTCCCTGGTGATGGGCGTGATCCTGATGGTCGAAGAGCCCTTCCAGGTCGGGGATCGGGTCGCCTTCGACGACGAGTACGGGGAGGTGGTGGAGATCGGCCTGCGCTCGGTGCGCATCCGCACCCCGGACGGCTCGGTGGTCACCGTGCCCAACGGCGTCTTCCTCACCGACCGGGTGCGGTCCGCCAACGCGGGCAACCTGCACATGATGGTGGCGCTGCCCTTCTACGTGGCCGCGACCGAGGACTTCACGAAGGTCCGCCGCATCGTGGCCGAGGCCGCGGCGACCAGCCCCTACGTCTACCTGCGGCGGCCCCCCGAGACCCGGGTCGCCGACGAGTTCGCGGGCCTGGTCTACTGCACCCGGATCACGCTGAAGGCCTATGTCTTCGACGCCCGGTACGAAGAGGACTTCGCCAGCGACGTGACGGCCCGGGTGAAGGTCGCCCTGCAGGAGGCCGGCATCCAGCTGCCGGGGCTGCCGGCCTGACGAGGGGTGGGAACCGCTGACGGGGGCGTTGGTGTTGTAGCATCGGCCCATGTCCCCGCTCCTTCCGCTGCTCTGGGGGCTCACGGGCTGCCAGGGTGGCGCCGTGGTCCTCGACGTCGATCCCTCGGAGCCGGCCGCTGTGCCGGAGGAGGTGCCGGAACGGGTCGAGGGAGTGGGCGGGCCGTCCTGTGCCGCCTGGGCCGGACTGGACCGCGTCGAAGGGGACTACGTGCCCCAGGAGACCGACCTGGAGGCCGTGCGCGCGTTCTGCCAGGCGCCGGTGCATGCCTTTGCGGGAGCGGCCGGTCAGACCCTGCGCTGGACCCTGACCCACTGGGACGCCCCGGACGCCCCGACCGTGGCGATCGTGGATCGGCTCGGCGAGCCCGTCGGCGAGACCCAGGTGGTCGCATCGGGGGACACCCTCAGCGTGACCCTGCCCACCACCGGCGAGCACTTCCTGCGGCTCACCCCGGCGGACCCCCAGGCCCCGAGCCACGCCTACGGCCTGGCCTTGCGCTGCTTCGAGGGCTGCGAGCAGGCCTACACCCGCTACCCGTTGGTCTTGATGCACGGCGCGGGGGGCACCGATGCCTTCCTCGACCTGCTCACCTACTACTACGACGTGCCCGAGACCCTGGGCGAGCTGGGCTACGCCGTGGCCTGGCCCGCCGTGGATCCGGTCGCGGGCTACGCCAGCCGCGCCGCCCAGTGGCAGGCCCACCTCGACGACCTCGAGGCCGAGGGCTTCGGCCGGCGCTTCAACCTGATCGCCCACAGCCAGGGCGGCGTCGACGCCCGCTACCTCACCAGCCTCGCGGGTCTCGCCGATGACCGCGTCGTCTCGGTCACCACCGTGAGCACCCCCCACCACGGCACCCCCGTCGCCGACGTGGCCCTGGGGGCGGTGGAGCTCGCTGGTCTCGACAGCTGGGCCGTCGAGCTGGCCCTGGCGGAGCTCGGCACCTGGCTCGGGCTCGGCGAGCTGGCCGCCATGGACCAGCTGGCCGACCTGACCACCGACGCCATGGCCCGCTTCAACGTCGACCACCCCGACATCGACGGCGTGCTGTACACCAGCTGGGCGGGTCACTCCTGTGACTGGCTGGACTGGGACTGCCAGGCCGACCAGGGCGGCGAGGTGGTGACGCCCTTCCTCGCCACCAGCCACTGGATCAACAGCGAGCTGGCCGGGGCCAACGACGGCATGGTGCCGGTGTCGAGCGCGGTCTGGGGCGACTACCGGGGTGAGTTCCCGGCGGACCACTTCGACGAGGTGGGCCAGATCGCCGGCGTGGTCGAGGCCTTCGACCACCGGGCCTTCTACGCCGACGAGGCCGCCAGGCTCTTCGACGAGGGGTTCTAGCGACCTGCGTCGAATCCCGAGATCGTCCCACCGCGCCCGTGGCTGGTGGTGTCAGCACCCCACCCCGAATGCGACGGTGGTGACAGCACCCCCCCTCGGGTGCG
>CAYFPX010000233.1:0-12339 GCA_964344945.1 uncultured Enterobacterales bacterium
CTTCGAGCATCTCGAAGAGGAAGGCCGCGGGGAAGTAGGTGCCGTTGGTCTCGATGCCGATCCAGAGACCGCTCACGCCCTGACCGATCATCACGTGCACGCCGGTGCCGCCGTTGGCCCGGTTGATGAGCTCCAGGGCCTCCTCGAGCAGGACGTCGATGGCCGTCTTGACCACCATCCCGTCGCCCTCGACCCGGCTCGGCTGGATGTCGAGCACCATCGCGATGCCCTTCTTCCGGTAGGTGTCCCGGTGGTGCTTCACCGCCGCCCAGGCGGCCATCGCCGCATCGGCACCGCCGCAGGGGAGCCGCAGCATGCGCTTCATGCGAGCGACCTGGGGATCCTGCTGCTCGCCGCCGACCAGGCCCATCACCTCGGAGCCCTGCTTGACCAGGAGCGGGCGTTCCTCGGGCAGATCGCCGACCGCCGTGTTCGCGTCGACGTAGGTGGCCTCCTGCCCGCCGGGCAGCAGGTCGAGCATGTGGTCGGGGTTCGCCGAGAGCACCTGGGCCGCGGGCAGGACCCGCGCCCCGCCAGCACCGTCCAGCACGGCGACCCAGCCCTGGGGACCCGAGAGCTGACCGGCCACGTCCTGGACGCGCTCGATGCCCCAGGCCTCTACGACCGGCTCGAGCGGGAGTTCGATGACCTTGCGGGCGGCGGTGTCGAGAGCTTCCACGGACAGAGCAATCGGATCGGGGACCCCGTCGTATGAGCGCTTTGTCGGTTCCCAGGGGTTGTTGCCCCGTCACCTCACGGGGGGCTAAGGTCCCCTCCCCCTTCACGATCCGCCGGATCAGGAGAAGCGCATGGGCTTCTGGAACACGCTCAAGGGCCACGCGAAGGCCCAGTTCCTCGACGTCATCGAGTGGCTGGACAGCAGCAACAACACCCTCGTCTACCGCTACCCGGTCTTCAACCAGGCCATCCAGGACGGCGGCAAGCTCGTGGTCCGAGAGGGCCAGGCCTCGGTCTTCATCAACGAGGGCCAGCTCAGCGACGTGTTCGGCCCTGGGACCTACACCCTGAGCACCAACACCGAGGCGATCTGGAGCTTCTTCCAGAGCATCAAGTACCAGCTCAACTACCCCTACAAGGGCGACATCTACTTCGTCTCCACGCGGCAGAACACGAACCAGAAGTGGGGCACCGCCAACCCGTTCATGATGCGGGACCCGGAGATCGGCCCGGTCCGTCTCCGCGCCTTCGGCATCTATGCGTACCGCATCACGGATCCTGGACAGTTCCTGAAGGAGGTGGTCGGCACCGACGGCCTGTTCACCACCGACGAGATCAACGGCCAGCTCAAGCGCAAGCTCGTGAGCGCCTTCACCGACGCCGTCGCCAGCCTGCAGATGCCCGTGCTCGACCTGGCCATGAAGTACATGGACCTGGGCGAGGCCCTGGCGAACCAGATGAGCCCCTGGTTCGAGGAGCACTACGGGATCACGCTCACCGACTTCACCATCGAGAACATCTCCCTGCCGCCCAAGGTCGAGGAGATGCTCGACAAGCGGAGCCAGATGGGCCTGGTCGGCAACATGAACACCTACACCCAGTTCCAGGCGGCCAACGCCATCCAGGACGCCGCGAACCAGCCCGGTGGCGGCGGCCTGGGTGGCGCCATGATGGGCGCCGGCGTGGGCCTGGGCCTGGGCAACGTGGTCGCCGGCCAGATGATGGGCATGGGCCAGCAGCAGGCCGCCCCGCCCCCGGCTCCGGGCATGGCCCCGCCGCCGGCTCCCGGGGCCGCCCCGCCGCCGATCTTCCACTACAGCGGCCCCAGCGGCCAGCACCAGCTGCCCGCAGCGGACATCGCCGCCCACGTGGCCGCCGACCGCGACGGCAAGCACCATGTCTGGGCCCCGGGCTGGGCCGGCTGGAAGAGCTGGAACGAGGTCCCCGAGATCGCCAACCTGGTGCCGCCGCCGGCGCCCCCGGGCGGCTCCGGGGGCCCCCCGCCCCCGCCCCCGCAGTAGCGGCACAGGCCCCACGCGAACCCGGCACCCCGCCACGGACTACCGTGGCGGGGTGCTGCGCCTCTGGACCCCGCTCATCGTCGCCCTGGGCGTCGCGCTGACGGCGCTGGCGTGGACCCCGAGCAGCTATGGCGTGGTCCTGCGCCAGCTGGGCGCGGAGGGCGAAGGCCTGGTCTGGGGCACGCCCCAGGTGGTGCGCTCCGACGAGTACGCGGTGTGGACCCCGTTGACCCAGGCGGCGGTCCGCAACGACGGCGCCCGCCTCAACGCGACCTCGCCCTATGGCGAGGACCTGCGCAATTTCAACGCCCTGCCCCTGTGGGACCTCGCCCTGCCCCTCAAGCCGGCGATGTGGGGCTACTTCGCCGGCCTGGACCCGCCGCGCGCCTTCGCCGGGTCCTGGGCCCTCACCCTGGTCGCCTGCCTGCTGGGCTGGGAGCGGCTGTTCCGGCGCCTGGGCATCCCACCCGTCGCCGCCATCGCGGCGAGCGGCGCCCTGTGGACGACCGGGTACGTGCAGACCTGGTGGACCACCACCGGGCCGCTGCTGGCCGCCTGGCCGTGGGTGGTGCTGGCGGCGCTGGCCCCATGGCCGGCCGCCGTGCGGATCCCCCTGGTGGCCTGGACCACCGCGGTCTGTGGGCTCGCTCACCTCTACCCGCCGCTGCTCCTGCCGATGGCGCTGGTCGGCGCCGCGGCCCTGACCCTCGCCGACGCGGACCGCAGGCGCTGGCTGGACACCGCGGCCGGAGTCGCCCTCGGCGCCGCCCTGGTGCTCGCCTACCTGTGGGAGGTGGTGCCGATCATGGCCGACACCGTCTACCCGGGACAGCGGGTCTCCTCGGGGGGCGGCGTCCCGGTGCGCCAGGCCCTGGACCTGTTGCTGCCCGGCCTGTCCGCCTGGCTCGGACAGAGCCTGCTGCCCGAGACCAACGTCTGCGAGGCCACCACCGCGGGCACGCTGCTGCCGCTGCTCGCGCTGCTGGCCACGGACCGGAAGGCCCTGAACGAGCGCTGGGCCGATCCGCGCTGGCGCCGCCACACCCAGCTCCTCCTGGGCCTGCTGGCGGCCTGCTGCGCGTGGATGCTGCTGCCCCTGCCCAGCTGGCTCGGCCTGCCCCTGGGCTGGCACAAGGTGCCTCCGGTGCGCATGGTCGTGCCCGCGGGGATCCTCCTGCTGGTGCTGGCCCTGCGGCTGCCGGTCCGGGTGCCTCTGGCGGGCCTCGCCACCGCCGCCTGGGTGTGGAACCTGATCCACTGGGGGGGCTTCAACCCGGTGCAGCACGCTGGCCCGCTCTTCACAGTCCCTCAGACCCCCGCGGTCCAGGCCCTGAGCGCCCAGCAAGAGGCCGATCCCCGGGGCTGGCTGGTGGTGCCGGGCTTCGGCGGCGCCGTGCTCAACGGCCTGGGGTACCGCAGCGTGACCCACGCCTTCGCCGCCCCGCAGACGGACTGGTTCGCCGCCCACTTCCCCGAGCTCGGCGCCGGCGAGCTGCGCCGGGTCTTCCATCGCTTCGGCCACGTCCAGCTGGCCGCCGTCGACGCCCCCGAGGTGGTGCGCCAGGACGTGGTGCGCGTGCCCCTGGACCGCTTCGGGCCGGCGCTGAAGCGACTGGGCGTGCGCCTGGACCCCGGCTTCGACACCCGGCTGAAGGCCGGCGGCTGGATCGACCGCATCTCCCCGGGTGACCCGGTGGTCGTCACCGGCTGGGGCCTGCTCGATGGCACCCAGGAGGACCGCGGCCTGCTCCTGCGCACGGACTGGCCGATCCGCCAGGCCCGGGCCCTGGCCGTGCTGCGGCCCGACGTGGCCCAGGCCTCCGGCGATCCCACCCTTGGAGCCTCGGGCTTTCGGCTGGAGCTCGACCTCAGCGGGGATCCCGTCGGCCCGCTCTGCATCGTCACCGAGGACCCGGATCGAGGCCGGCACGTCATCCAGCAGGTCGGCCGCGCAGATCCGTGTCGCGATCTCCAGCGTAGACACCGGCGACCTTGAGGAATCGTCTTCACATCCGCGGCTTCCGGGCCGTAGAGGGATGGGGGGAGCCGTGAACACCACGGTCTGTCCCTCCACCCCAAGAGGGGGTGACCATGTCCCGCACCACTTCCAACATCCTCTCCGCACCGCGGACCGACCGCTCACTGCAGGTGGATCTCTGGATGATCGTGGTGCTCGGTGCCGTGATCAGCGGCGTCGAGCAGATCATCCGGCTGCTCTGATCCCTGAAGGCGTGAACGAAACGTTTCGTGACGCCACCCCCTGGGTGTCTCAGGCATTGTCTTGGGGCCCTGGCAGGGTCCCGCGCGGAGTGGAGCTGTGATGATTGGATGGTTGGGGGCGCTCGTCGCCTGCCCGGGACCGCCGCCTCTGGAGAGACTGGAAGAGGTCCCCGTGATGGTGGTCGACGCCGAGCGCTTCGACTTCGGCCCGCTCCAGGACGGTGAAGAGGCCTCGCAGACCTTCACCATCACCAACGCGGGCAACCTGGAGCTCAGCCTGGAGCTGGCCCTCGAGGGCAGCCCGGACTTCTCGGTGCCGTCCGCGAACCGGCCCTACTTCATCGAACCCGACGAGGTCCGGGACTTCGAGGTGCGCTTCACGCCCTCGGCGCCGACCAGCGAAGGCACCCTGGTCATCACCTCGGACGACCCCGAGCTGCCCGAGCTGGACCTGCCCCTGGTCGGCGAAGGCGCCCTGCCCCAGCTCCACGTCGACCCCCTGGAGCACGACTTCGGCTCGGTCGGCCTGCGCTGCGCCGAGGAGCTGCTCATCACCCTGTCGAACACCGGCGGCGCAGACCTGACCCTGGACGCCATCGCCCACTCGGGCCTGGGCTTCTCCATGGATCCGGTGGACCTGCCGGTGATCCTGGCCCCCGGCGAGGACGAGGAGATCTGGCTCACGATGACCCTGACCGAGCCCGGCTCGGCCCATGGGCAGCTGTTCATCGTCAGCGACGCGCCGGGCGCCGGGCAGATCGTCGCCAACCAGTACGCCGAGGGCGACGAGCTGATCGGCGGCTGCGACTGACCGGGTCACCGGGGTTGACCCGGTCAGTGAGCCTGGTGCCTGCAGCGAGGTGGCGCCTGATCAGCGAGCCGAGGCGGCGAACCCCCGCTCCAGGTGGCCCGCCAGCGCCTCCAGCTGGGCCCGGTGGGCCGTCCCGGAGCGCCAGGCGATGCGCAGGGTCCGCCCCGCCCTGCGACCGGCCAGGGGCAGGGTCCGCAGGCCCGGGCGCTGCCCCTCGTGAGGCACCGCCATCGCCGGCAGGACCGTGACCCCGAGCCCCTGGGCGACCATCTGCACCACCGTCGGCAGGCTGGTGGCCCGGTAGGGCGACGCCAGGGCCCCCGGCAGCCGACAGAGGCTGCGGGTGTGGTCCCGCAGGCAGTGGCCCTGCTCCAGCAGCAGCAGCTCGCCGGGGGCCAGGGTGTCGAGGCGCACGGGGCCGCTGGCGGCGTGGTCCTGGGGCACCAGGAGCACGAAGGGCTCCCAGCCGATGACCCGGTCCTCGACCGCGCCAGGGGCCGGAGGGTCGGCGAGGACCACGGCGTCGAGCTCGCCCGCGGCCAGGGCGGCCTCGGCGTCGGCGGTCTGGAGCTCGAGCCAGTGCACCCGGAGCGGGTCGGCGCCCATGGCGGTGACCACCGGCCCGAGCAGGTAGGGCGCGACGGTGGGGATCACGCCGACCCGCAGGGTGACCGCGGCGGGATCCGCCAGGGCCTGGGCCCGGCGCTGGAGCTGATCCGCCTGGCCCAGCAGGGCCCGCAGGGCCGGCAGCAGCTCCCGAGCCGCCGGGGTGAGGTGCACGCCCCGGGGCTGACGCTCGAAGAGCTGCACGTCGAGCAGGGCCTCGAGCTTGGCCACCTGGGCGCTCAGGGACGGCTGGGAGACCGCGCAGAGGGTGGCCGCCCGACCGAAGCCACCGGTGTCTGCGACGGCCACGGCGTACTGGAGCTGGCGCAGGGTGAAGGGCAGCGATTGCATAGTCATTGCCTATGTCTATCATCGATTCAATGTCTTGGTAACTATCGGTTCAGCGCGTGAAGATGTCCCATGACCACGATGAACATCGGCCTCGACAGCACCCAGCGCCACGACAACGCCGAGGGCCTCGCCCGGCTCCTGGCAGACACCGCGACGCTGTACTTCAAGACCCACAGCTTCCACTGGAACGTGACCGGCCCCTGGTTCCGGACCCTGCACCTCATGTTCGAGGAGCAGTACAACGAGCTCTGGACCGCGATGGACGACATCGCCGAGCGCTCCCGTGCCCTGGGGGTGCACGCGGCGATGAGCTGGGCGGACATCGCCCGCCACGCGTCGATCGCCGAGGCGACCGAGGTGCCCGCCGCCGAGGACATGGTGCGTCAGCTGGTGACCGGTCACGAGACCCTCATCCGCACCGCTCGCAGCCTGCTGCCGACCGCGGGGGACGCCGGGGACGAGGTCACGGCCGGCCTGCTGACCGACCGGCTCACCGTCCACGAGAAGACCGCCTGGATGCTGCGCAGCCTGCTGGCCTGACCCCGGAGATCCCATGACCTTCCTGCTCCTGCTCGCCTGCGGCGACGACCCGGTCCCCGCGCCGGAGGTCGCCTCCCCTGCCCCGGCCGCACCCGCGGCGCCGAAGCACGCCGCCCTCTTCGACCCCCTGCCCGCCCACCTGCACGACGGCGCCGTGCCGAGCGACGCCCTGATCGACCTGGGCCGGATGCTCTACCACGAGCCCCGGCTCTCCAAGGGCGGGGACCTCAGCTGCAGCAGCTGCCACGCCCTGGACGCCTGGGGCGTCGACGGCGAGGTCACGTCGCCCGGCCACCAGGGCGCTCGCGGGGACCGGAACAGCCCGACCTCGTACAACGCCGCCCTGCACGTCGCCCAGTTCTGGGACGGCCGCGAGCCCGACGTCGAGGCCCAGGCCAAGGGCCCCATCCTCAACCCGATCGAGATGGCGATGCCCGACGCAGCGACGGTCGAGGCCGTCCTGCGCGGGATCCCCGGCTACCGGAGCGCCTTCGCCGCCGCCTTCCCCGGGCAGCCGGAGCCGGTCACCTACGACAACCTGGCCACGGCCATCGGCGCCTTCGAGCGGGGCCTGGTGACCCCGTCGCCCTTCGACGCCTACCTGGCGGGCTCCGGCTCCCTGAGCGACGCCCAGGCCCGTGGCCTGGACCTGTTCGTGAGCACGGGCTGCGCCGGCTGTCACAACGGCGTCGGCGTGGGCGGCGCCAGCTACTGGAAGCTGGGCCAGGTCCACCCCTACGACGACGACGATCCCGGGCGCTTCGCCGTCACCGGCGTCGAGGCCGATCGCCAGGTCTTCAAGGCGCCGTCCCTGCGGAACGTGGAGAAGACCGGGCCGTGGTTCCACGACGGCTCGGTCGCCACCCTGGAGGACGCCGTCGGCAAGATGGCCTGGCACCAGCTGGGCCAGGAGCTGACCCCCGAGCAGACCGCGGACGTGGTGGCCTTCCTGGGGTCGCTGACCGGCGAGCTGCCCCTGGACTACGTGGCGGCACCCGTCCTGCCCGAGTGACCGATCGGGTCAGGGCTGCAGCGCCAGGGCTCCGGGGATCCCGTCCAGACCGTCGGTGTTCTCGGACACCAGGACCTCGCCGGCCTGGGAGCGCCAGGAGACCCGGGCTCACCCCTCGTCGGGCGCGACGGTGTTCGCCACGCTCAGCTCCACCAGCTGCTCCAGGTCCACGTCGCTCGGCGCACCGCTCATCAGGTCCTGGGCGCTCGTCGTCTTCGGGAAGGCGATGACGTCGCGGATGTTCTCGGTGCCGGCCAGCAGCATGCACATGCGGTCGAAGCCCATGGCGATGCCGCCGTGGGGCGGCGCGTACTGCAGGGCGTCGAGCAGGAAGCCGAACTTGGCCCGGGCCTCTCCCTTGGACATGCCCAGGGCGTCGAAGACCAGGGACTGGACCTCGGGGTCGTGGATCCGGATGGAGCCGCCGCTGATCTCGTAGCCGTTGCAGACGAAGTCGTAGGCGTCGGCGTAGACCTCGTCGAGCTTGCCGGCCTTCATCGCCTCGATGTGGTCCGGGCGCGGGCTCGTGAAGGGGTGGTGCATCGCGTAGTAGCGACCCTCGTCCTCGTCGTACTCGAACGACGGGAAGTCCACGACCCAGCAGAAGGCGAAGTCCTTCTGGGCGGTGAGGCCGCGCTGCTTGCCGATGTGGGCGCGGAGGCGGCCCATGCCGGCATGGACCCGGCTGGCGGGGCCGACGCCCAGGAGCAGGACGTCGCCGACCTCGGCGCCGAGGGCGCTGCGCACGGCGTCCTGCTCGCCGTCGCTGAGCAGCTTCTTGAGGGGGCCGCTCAGGCCGTCCGGGTTGACCTTGCCCCACATCAGGCCGCCCATGCCGTAGCGGCGGACGAACTGGGTCCAGGCGTCGAGCACCTTGCGGCTGGTGCCCTCGACGGCGCCCTTGACGTTCATGCCCTTGGCGAGGCCGCCGTCGGCCAGGCCGCCCTGGATGACGTTGGACTCGGAGCCCGCCAGGGTGGCGGTCAGGTCCACGTGCTCCATGGCGAAGCGGATGTCCGGCGCGTCGACGCCGTAGCGGGCCATGGCGTCGTCGTAGGAGAGCACCGGGACCTCGCCCAGGCCGCGGCCCAGCACGTCCTGCCAGATGGCCTCGGCGCAGCCCTGGGTCATCTCCATGACGAGCTCGCGGGTGGCGAAGCTCATCTCGAGGTCGATCTGGGTGAACTCGGGCTGGCGGTCGGCGCGGAGGTCCTCGTCCCGGAAGCACTTCACGATCTGGAAGTAGCGGTCAAAACCGCTGATCATCAGGATCTGCTTGAAGATCTGGGGGCTCTGGGGGAGCGCGTACCACTGGCCAGGGTGGACCCGGCTCGGCACCAGGTAGTCCCGGGCGCCCTCGGGGGTGGCGCGGGTCAGGACCGGGGTCTCGATCTCCAGGAAGTCCAGGGAGTCGAGGTAGCGACGGGCCGCCTGGGCCGCCTGGGAGCGGATGCGGATGGCGTGCTGCAGCGGCGCGCGGCGCAGGTCCAGGTAGCGGTACTGGAGCCGGGTCTCCTCGGCGGCCTCGGCGTTCTCGATGGAGAACGGCAGGGGCGGCACCTTGGTGAGCAGGGTCAGGCGCTCGGGCAGGACCTCGACGGCGCCGGTCGGGATCTTGTCGTTGGGGTTGGAGCGGGCGTGCACGGTGCCCGCGACCTCGACGACGTACTCCTGGCGGCAGCGGGCGGCGAGGGCCCGCACGTCCTCCGCGACGCGCTCGTCGCAGGTGATCTGGACCAGGCCGTGGCGGTCCCGCACGTCCAGGAACACCACCCCACCGAAGTCCCGGTAGTTGTGGACCCAGCCCTGGACGACCACGCTCGTGCCGGCGTCGTCGGCCCGCAGCTCTCCACAGGTGTGGGTACGGCGGGCGTGCGTGAGCTTCGACGGCATGGGGTCCTCCTGGGTGGCCTGGCGCAGCGACCGGGCCTCTATCCAGTGGCCCTCTGGCCGGCGATGTGGTGTCGCAGGTTGGTGACGGGTAGACCAGAGGTCGTGAGCCTGCTCCTCCTCCTCGCCGCCTGCGACCCCTCCGAGCCCCCGGCCCTGGACGTCACGAGCCCGGCCATGGGCTGTTGGTCCCTGCAGGCCGACGACGGCTGGCTCGCCCGGGACGGGGAGGGCTGGGCCTGGACCGCCGAGGACGCGGCGGGCGCGACCCCCTTCCGCCTCCAGCCCGCCACGGGCCGCGCTTCGGCGACGAGGGCTGCGGCGAGGGGCAGCCCAACCCGCTGAGCTACCCCTTCGACAGCTTCGCCGGCGACGTGCGCTTCACCCAGCCGACGCTCGGCGAGCGGGCCGTCGACTACGGCACCGAGGGCATGATCCACATCGGCCTGCTGCCCGAGCTGCTCGAGGACGCCCGGGCCGACGCGGCCGGCAACGACGCCCTGCTCGAGCCCCTGTTCCGCTCCGCCGAGGCCTACCTCCGCATGTGGGAGAAGGCCGAGGCGCGAGCGGCGGCTGGGGCCGGCCGCCAGGCCCACTGATCTGCCCCGCAGAGCCGGCAGGACCGCACGATCAGGGTGCGGGTGTTCATCGATCGGTTGGTGCGGTGGTTCGAGGAGAACCCGCAGGCGCTGGAGAGCCGGCCGTGATCGAGCTCACCAGAGGGGACAGGCCTCCTGATCCAGGTCCGCCTCCAGGGACTGCTCGGCGGTCCAGAACAGCGGAGCCCCAGACGCCGGATCGGTCGTCGCCAGCCGCCAGCCCGCGGTGGCGCCGTAGCACTCCAGGAAGCGGTAGCCCCGGTAGGTTCGCACCGGCCGGGTGTAGCGCAGATAGACCTGCTCGCCGTCGACGCAGACCGTGGCGTTCTGCAGGTCGTCGGCGACCGTGTACTCGCCGTCGGCCGTGACCTCGGTGTAGGGCACCGGGATGGCGTAGGTGTAGGACCAGTCGGGATCGCCGTTGACGTAGTGGCTGTCCGGCGGGGGCTCGCTGACCGTCCCGACGTAGGCGTTGGCCTGGACCGGGGTGTCGAAGACCTTGTCGAGGTCCTCGCCCTCGGCCAGGAGCTGGTACGGCAGCGCGACCACGCCCTCGGCGAAGATGCCCACCTCGCCGCCCAGGGTGAGGGACGCAGTGAGCCCCGCCAAGGGGACCTCGAGGCCGCTCGTGAGCTCGTGGAATTCGGCCTGTTCATCGAATACCGTCATGTGGAAGAGGGGCTCGGTGGAGTCGTAGCGGCAGCGGTTCGGCTCGTACTGGCCGGACAGGCGCAGGTCGACCAGGGACCAGCCCAGGGGCCAGCCCTCCGACTGGGCGGGATCCCCGGGGGTCTCGGCCTGGTCCAGGTAGATCAGCCAACGGTCCATGTCGGCGCCGGCGATGCGGTCGGTGCCGGCTGTGAACAGCCCATCGCCGTCGTCGTCCTCGTAGACGATGGGCAGGTAGAGGGCCCCGAGCAGGGTCTCCTCGTAGACGTTCGAGAGGGGGCGGATGGCCTCGGCCTCCGGCGCCTCCGGCAGCCCCAGGACGAAGGTCCCGTCCACGTTCACGTCCCGGTCCCCCAGGGTCCCGGCGGTCTCCAGCTCCTCCTGGAAGAGCACGCCGAAGCGCACCTCGAGCGCGGCAGCTCGCAGGCCGTCGGGTCGTCGGGCGTCCTCGACCTCGACGGCTGCACCGGCGACGGTGTGGGCCCAGGTGGGCCCCGTGTCGCCGCCGGTGCCGGTGCAGGCGGACATCAGCCCGAGAGCCGCTGCACCGCCCACCAGGCCCATCAGAGGGCACAGTCCTTGTCGATGACCAGGGTGCCGTAGTCCGCGGCGGGCACGATCTCGGGCGGGTCGCCGCCCCCGTCGCCACCCTTCGCCCGCATGCCCGGGACGCCGGTCTTCGTGGTGTCGCCCCCGTCTTCTTCGACGACTATCAGGTTCCAGCCGCCGTTGAAGCCGAAGGAGCCGATGACCAGGCCAGACGCAGCGCTGGTGGGGGAAGAGACCCACAGAGCCAGCACCGGCTCTCCGTCCGCGGTGCACATGGTGGCACCGGTGGGCTGGTCGCCGCCCGGGCCGGGCGTGGAGAAGTCACCGCTCTCGTCGCTGTCGATGTAGACCATGCCGAGACCGTAGGCGCCGGTCAGGTCGAAGCCCTGCTCCTCCTCGGTGGCGAGATCGGACAGCTCAGCCGGCGATCCGGTCAGGTCCGCAGACCAGGTGGAGGACAGCAGGACGTCGTCGTAGACGGTGTCGTAGCTCGGCGTCGGGTCCCCCTTGCGGGAGATCTCCAGGCCGATGATGGCCAGACTCTCGTCGGCCGGCGCCGGCCCAGGTCCAGGAGGTCCACCACCGCCGGTGGTCGCGGTGGGGGTCCAGGATCCGCCGATCGTCGCGCTCTCGACCTCGAGCCCGGACAGCAGGACCTCGACCTCGTCCGTGACGGGGTAGAAGTCCGGCAGCTGGCCGCCGCCCTCGTCCAGGTGAGCATCCACCAGCGTCCAGCCTTCGGGCCAGCCCTCGGGAACCTCGCCTGTGAGGTAGCCGGCCAGCCGCGAGACGTTGGTGCCCAGGAAGGCCTCCCCGTCGTCGTAGCTGCCATTGCCGTCATCGTCCGTGAAGACGATCCCAGCGGCGAGCAGGATCTTCAAGCCAGGCAGGCCCTCGGGATCGATCTCGACCAGATCCGCCTCGTCGGGCGTGCCGAGGGGCACCGCGAAGCTGCCGTCGCTCTCGACCACGCCGGTGTAGTGGGAAGCGCCGACGTCGAGGCTCTCGTTCCCGATCTCCAGAGCTCGCAGGTCGATCGACAGGGTGCCACTCGGTGACCGAGCCCCGGCGGGCTCCGCCACGGTGCCCAGAAAGCTGTCGGCGTCGGTGTCG
>CAYFPX010000234.1:0-12066 GCA_964344945.1 uncultured Enterobacterales bacterium
GGTGACCCCAACGGGATTCGAACCCGTGTTGCCGGGATGAAAACCCGGTGTCCTGGACCTGACTAGACGATGGGGTCGAAAGGGCTCAGGCCGGGGGAGAGGGTGGGCCGCATAGGGCTCGAACCTATGACCCTCGGCTTAAAAGGCCGGTGCTCTACCAACTGAGCTAGCGGCCCTCCGGCGCTGTTCTAGCGCCTCTCCTGACGGCGGTCAAGGCGCCTCGCCGAACAGCGGGTCCCGCACGATCGTGTGCGCCCGATCCGGCCCGATCGAGATCAACCCTGCGGGCACGCCGACCAGCTCCTCCAGCCGCTCCACGTAGGCCTGGCAGGTCGCCGGAAGCGCCTCGAAGGTGCGGCAGCCGCTCAGGTCCTCGACCCAGCCCGGCAGGTCCTCGTAGACCGGGACGGCACTGACGAGGTCGTCGGGCAGGGCGTCGTGGCCCTCGTACCCGGTGCAGATGCGCACGGTCGGCAGGCCGGAGAGCACGTCGAGCTTGGTGAGCGCGATGTGGGTCAGGCCGTTGAGCATCACGCTGGACCGCAACAGGGCCGCGTCGAACCAGCCGCAGCGGCGGGGTCGCCCGGTGGTGCTGCCGTACTCCTGACCCACGCTGCGCAGGTGGTCGCCGACGGCGTCCTCGCACTCCGTCGGGAAAGGCCCCCACCCCACCCGGGTGGTGTAGGCCTTGGCGATGCCCACAACGTGGGTCAGCGCCGAGGGGCCGACCCCCGAGCCGGCGCAGGCCGCGCCTGCCACGGTGTTCGAGCTGGTGACGAAGGGGTAGGTGCCGTGGTCGATGTCCAGGAAGGTGCCCTGGGCGCCCTCGAAGAGCAGGGTCTTCCCACCGCGCACCGCGTGGTGCAGCAGGGCGACCGTGTCGGTCACGTAGGGCCGCAGGCGCGCAGCCAGGGGCGCCAGCTCGCCGACGCTGCCGTCGACGCTCAGGGGCTCCCCGCCGAACCACTCGGTGATCATGCGGTTCTTCTCGGGCAGCAGGGCCTCGACCCGGGCACGGAACCGCTCGGGGTCCACGAAGTCCCCGACCCGGATGCCCCGACGGGCGGCCTTGTCCTCGTAGCAGGGGCCGATGCCCTTCCCGGTGGTGCCGATCGCGTCACCACCCCGGGCCTGCTCGCGCAGCCGATCGAGGGCCCGATGCCAGGGAAGGATGACCTGGGCCCGGGACGAGAGCACGATGTCCTCGGGGGTCAGCGTGCGGCCCGCCGCGGCGAGGGACTCGAACTCCCGCAGGAACACGACGGGGTCGAGCACGACACCGTTGCCCACCACGCACAGGGTGCCCGGGTGCAGGATTCCCGAAGGCACCAGGTGGAGCACTGTCTTGCGGCCACCGACCACCAGGGTGTGTCCGGCGTTGTTGCCGCCCTGGTAGCGCACGACCAGGTCCGCCACGGGGGCGAGCACATCGACGACCTTGCCCTTGCCTTCGTCACCCCACTGGGTGCCCACGACCACGGTACCGGGCATTCGAACCTCCGGCCGCCGCCGGTAACGCTCGCTCCCGGGCCGCACCATGGGCCTCGAGGGGTCGCCACCTGGGCGTCACACGGAGCCGCTCAGCGCGCTCGCTTGACGCCGGCCTTGGCGTCCGCGTGCTTGGGGTCCATGCGCAGCACGGCCTCGAACTCCCGCACCGCGTTGTTCTTCATGTTGAGCTCGGCGTACATGTTGCCCAGCGCCATGCGGTAGCGAATGCTGCCAGGCTCCTTCTCCACGGCGCGGCGGTAGTTGCGCAGGGCTCCCCGGGGGTCTTCTTCGAAGGCTCTCTGCAGCTCGGCGAGCCGGTAGAAGGCCAGGCCTTCCTCGGGCTCGCACTCGACCGCTTTCTGGTAGTTGGCGACCGCCTCGCGGATGTTCCGGTAGCTCTCCGCGTTCTCCGCGAGGGCGATGAACTGGGCCGCACGGGTCTGGTTCGCCCGCTTCTGGGCCTCGGCGTAGAGCTCCCGGTACTCGGGGTTGCGAGGGTCGAACTTGACCGCCAGGTTCAAGGCGCCCGAGGCCTTGAGCCACTGGCCTGCATCCATGTCCTCGACGCCCTGCTCGTAATACCGCTTGGCCCTGGAGAGCTGGGCGATCAGGCGGTCCCGGAGCACATCGGCCGGGCCGGGCGGGCCCTTCTTCTTCTTGCGCCGACGGCGCTTCTTGCGAGGCTTGTCTTCCTCGGTCTCGGCCTCGGCCTCGAGACCATCGCCGTCCTGGAGCTCGGGCTGGTCGGAGTCGGCCCGGACCTTCTCGCGACCCTCGGGGACCGCGAACTTGATCTCGTGCTCGGAGATCTGGCTCTTCTTGACCTCTTCTACCCGCGTCCCGACCCGCTTCGCACGGACCTTCTGCCGCCGGCGGACCTTGGCGACCACCTCGCGGTCGTACCGCTGGCGATCCAGCGGGTCACGCAGCACCTCATAGGCCGTGGTGATGCCGGTGAAGACACGCTCGATGGTCTCGGAGTGCTCCTCGACGTTGCGCCGGTAGAAGCGATCCGGGTGGTAGCGCCGCGACAGGTCGTAGAACGCCCGCTTGAGCTGCGCTTCGGTGGCGTCGTCCTCGACGTTGAGCACGTCGTAGTAGGTCGCGCTGTCCAGTGCCTCTGCGAGGTCGTGGAGATCCTGGACTTCCTGAACGCTCAGCTCGCTCAACTGCGCCACTCCCGGGGGATCAGTCTACCTCGCCCGACTCCCCGGCGTCGGCCTTTGCTCGCGGATGAGCGCGGCGGTAGGCATCGACCATGGCCTCCACGGACACGTGGGCGTAGCGCTGGGTGGTGGACAGGGTCGCGTGGCCCAGCTGCTCCTGGATGGCGCGCAGGTCCGCCCCACCGCCGAGCAGATGGGTCGCGCAGCTGTGGCGCAGCATGTGGGGGTGCACGTCCGGCAGGACATGCTGTCGCCCGGCGTCTCGCACGACCCGATGCAGGGTGCGCGTGCTGCAGCGGTTGTGCCGCACGGTCGTGAACAACGCAGGTCGGTCCGGCGGCGCCACCGCCAGCCAGGCCTCCAGTGCGGCCCGGGCCGGAGGGCCGAAGGGCACGAGCCGCTCCTTGCGCCCCTTGCCCTGGCGCACCCGGACCAGGCGCTGGTCGAGATCCAGATCCTGCCGGTCCAGGGCGGCGACTTCGCTGACACGCAGACCGGCGCCGTACATCAGCTCCAGCACCGCCCGGTTGCGAAGGTGAAGGGCTCCCTCCTGGGCAGGCTGCTCGACCACTCGCGCCGCCTGAGGCACATCGAGGAAGCGGGGTACCGGCAGCTGGACCCGCGGCGATGCGAGCCGCTCGGCCGGGGAGTCCTCCCGCACGCCGGCGAGCACACACCACCGGTAGAAGCTGCGGAATGCGGCCTGCCGACGGCGCGTGGAGGCCGGCGAGGGCGCGGTGCGGGCGAGCAGGGCCAGGTGGCGGCGGAGGTCGACCAGGCGGGCGTCTTCCAGGCAGCGGCCTCGCTCGTCCAGGGTCTCGGAGAGGCGCTCCAGGTCGCGCCGATAGGCGCGCAGCGTGTGCGGGCTGGCCCCTCGCTCGGCGCGGAGGTAGGCGTCGAACCGATCCAGGAGCGGGTCCATCACCCCCGATCATAGCGGCCGCGCCCTTGCCAGCGGGCGGACGGGGCCCTATACCCCCGGCTCCTGCCAAGGAAGGTCAGCTGAATGGGCAAGCCCCTGGTCATCGTCGAGAGTCCCGCCAAGGCCCGCACCATCTCCCGATTCCTGGGCAAGGACTACGCGGTCGAGGCGAGCGTCGGGCACATCCGGGACCTCCCGAACAAGGCCTCCGAGCTCCCCCAGCGCCTGCGAAAGAAGTCCTGGGCCCGCCTCGGCGTGGACGTCGACAACGACTTCACGCCGGTCTACGTCAACACCCCTCGCGGCAAGGAGCAGGTCAAGAAGCTCAAGCAGCTGCTCAAGGACGCCCCGGAGCTCCTGCTCGCCACCGATGAGGATCGGGAGGGCGAAGCCATCGCCTGGCACCTGGTAGAGGCCCTCAAGCCCAAGGTCCCGGTCCGCCGGTTGGTCTTCCACGAGATCACCTCCAAGGCGATCCAGGCCGCTCTGGACAACTCCCGTGACCTCGACCTCGACCTGGTGAAGGCCCAGGAGACCCGGCGCATCGTCGACCGCCTGGTGGGGTGGGACGTCTCCCCGCTGCTCTGGCGCAAGATCAAGCGCGGCCTGTCCGCGGGCCGGGTGCAGTCCGTGGCCGTGAGGCTCATCGTCGAGCGCGAGCGGTCCCGCATGGCCTTCGTCAGCGGCGACTGGTGGGACCTCTCCGCCGACTTCCAGTGCGACTCCGGCGGCTGGCACGGCACGCTGGTCAACGTCGACGGCACCCGCATCGCCACCAGTCGGGACTTCGACAGCGCCACCGGAGCGCCCAGGTCCGGCAGCAAGCTGCTGCTCCTCGACGAAGCCGGCGCCCTGGCCCTCGCGGCCCAGGTGAAGCAAGGCCGGGGCCGGGTCAGCAAGATCGAGCGCAAGCAGTTCACCGAGCGCCCCCCGCCGCCCTTCGCCACCTCGTCGCTGCAGCAGGAAGCCAACCGCCGCTTCCGCTGGACAGCCCGCCGCACCATGGGCGTCGCCCAGCGCCTCTACGAGAACGGCTGGATCACCTACATGCGTACGGACAGCTTCTTCCTGTCCGACCAGGCGTTGACCGCCGCTCGCAAGGCCATCGACCAGGAGCACGGCAGCACGTACCTGCCCACCAAGCCGCGGCTCTACAAGTCCAAGGCCAAGGGCGCCCAGGAGGCCCACGAGGCGATCCGGCCGGCCGGCGAGGTCTTCCGGAGCGTGACGGCCTGCGCCAACGCACTCGACGACGAGTGCGCCCGGCTCTACGAGCTCATCCGCAAGCGCACCCTGGCCTGCCAGATGGCCGACGCCAAGGGCGTGCGCATGACCCTCGAGACCACGGTCGACCCGGTGGGCGCCGTCTTCCGATCCAAGGGCAAGGCCTACACCTTCGACGGCTTCCGAGCCGCGTACGTCGTCACCAGGGACGACAGTGCCGACCCGGCCGGCGGACTGCTGCCCGACGTCGGCGAGGGCACCCCTGCCGAGGTGGTCGACGTGGCCGCCGCCGGCCACAGCACCAAGCCACCGAGCCGGCTGACCGAGGCCTCGCTGATCAAGGAGCTCGAGGCCCGCGGCATCGGGCGTCCCTCCACCTACGCGAGCATCCTCTCCACCATCCAGGACCGGGGCTATGTCTTCAAGAAGAGCGGCGCCCTGGTGCCCACCTGGACCGCCTTCGCGGTGACCGTGCTGATGGAGCGCCACTTCTCCGAGCTGGTGGACTACGACTTCACCGCCCGCCTGGAGCTGGGCCTCGACGACATCGCCGTCGGCAAGCGGGACAACCTGACCTACCTGCGGGACTTCTACCGGGGCAACGACGGCACGGACCACCCGGGCCTGGTCGCCCTGCTGGAGCGGGCCCAGGAGGCCGCGGTGCCTCAAGAGATCTGCTCCTTCAAGCTGGGCGAGGTCGAGGGCAAGCTGCTCCAGGTCCGGGTGGGTCGCTACGGTCCCTACCTCCAGCACGAAGACGAGAAGCGCAACATCCCCGAGGACCTGCCCCCGGACGAGCTCGACCTCGCCGCGGCCCTGGTGATGCTCGCCACCAAGCCCGAAGGCCCGCGGGAGCTGGGCACAGACCCGGACACCGGGCTGATGGTCCGGATCATGGACGGGCGCTTCGGCCCCTACGTACAGCTCGGCGAGAACGCGTCGGGCAAGAACAAGCCGAAGCGGGCGAGTCTGCTCAAGGGCATGGAGCCCGAGACCCTGGACTTCGCCACGGCCTTGGCCCTGCTCAGCCTCCCCCGTACCCTCGGCCAGAACACCGAAGGCGAAGACGTCCTGGTCTTCAACGGCCGCTATGGACCCTACGTCCAGGCCGGCAAGGCCCGGGCGAGCCTGCCCGCCGACACCTCTCCCCTCGAGGCCACGCTGGAGCTGGCCCTGGCCACCCTGGCGAACCCGCCCAAGCGCGGCCGCAGCACGACGGTCCTCCGGGAGCTCGGCAAGGACGCTGAAGACCGGGCCGTGGTGGTGAAGAGCGGCCGCTTCGGCCCCTACGTCACCGACGGCGACGTGAACGCCACCCTCAAGAAGGGCATGGAGCCGGAGACCATCTCCTTGGTGCAGGCCCTGGAGATGCTCCAGCACAAGCGCGCCAACCCGTCCACCCGGAAGCGGCGCTCCAGCACCCGGAAGAAGGCCACCACCAAGAAGAAGACCACCCGCGGCAAGGCGAGCGGCAAGGCGACCGCCTCCCGGGCCTGAACCGGCCGCTCACCAGCGGTCAGCGGCGCGCTGCGTAGCGCCCGCCAGGGGTCCTCACCACGGCACCGCCGAGCTCGAGCAGCACCAGCTCCTGGAACACCTCGGGGCATGGCCGGTCGAGCAGCCTCGCGAGCTCACCGGGGGTCCGCGGCTCCTCGAGGGCCGCCAGCAAGGCGACCCCGTGGCCCGCGGGGCCTCCGGAGCCCCGCGCAAGTCCCATCAGCTCCCCGAGGTCTTCGACGACCTGGGCGCCTTCGGTGATCAGGCGCAAGCAGCCCGCGGAGGCCGGTGCCCCCAGAGGACCGGGCACCGCGTGCACCTCGCGACCCAGCTCGGCGGCCAGTCTCGCCGTGATGCGAGCCCCTGACCGCAGTCCGGCCTCCACCACCACCGTCGCCGACGCGAGGGCAGCGATGATGCGATTGCGCCGCGGGAAGGTCCGCCGCGAGGCCGGATCGTGAGGCGGGAGCTCGGACACCAGGCAGCCTCCGGCATCGAGGATGCTGTGCAGGAGCCGGGTCGCCGAGGGTCCGAAGCGGGTCGCCAGCCCGGCCCCGAGCACGGCGACCGTCGCGCCAGAGGCCGCCGCTCCCGCGTGGGCCTCGCTGTCGATGCCGCGGGCGCCGCCGGACACGACCAGGCCACCGGCGGCGGCGAGGCCCCCGCCGAGCTGCCGGGCGATCCGGCGTCCGTAGGGGGTGCACGCCCGAGCCCCGACCACCGCGACGCCGCTCAGGCGGAGCACCCCAGGGTCCCCGCGCAGCCACAGGGCCGGCGGCGGCCTGGGCAGGTCGAGCAGGGCAGAGGGGTAGTGGGCATCCCCCACGGTGGCCCAGGGTGGCTCGGTCTCGGGTGGCGGGCCCCGCCACGCCCGCACCAGGCCAGCAGGGGCCCCCGCGTCGCGAAGTGCGGGCTCGCCCAGGTGGTTCACGTCGCCGCCCACCGGGGCCAGCAGCGCCCGAGGGTCGACACGGTCGGACCACCGGGCCAGCACAGCCCAGCGACCCGCTTCAGCAGGATCCATGATGTCACTCCCTGTGCGGGAGTGCGGATGGGTGCCCCCAAGTAGTCCCCTGGCCCCGAAGGGCAAGGGGGACTCGCGCCTCAGTCGAGAGTCTGAGCCAGCTCGGCGCCGACGCGGATGGGCGTGGAGGCATCGACGACCACGCCGGTGGCGGAGTAGTCCTCGACCCGGGTCACCACGACCCGTCCGATCACCGAGCCGGGCAGGGCGTCGTCGTGGTGGTGGGTGCCGTAGAAGGCGTCCTGGTGCTCCACGATGTAGAAGGTGTTGCCGATCCGCAGGCCGTCTTCCTTGCCGCGATCGAGGAACACCACCTCGCCGGTGCTCGAGAGCTTGTAGGTGAACTGTCCACCCCGAGCCACGATCGTGCCTTCGAGATCGCCCCGCGGGGCCCGGACCGGCATCTCCGCCGCCACCGGGACGTGGGCGATGATCTGGTCCCCGCGCTTGGCGCTGGCGTACATGTTCCGGATGTAGGCCGTGGCGATGTCGCCCTCCTTGTGGACGACCCGCACCTCGGCGATGATCGTGAACATGCTGCCGTACTTCAGCCGCTTCAGGTCCGGGTGCTTGACCTTGCCCTGCTCGCGCACGACGGCGAAGACGTCCCCACACTCGACGTCGTCGAGCTCGGCCATCTCCAGGTACACCATGTCGCCTTCGCCGAGGCTCGACATGCCGGTCTTGGCGCCGTAGATCGAGCCCAGCGGCTCCACGTCGGCGGGGTCGGCCAGGAAGGACGGGGTCACGTAGACCGCAGAGGCCAGCGACTTGGTGAAGCGGATGTCCGGCCCACAGTCGACCTCGGCGGTGCCGAATTCCAGCGCCGGCACCGTGTAGCCGTCGCCCTCGTCCTCCTCGGGGGTCTCGAGGTCCATCTGGGGAGGCTCGAGCAGGGTCCCGGGGGTGAAGATGACGTTGCTGCCCGGGTAGATCCAGTGCGGGTTGGTGATGTAGTTGTTGATCGACCAGAGACGCGCCCAGTAGTACGGGTTGCCCATGTTCAGGGCCGCGATGTCCCAGAGGGTGTCGCCTTCCTGGATGACGTAGACGTCGTCCTGCTGCGTGTCGTCTGCCAGGGTGAGTGCCCCGGACAGATCCTGGGCGAGCGCCGGCGGCGCAGCGAGCGTGGTCAGGAGGAGAGTCAGCATCACGAGCATCCGCTTTGCCGCTTCTTGCGGCAGACCAGTCCGAGTCGATCATGCCGATCGGACCTGCCCCCGTCAAACTGCAGACGGAGGAGCGGCTCGCCCTCAGGGGTCTGAGGTGCCCTCGCGCCCGTAGTCGTCGGAGTGTCGGACCACGTCGTCCAGGTGAGGCGTGCTCACTTCGTAGACCGTGCAGTCGCTCAACGCCTCCATGCGGTGGCGCGCGTGGGGGGCGATGTGGGCGCTGTCGCCGGCGTTGAGCACGTGCTCCCGGAGCACGCCCGCGTCGTCGTCGAGCTCGAGCTTCATCTGTCCCGCCGCGACTCGGATGGTCTCCTCCTTCACCTCGTGGTGCTGCAGGGACAGCCGGTGCCCCTGCCTGATGAACAACACCTTGCCGACGTAGGTGTCGGTCACAGCCCAGATCTCCTCGTGGCCCCAGGGCTTGTCCACCCGGCGTGTCATCGCTCGATCCGCGCCACGAGCAGGTCTTCGGTGCCGAGGACCACGGCGAGCTCCCGCGCGGCCTCCTGGGCGTCCTCCCGGGTGTCGTGGCCGCCGATGCGCACGCGGTACCAGGTGCGCCCCCTCACGAGGGCCTCCGCACGCCAGGCGTCGAGGTCCTGAGCCCGCAGACCGGCGACCCGCTGGTCGGCCTCGCCGGCGGAGGTGTAGGCCGCGACCTGGACCGACCAGCCCTGGCTGGGAGGGGTGTAGGCCTCGGCGCCCTCGGCGGGCTCGTGCTCCGGGGGCGGCGGCTCCGGGGGCGCCTCGACGGACTGGGCCACCTCGACGGGCTCCGGCTCGGGCAGGGTCGCGCTGTCCGGCCCCGTCGCGCCCAGCGACTCGGACCCTGACGGCTCGCCTGCGCTCGGCTCGGTGGTGGGCACGACCACGTCCTCGGCGACGAGCTTCTCCGGGTAGCTCAGGGGCGCCTGTTCGCTGGTGGGGACCTGGCGAGCCGCAGCCTTCTCGACCCGCGACAGCAGGTCCATCAGCGCGTCCTGCTCGACCTCGGGCTCGACCAGAGCCGCGGTGACCTCTGGCCAGGGCTCGGGTGGGGTCCGCCGACCCACCATCAGGCCCACGAAGAACCCCAGGACCGCGACGGACAGCGTGGTCACGGCGAGGGCGGTGAGCTGCCCGCGAGACAGCCAGTACTGCTGATCCTGCTGGATTCGATTCAGGTCGCGCATGCTGTCATCATAACCAAGAATCGGGCTCAGGTGTTGACGTGTCCAGACCTGCCGAGACGGGACTGGCTGCGCGGACCGAGCATGGCGCAGCCAGCGCCCCCCCAGGGGGACTGGCGACGAGGGAGCGTGCGCCAGCACGTGACCGAGGAGACGAGCCGCCTGGCGGGGCGAGGGCAAGCCAGGCGGCGGGAGCGGAGCCAGTCACGTCTCGATCATCTCGAGCACGGAGTCCCCGCCCCCGAAGGGCGCGATGTCCACCGGGCGACTCACCAGGTCGGCCAGGTAGAGCTCGTCCACGAAGGCCGCAGCCTTGTCCAGGCTGGACCGCAGGACCCGAGCGTCGTTGCCCACGGCGGCGAGGCCCAGGACCAGGCGACGCTTGTCGTCGAGGGCCTCGACCTCGGCGATGGCCAGGGGGAACTTCGCCCGCACCCGGTCCCGAATTCGGGACGAGATGCGGCGCTTGTCCTTGAGGCTGCGCACGCCCCGGAGCTGAAAGGTCCAGCGTGCGCTGCCGACCAGCATCTGGTCGGAGGCCATCAGGCGGTGCGGCGAACCGCCTCGACGATGTAGGACTCGATCTCGTCGCCTTCCTTGATGTCGTTGTAGTTCTCGAGGCCGATGCCGCACTCGTAGCCCTGGGCCACTTCCTTGGCGTCGTCCTTGAACCGCTTGAGGCTGGAGATCTTGCCCTCCCAGATCACCACGCCGTCGCGGGTGAGGCGGGCCATCTGGTTCCGCGCGACCTTGCCTTCGACGACCATGCAGCCGCAGATGGCGCCGATCTTCGGGATGACGAAGACCTTGCGGACCTCGGCGGCGCCCTGGTGGCGCTCCTCGTAGACCGGCTCGAGCAGACCGAGCAGGGCGTTCTTGACGTCGTCGAGGGCCTCGTAGATCACCTTGTAGGTCCGGGCCTCGACGTCGGCCGTGGCGGCCGCCTTGCGGGCCTTGACGTCTGGGCGAACGTTGAAGCCGATGATGATCGCGCCGTTGACGCTGGCGAGGGAGACGTCGGACTCGACGATCTTGCCGACACCGGCGTGCAGGATCTTCACCTCGGCGCCGTCGATCTCCATGCTCTCGAAGGCCGCCTTGATGGCCTCCAGGGAGCCGCCGACGTCGGCCTTGAGGATGAGGTTGAGGTGCTTGACCTCGCCCGCCTGGGCCTGGGCATAGAGGTCCTGGAGGCTGACGCGCCCCCGGCCAGCCAGGGCCTTCTTGCGCTCCTGCTCTTCGCGGTGTCCGGCCAGGGCCCGCGCGTCCTTCTCGGTCTTGACGACGGTGAAGTCGTCGCCCGCCTGGGGAACGCCGTCGAGGCCGATGATCTCAACGGGGGTAGACGGGCCGGCGACCTTGATGCGCTTGCCCTTGTGGTCGGACATCGCCCGGACCTTGCCCCAGGTGTTGCCCAGGACCAGCGGGTCGCCCTGCTTGAGGGTGCCCTCCTTGACCAGGATGGTCGCCACCGGACCGCGCCCCTGCTCGAGGCGGGCCTCGAGCACCGCGCCCTCGGCGTGGCGGTCCACGCCGGCGTCGTACTCGTTCAGCTCGGCGACGAGCTGGATGGACTCCAGCAGGCCGTCGATGCCGTCGCCGGTCATGGCGGAGACGTTGTTCATCAGGGTCTCGCCGCCGTACTCCCCGGGGACGAGCTCGTACTGCATGAGCGCCTGGCGCACGGTGTCCGGGTTGACCCCCGGCTTGTCGCACTTGTTCACCGCCACGATGATCGAGACCCCCGCCGCCTTGGCGTGGTTGATGGACTCGATGGTCTGGGGCATGACGCCGTCGTCAGCGGCCACGACCAGGACGACGATGTCCGTGACGTCGGCGCCGCGAGCCCGCATGGCGGTGAACGCCTCGTGGCCCGGGGTGTCGATGAAGGTGATGAGCTTGCCGTCGCGCTCGACCTGGTAGGCGCCGATGTGCTGGGTGATGCCACCGGCCTCTCCGGCGGCCACGCGGGCCTCGCGGATCTTGTCCAGGAGCGAGGTCTTGCCGTGGTCGACGTGGCCCATGATGGTCACGACCGGCGGGCGGGACTCGCGCTCGACGTCCGCGACCACCTCGTCGGCGATGAGGATGTTCTCCTCCTCGAAGCCGACGTTGATGACCTCGTACTCGAACTCCTGGGCCACCAGCGAGGCGGTCTCGAAGTCGAGCTGCTCGTTGATGGTGGCCATGGTGCCCATGGCCATCAGGGACTTGATGACCTCCTTGCCCTTGACGCCCATCTCGTGGGCCAGCTGGCCCACGGAGATGGTGTTGTCGATCCGGACCTTGCGCTTCTCGGCCTTGGGCTTGGGCGACTCCTTCTTGGGGCCGCTGCTGCGCCGGGTGCGCTTGCGACGCCGCATCGGGACGTCGTCCATGAAGGCCTCGACGCGGCCGCGCC
>CAYFPX010000235.1:0-12034 GCA_964344945.1 uncultured Enterobacterales bacterium
GGCGGCGGTGGGGTACACCACGATGGACGGCGACACCTCGGGGGGCCTGGCGCCCATCGCCGACGTGCCCAAGAGCCTGGTCACGACCTGGCTGGGCTGGGCCCGGGCCTTCCACGACCTGGCCGCCCTGGACCCGGTCCTGGCCCAGGAGCCCACGGCCGAGCTGCGGCCCACCGAGCAGACCGACGAAGCGGACCTGATGCCCTTCGAGATCCTGGACCGGCTGATGTTCGAATTCGTGCAGAACGGCCGCGACCCCGTGGCGCTCTTCGAGGTGCTCTGGCCGGAGCTCGGGGCCCACTACGGTGGCGACCCCCGGGCCTTCGCGGCCCACATCCGCAAGTTCGTGACCCTGCTGTGCCGGGCCCAGTGGAAGCGCGAGCGCTTCGCCATCAGCTTCCGGGTGACGGCCTTCGACCTGGACCCCAAGACCGGGTTCCGCTTCCCGGCCGTGCAGGCGCCCTTCACCGAGGAGCTGGCGGCCCTGGACGCGCACGTGGCGGGGCTGTCGTGAGGCGCACCGGCGCGGCCCTGCTGGCGCTCGCCGGCCTCGCGGCCTGCGGCGAGTACTTCGCCGACCCGGTGGCCCCGCCGACCCGGGTGGTCGTGGTGGGCATCGACGGCGCCGACTGGCGCATGCTGGACCCGCTCTTCGACGACGGCCTGCTGCCCAACCTGGCGCGGCTCCGCACCGAGGGCGCCACCGCGCCGCTGCAGGTGGACTCCGCCCAGTCGCCGGAGTCCTGGACCACCCTGGCCACCGGGGTCTTCAAGGAGCGCCACGGCATCGTCCAGGACACCAGCCGGCCCGGCAGCACCTTCGCCGCCCACCCGAGCCAGGTGAAGGTGAAGCGGCTGTGGGACATCGCCGGCGAGCGGGGCCGCCGGGTCTTCGTGGCCGACTACTGGGTGACCAAGCCGGCCTACCCCATCAACGGCGTGATGATCAGCCGGGAGGGCAACGACAGCTTCCCCCCCGGCAGCCGCGACGTGCGCGGCCGGCGGCTGAGCCCCAAGACCCACCAGGAGCAGCTCGCGCGGCTGGGACTGGAGTTCTCGGTCAGCGACACCATGACCGGCTGGCTCGACCGGGACCCGACCTTCGACCTGGCGATCCTGCCCTACTACGGGTGGGACCAGGCGCTCCACGTGATGTACCAGGAGTACGCGATCTGGCGGGACCCGGTGCGCATGCAGGGCACGCCCGAGAGCGCCAAGGCCCGGGTCACCCGGGGTGGAGAGCTGGCCCTGGAGACCGCCAAGGTCGCCGACCGGCTGCTGGAGCGGGGCCTCAAGTACGCCGGCGAAGAGGGCTACGTCGTGGTCTGGAGCGACCACGGCCACCGGGCGGCGGAGCCCTGCAAGCGCCGCATCGCCTATCGCCGGGCCGCGCTCGAGGGCCGCGACGCCCCGACGGACCCGCGCACCATCGAGAGCGGCGAGCTCCAGGCCAAGGGGGCGAAGCTCGCGCTCAGCAAGCGCGAGGTGACCTGGTACGGCCGCACCCCGGGGCTGGCCTGTGTCCTGAGCTTCCCGAACATCGACGTCAGCGGCGACGACGCCGAGGCCCACCTGGCCCGCCTCGCGGCGCTGACCCTGCCCGACGGCCAGCCCGCCTTCCACCGGGTCGGCCAGTCCGTCCGGCCCAGCCAGGGCCTGCAGACCGCGGCGGCCGAGGTCATCGGCAAGGAGTCCAACGACCTGTTCTCGGTCTACGTGAACTCCGGGGCCCACGGCCAGGAGGACCCGGGCATCTTCGGGGTGCTCGGGCCGGGGGTGAAGCCCGGCCAGCTGGACGTGACGGTGCGCAGCGTGGACACCACGCCCACGGTGCTGTGGCTCATGGGACTACCGACCGCCGAGGACCTCGACGGCAAGCCCATCGTGGAGGTGCTGACCCCCGAGGAGCGCCTGGCCCGCCCGGTCACGACAGTGCCGACCTTCGAAGACGGCGTGCGCCCCTGGGCGACCCCGGAGCGCAAGGACCTGACGGCGGAGGAGACGGAGCGGCTGAAGGCGCTCGGCTACCTCGACTAGTGTCCTGTCTCAGAAGTTCGTGAGGCAATCACGCAGCCATCGCCGCGCCTGGTGGTCTGCTCGAGCGGCCGGTGTGGCCGAGTCACATCAACGCGAGAGCGGGCCGCCAGGCGGGGCGAGGGCAAGCGAGTGTCCACGAACTTCTGAGACAGGACACGAGCGGGTCGAGTCTGGAATTCGGTGATGAAGTCGGGGTCGCGCCCGTGGCTCGTGATGTCAGCACCCCACCCCGAATGCGACGGTGGTGTCAGCACCCCCCCTCGGGTGCGACTGTCTCGGGCCATGGAGGCCATCCAAGGCCCGAATCCCCGCCGCTGAGTGCCAGATTGGCCCTCGGAGGAGCCGAAGTGTCGCACCCGGGTGGGGGTGCTGACACCGGTGTCGCACTCGGCTGGGGGTGCGCGCAGGAGGGCCCGATGACGACGGGACAGACTGACGGTCCAGGCCCGTAGCCGACCGTGGCGAGCCTCAGCTCATCGCTGCCCGACCGCGCGACCAGCCCGTGTCGATCAAGCTCGGCGGTCCAGCCGCTGGAGACCCGGGTCCCGAAGCGCCCGGCGGCGATCCGCTCGAGCTGAGCCCCCGCGACGTCGGCGGCGCGGCCTGGTTCGAGTTCTGGGAGGAGGACTACGCCGTCGGCCGGGCCGGCCTGGCGGTGAACCGGGCCCCCGGGTGGTTCGCGCTGACCGTCGAGGCTGGCACGCCGGCCGGCGGAGTCTGGGGCCTGGCGGCCCACGGCGGGGTCGTGCGAGGCCGCTGGACCTTCGACGGCGCCCTGTCCTGGGGCGCCGGCGTGCCCCGCCAGGAGGGGGTGTCGCCCCTGAGCGCCTGGCTCGCCGTGTCCCGGCCCTGGGCGCCGGTGCGGCGTCAGTAGCAGGGCAGTCCGCCGTCGGGAGCGCAGGTCACCACCGTGACCGAGAAGATGCCGTCCAGCGCTGCGTGGCCGGTGTTCTCGAAGGCGCCGAAGGGGTCCTCGAAGCGCAGCAGCTGACCGGCCCCGCTGTCGGCCACGAGCCAGGTGTCGGCGTCGACCACGGCGACGTCCTGGGGCTCGACGACCACGGCTCGGTCCCGGGCCGAGCGCCAGAGCTCGGCGCCTTCGTCGCCCAGCTGCACGAGCTGGCCCTCCTCCCGAGCGCAGTAGACCAGGGTGCCGTCGGGCAGGAAGGTCGGTCCGTGAGGGCCGACCACGGCGCCCTCCTCGGGCACCGGGACGACGGACCAGGCCAGCTCGGGGGCAGTGTGCCGACCCGTCCAGCGATACCGGGCCACGCGCTCCTCGTCGTCGGTCCGGCTGGTCAGGGCATGGCGTCCGGTGACGCCCAACCAGGTCTGCGCCTCCGGGTCGGTCCAGAGGGCCAGGCCGTTGGGCGACGTGCTGGGCAGCGGCTCCTCCCACAGCAGCTGGCCGTCCAGGTCGACCGCGAGCAGGCGGTGGTTGGCGGTGTCCGCGACGACCAGGTCCCCGTCGGGACTCCACGCCACCCCGTGGGGGAAGTCGAGGCCGCCCGCGCTGTCGCCGTCCCAGGTCCAGGCCAACTCCCCGTCGGCATCCAGCAGGTCCACCCACCCGTCGATCCCGGTGCCCGTGACCCGGGTGAAGGCGGTGCGACCCCGGGCGTCGCGGTCGATGCCCTGGGCCCCCCGGCCCTCTCGATCGCCCAGGTCCTGCTGCCACACCCGCTCGAGCTGGGCATCGACCTCGACCAGGGGCGGGTGGTCCTCGGAGAGCAGGCCGTCGGCGGTGAGCAGGGCGTGCCAGGTCCGGGGGATCTCCGCGGCGCTGTCGGTCGGGTCGGAGGCGGCGCTGTCCACCGTGCCCGAGCCGGTCGAGGTCGGGTCCGCACAGGCGGCGAGGACGAGCAGGAGGCGCATCGAGGCCGCACCGTAGCCGCCCCCGCAGGTCCACGGGATACGAGCAGCCGACGAGGTGCCCGTGAACGTCCTCATCGTCGGAGCCGGCGCGGTCGGCCAGGTCTACGCCCGCCACCTGTTGCTCGGGGGCCACGGCGTGTCCTTGATGGTGAAGGAGAAGTACGCCGAGTCCTGCCGAGCCGGTCTGCCGATGTACCCGCTCAACGGCCACCAGAAGGGCCAGCAGGTCACGCTGTCGGTCGACGAGGTCCTCACCACCAGCGCCGAGGTCGCCGAGCGGCCCTTCGACCAGGTCTGGTTGTGCATCTCCACGCCGGCGCTGAAGGGCCGGTGGCTGCACGATCTGGTGGCGGCGATGGGCGACGCCGTGCTGGTGTCGATGACCCCGGGACTGACCGACGCCAACCAGCTGGGCGAGCTCGTGCCCGCGGACCGGCGCGTCCAGGGCATGATCGGGTTCATCTCCTGGCAGTCGCCGCTGGCCACGGAGACCCGGGACCCGCCGGGCATCGCGGTGTACCTGCCGCCCGGCTCGCCGAGCCTGTTCGGGGGCGCCGAGGCCCCCGCCCGTGCCGCGGTGGCCGCCCTTCGGTCCGGCCGCTGCCCCGCCCGGTACAAGGGCGACGTGGCCCGGGCCTCGGCCTTCGGGAGCGCCTTCCTGCTGGCCGCGATCGCGGGCCTCGAGGCGGCGAAGTGGTCCTTCGCTGGCTTCCGCCGAGACCGCGAGACCCTGGCGCTCACCACCGGCGCGGCCCGGGAGTCCCTGGCGGTCGCAGCCAGCTGGCACGACACCGCCACGCCCTGGTTGGGCGGGCTGATCCGGCCCTGGTCCCTGCGCATCGCCCTGGCCCTCGCGCCCAGGGTGGTGCCCTTCGACCTCGAGACCTACATGGCCTACCACTTCACCAAGGTCGGCGACCAGACCCGCCAGCACCTGGACACGGTGCGAGAGCTGGGCGTAGAGCGGGGGCTCGCCGTGGGCGAGGTGGCGCGGCTGCGGGCTGCGCTCAGCTGATCAGATCAGCCAGCGGCCGAAGCCCTCCAGCAGCACGAAGAGCAGGACCACTCCGACGAGCAGTCCCAGGTCCAGGCTGCGAGGGCCTGGCGAGACGAGGAGCTCGGTCTCCAGCGCAGCGGGACGATCCATGCCTCTCCTCCAGGACCTCGCAAGGAGGCCCTTGCAACGTCAAGAGTGTCCCGCGACAGGTCTTGCCGGGTCAAGGAAGGACTGAGACCCTCCAGGTGCGAAGCGCGCTGCCCACGCACTGCCACCCGATCGACGCACCTCACGGACTTCTGGGGCCGAAGATCCCCTGAACAAGCGCCTCCCGGTGGTGGCATGCCCCGTGCACCGTCCCCCGACCATGACCCTGCTCGCCTGGACCCTCGCCCTCGCTGCTGCCGAGCCGCTGGCAGAGCTCGACCTGACCTGGACGCCCCCGGACCCCGAGCCCGTCCGCCTGGCCCGGGCCGGCGCCCTCGGCGCGGCCCAGTGGGGCCTCCAGTACGGGGTCCTGCTCGCGAGCCAGCCCCCCAACTGGCAGGACCACGGCAACTCGCTCACCCCGTCCTGGACCAAGTTCACGAGCAACTTCACCCGGGCCCCGGCCTGGGACCCCGAGGGCATGGGCGGCGGCGGTGCCCTGGGCTGGCTCCAGGCCGACGGCGACGCCTGGACCACCAACGTGATGGGGCACGCCCTCCAGGGCTCCGAGATCCACGTGCGCATGCGCCGGGAGGGCTTCGGCCCAGGGGCCGCCGCCGTCGTCGGCGTCGTGCACTCCACCCTGTGGGAGTACGCGGTCGAGGGCTGGAACGAGACCCCCTCGGCCTGGGACCTGGCCTTCACCCCAGTGGGCGGGTGGCTGCTGGGCGAGGCCCGCTACCGGGCCTGGCACTGGCTCGACAGCCGGCGCCACCGCCGGGCAGCCCGGATCGCCCAGACCGTGCTCGACCCGGTCGGAGAGCTGGTCGACGCCGTTGAGTGAGATGGGCCAACGCTCACGCAGTCGAGCATCGCCATCTCCGGGGCCAGCGCGCACCTCCCCGGCAGCACCTCCCAGGCGAGCAGCAACCGGGCCAGCATGGGGTCAGGATGCCGGGTCGTCGGGGAGGGTCACACGGTGGGCCAGCGGCGCGTCGTCCAGCCAGGCCCGGACGGTCGCCTCGACCTCCTGGCTGACCGCGGCGCCGAGGCCGGCGTGGTAGCCGGCGGCGTGGGGGGTGAGGATCGAGTCGGGCCGCGCAGCCAGCTCGGCGAGCCGCGGGCAGGGCTCCTCGGGGAAGACGTCGAGACCGACCCCGCCCAGGTGCCCGGCCGCCAAGAGAGCCTCGAGGTCGACACAGCGCCCGCGAGCCGTGTTGATCACGACCGTGCCGGGTGGCATCTGGGCGAAGGCCCCGGCGTCGAGGACCCGCTCGCTCGACGGGGTCAGGCTGCAGTGCAGGCTGACGACCCGGGAGAGCTCGAACAGGTCGGGGAGTGACAGCGAGCCGGCCACGGCCGGGTCGTGCCAGCGCACCTTCGCCCCCAGGTTGCGCCAGGCCTCGGTGGCCCGGCGGCCGATCACGCCGTAGCCGATGAGCCCCACGCTCAGGCCCCGCACCAGGCCCAGGGGCCGACCGGGCAGCTCGCCCCGGGCCCAGACCCCGGCCCGGGCGCGGTCGTGCAGCGCCGGCAGGTCCCGCAGCAGCGACAGGCCCATGGCCAGCGACGTGTCCACCACCGCGTCCCGGCGGGCCAGGGGGCAGCGGGCGACCGCGACCCCGGCGGTCTCGGCGGCGGCGAGGTCGATGTGGTCGTGGCCCGAGGTGGTGGTGATGACCAGCTGGAGGCCCGGGGTGCCCAGGACCTCGGCGGTGACCTGCTTCCGGCTGGTGACCACCAGGATCTGCACGCCGGACAGGGGCGGCGCAGCGCCTTCGTGGGCCAGGACCTGGCAGTCCAGGGCCTCCAGCGCCGCCGCCTCCGTGGCCAGGTCGGCGTGGGTCTCGTAGGCCGAGCGGCCCCAGCGCAGGACCCTCATCGGGTGCGCTCCAGGTAGCTGTCCTCGAGGCTTCGGCCGCGACGCACGCCCCGGATCGGGATGCTCGCCGCGGCCAGCTGGCCGGCGATCCGGATCGAGCCCGAGTCCAGGTCGCGCTCGGTGGGCGCCCGGTGGACCAGGGTGCCGTCGTGCAGCTCGAAGGTGTGAGACGGCAGCGCCGCCCGCAGCGCGTCCAGCGGCACCTCGCCTGGACCGAGGGTCCAGCTCTCCTCGACCCCCTTGCTGGTCAGCTCGGCGATGGTGCCCTGGCCCAGGCAGCGCCCGGCCTCGATGAGCACCACGTGATCACAGATCCGCTCCAGCTCGACGAGGTTGTGGCTGGACACGATCAGGCTCGACCCGCCCCGCAGGCCCAGCAGGATGTCCCGCAGGCTGCTGGCCTCCTTGGGGTCCAGGCCCGCGGTCGGCTCGTCGAGCACCACCAGCTCGGGCTCCCCCAGCAGGGCCGAGGCGACCGCCAGCCGCCGCCGCATGCCGTGGGACAGGGCCCCGACCCGGTCGTCGGCCCGCTCCATGAGGTTCACGTCGCCCACCGCACGGTCCGCGGCGGCCTCGCTCTCGGCGGTGCTCATGCCCTGCAGGCGCCCCATGCCGCGCAGGAAGATACGCGGGGTGAGCCGCAGATCGAGGGTCGCGTCCTGGGGCAGCATGCCCAGCCGCCCCTTGAGCCGGAAGGGGTCGAAGGGCCCCTCGCCCAGGATGTCCACCGCGCCGCCCTGGAGCTGCAGGTAGCCGGCGACCGCGGAGAAGAGCGTGGTCTTGCCGGCGCCGTTGGGCCCCACCAGCCCGCTGATGGCCCCGCGGGGAAAGCTGCAGCTCAGGCCGTCCAGGGCCCAGGGGCCCGAGCGGGAGTAGCGCTTGCGCAGGTCGGCCAGCACCAGGGCGGGGGCCGTCACAGGTCTCTCCGGGCGAGCAGGGCGTGGCCCGGCACCGCGTAGCAGACCCCGATCGCCGCCAGCACGACCCCGGCGGTGGCCCAGCCCAGGCCGGCGCCCCAGAGGGCCTGGATCCAGCCCTGGGGCAGCAGCAGGATCACCAGGTCCCCCCAGGTGTGGCCCTCGCCGTAGTGGTCGGCCAGGCGCCAGCCGATCCAGGTCCCCACCACGGTCACCGCCGAGAAGAGCCGGGCCCAGTTCACGTTGGTCACCATGCAGGAGCAGCTCAGGCCCAGGGCCACGAAGGGCAGGGACCAGACCCAGAGCCGGGGGATGAAGGCCACCAGGGTCGTGAGCTGCAGCAGGGGCGGCTGCTCGGCCATCCAGAAGACCGCCACGCACCAGGGGGCCGAGATGCTCAGGGCGATGGCGATGAGCACCAGCACCGCGAGCCCGAGGAAGCGGCCGCCGACGATCTCCAGGCGCCCGGTCCGCAGGGCCTCGTAGCGGATGGTGCGGCCCGCCAGGTCCGGGCTCACGGCATCGGCGCCCACCGCCGCCGCCAGGAAGGGGATGAGGCCCAGCCCGCTCCAGGCCCAGGTCACGGTCATGTAGGGGGTGGACAGCGCCCACTCGACCAGCTCGACGTTGCCCATCATGGCCTCGAGCATCGACTCCAGGTCCCCCTGCATGCGCAGGGTGTCGAACATCGCGCCCGGGGTGTCGGTGCGGGGCACGCCGAGGGTCTTGCTGGCCATGTCCTCCATGGCCTTGAGGATCTGGCGAAATCCGATGGCGGAGCCGGTGGCGCAGAGGGTGAACAGGGCGCAGAGGTTGAGTGCGCTCCGGGTCCGCACCGCCCGGGCGAAGTGGAAGCGGGCCACCAGCAGGGTGTCGCCCAGGGACTGCAGCGGGCTCGGATCCGGGCGGGACACGCTCAAGGACCGCCCTCCCCCAGCTCGGCGAGCACGTCCACGATGCCCTCGTCGACATAGCTGAAGGGGTCCACCGCGCCGTCGTCCACGGCGTCGCGCTGGTCGGCGTCCAGGGCGTCCCAGATCCGGTCCTCGGCGGCGATCATCGTGTCGAGGGCTTCGGCGGCGAAGACCATCGCGTCTCGGCGGCCCGGCTCCCCGCCCTCCTCGAACATCGCCACCAGGTCCTCGGCGAGCACCTCCAGCGACGCGTTCATGTCGTCCACCGCGGTGTCGATGTCCGCGAGCTGCTCGTCGCTGGGGTCGGCGTCCTCGATCAGCGCGGCCCGGGCCTGGCTCTTGCGCAGGGCCAGGGCGGCCCGAGCGGCGTCGAGCTCCTTGTCGTCGGCCAGCTCCTGGCGGAGCTCGCCTGTCATCTCCTCCCGGACCTGCTCGGCCTCCTCCTCGGCCTCGGCGAGGGCCTGCTCGAGCTCTTCCGGGTGGAGCTCCGACTTCGACGGCGCCGGGGTGTGGCGCTTGCCGCCGCCCATGCCCCCGCCCATCAGCGCGGCCAGGTCCCGGCCCAGGTTCGTGGCCTCGCACTCCCGGGCCTCGGCCTCGGCCAGCCGGGCCTCGAGCTTCGCGACCTCCTCGGCCGGTCCGTAGCGACCCGCCACGACCCCCAACAGCACGCCCACCATCGCCGTGATCACCAACCGCATGTCCGACCTCCCGCGCCGGGCAAGGGTACTTCGGAAGGCCCGGACAGGTTCTGGCACACCCCTGGTTGCCGTGGTCTTCCGGCGGGCGTACGTGTCCCGCCCATGGCACGCCCCAGGACCCGCTTCCGCTGCACCAGCTGCGGCCACGCCGAGCCTCGCTGGGCCGGCCGCTGCCCCGGCTGCAGCGCCTGGAATTCCCTGCAGGAGGAGTCCCCGGGCACCGCCAAGGCCACGGTTGGCAAGGTGCGCCGGGTCGAGCCCACCCCTCTGCAGGAGGTGAACGTGCGCGGCGGCGGCGAGGTCCGCCTGCGGGTCGGCATCGGCGAGCTGGACCGGATCCTCGGCGGCGGGCTGGTGACCGGCTCCCTGGTCCTGCTCGGCGGCGACCCGGGGGTGGGCAAGTCCACCCTGCTGCTCATGGCGCTCGACGCCCTGGGCCGCCGGGGCCTGACCGCCCTGTACGTCACCGGCGAGGAGTCCGCAGCCCAGGTGCGCCTGCGGGCCGACCGCCTCGGCCTGAGCGGCGACGGCCTGTCGCTCCTGGCGGAGACCGACCTGCCGGCGGTGGTCGAAGCCGTGCGGCGGCACCGGCCCTCGGTCCTGGTGATCGACTCCGTCCAGACCCTGCAGGACCCGGGGCTCCAGGGCGTGCCCGGCGCGGTGAGCCAGGTCCGCCAGGTCGCGAGCCAGGCCATGGCCCTGGCCAAGGGCGAGGGCATCGCCACCTTCCTGATCGGCCACGTCACCAAGGAGGGCGGTCTCGCCGGGCCACGGCTGCTCGAGCACCTGGTCGACACGGTCGTCTACTTCGAGGGCGACGGGCGCAGCTCCCTGCGCATGCTCCGCGCCGTGAAGAACCGCTTCGGACCCACCGGCGAGACCGGCCTGTTCGAGATGCGCGACGAAGGCCTGGTGGAGGTGCCCGACGCCTCGGCCCGCCTGCTGAGCGAGCGGGTGCCCACCGCGGCGGGCACCGCCGTGGTCGCCGCCATGGAGGGCAGCCGCCCGGTCCTGGCCGAGGTCCAGGCCCTGGTCGGCCCACCCGGTCGGGGCAGCCCCGCCCGCACCGCCGTCGGCCTGGACCGTGGCCGCCTGATGATGCTGTTGGCCGTCCTGGGCAAGCTGGGCATCCCCCTGAGCGAGCGGGACGTGTTCGTGAGCGCCGCCGGCGGCCTGCGCCTCAACGAGCCCGCCATCGACCTGGCCCTGGTCACCGCGATCGCCAGCAGCTTCAGGGACCGCCCCCTGGATCCCCACGCCCTGGCCTTCGGCGAGGTCGGCCTGGTCGGCGAGGTCCGCGCGGTCGGCCACCCGGCCCAGCGCCTGAAGGAAGCCGCCCAGCACGGCTTCCGACGGGTCGTGCTGCCCGCCAGCGCAGAGGTCGAGCCCCCCGCGGGGCTGGAGCTCGTGCGGGTGCGCACCGTGCGCGAGGCCCTGGAGAGTCTCCTCCGCTGATGTCCACCTACAGCCACTACCGCTCCGTGCTCGAAGGCGAGGTCATGCCCTGCGCCTTCGTCGATCTCGACGCCGTCGACCGCAACCTGGAGACCCTGCTCGCGCCGGTCCGGGACAGCGGCAAGACCCTGCGCATGGCCAGCAAGTCCCTGCGCTGCGCAGCGCTGATGAAGCACCTGCTCGCCCAGGGCGGCGACGCCATGTGCGGCGTGATGTGCTTCTCCGTCCGGGAGGCCGCCTGGCTCGTCTCCCAGGGCTTCGACGACCTCTTCGTGGCCTACCCCACCGGTCAGCGGGCCGATGCCCACGCCCTCGCGGTGGCCAACCAGGGGGACGCCACCGCCGGCATCGTGGTCGACAGCGAGCCCCACCTGGCCCTGCTCGGAGCGGCCGCCGAGGCCGCGGACAGCGTGATCCCCTGCGTGGTCGAGGTGGACACCAGCTATCGGCCCCTGGGCACCCTGGTGCACGTGGGGGCCCGCCGCTCACCCCTCCGCACCCCAGAGACCGTGCTCGCGCTGTGCGAAGACATCGACCGCCACCCCCACCTCCGCCTCCAGGGGGTGATGGGGTACGAGTCGCACATCGCTGGGGTCCAGGACGCCTCGCCCTTCGTCAGCGGACTCATGAACGCCGCCACCCGCTTCATGAAGCGCAAGGCCCACCCCCACGTGGTGGAGACCCGCGCCCGCATCGCGGCGGGCCTGCGGGCCCGTGGCATCGGCTACGACCTCTTCAACGGCGGCGGCACCGGCAGCGTGGCCCTGACCAGCCAGGAAGCCCACCTGACCGAGGTGACCGCCGGCAGCGGCTTCGTGGACTCCCACCTCTTCGACTACTTCCACGGCCTGCAGCTCGCGCCAGCCATCGGGTTTGCCCTGCAGATCGTGCGCCGCCCGGACAAGCGCCACGTCACCTGCCACGGGGGCGGGTACGTCGCGAGCGGCGCGGCGGGCCCGGACAGGCTGCCGGTGCCCTGGCTGCCTCACGGCCTGTCCCTGCTGGCCATGGAGGGCGCCGGCGAGGTCCAGACCCCGCTCAGGGTGCCCAGGGACCTGGCTCTGGGCCTGGGCGACCCGGTGTTCTTCCGCCACGCCAAGGCCGGCGAG
>CAYFPX010000236.1:0-11946 GCA_964344945.1 uncultured Enterobacterales bacterium
GCGAACGAAGAGACCCCCTACAACGGCCTCGACGACGACTGCGACCCCGAGACCCTCGACGACGACCTCGACGGCGACGGCCACGGCATCGCCACCGACTGCGACGACACCGACGCGAGCGTGAACCCCGATGAGGTCGAGGTGTGCAACGGCGTCGATGATGACTGCGACGGCGAGAGCGACAACGCCGTCGGCGACCTCTTCTACGCCGACGCCGACGGCGACGGCTTCGGCGACCCCGACACCGAGACCCGCTCCTGCGACGGCGCCACCGACTACGTCGCGGACGCCACCGACTGCGACGACACCAACGCCACCGTCAACCTCGCCGCCGACGAGGTCTGCAACGGCTACGACGACGACTGCGACCTGCTCGTCGACGACGACGACCCCGGCGTCCTCGACGCCAGCACCTGGTACGCCGACCTGGACCTCGACGGCTGGGGCGACGAGGCCAGCGCCGTCACCTCTTGTGACGCCCCGGCGAGCCACGGACCCGACCCCGGTGACTGCGACGACACCGACCCCGCCGTCAACCCCGACGCCACCGAGGTCTGCAACGACCTCGACGACGACTGCGACGGCCTCACCGACGCCGACGACGACTCCGTCGAGGGCCTCTCCACCTGGTACATCGACACCGACGGCGACGGCCACGGCGCCCCCAGCTTCTCCGTCGAAGGCTGCTCGCAGCCCGACGACTTCGCCGCCAGCAGCGACGACTGCGACGACTCCGAGCCTCTGACCTACCCGGGCGCCAACGAGTCCTGCGACGGGGACGACAACGACTGCGACGGCACCGTGGACGAGAACGCCGACGACGCCGGCACCTGGTACGCCGACACCGACGGCGACGGCTACGGCGATCCCGACGCCCCCACCCTGAGCTGCGAAGGCTCCAGCGCCCTGGTCGCCGACAGCACCGACTGCGACGACACCGACGCCGCAGTCAGTCCCGGCGCCACCGAGGTCTGCGACGGCGACGACGAGGACTGCGACGGCCTCGTCGACGACGACGACCCCGACGTGTCCGACCAGGCCACGTACTACGACGACCTCGACGGCGACGGCCACGGCGACCCGGCCACCGCCGCCGACCACTGTTCCCAGCCCAGCGACACCGTCGCCGACGACACCGACTGCGACGACGCAGACGCCACCGCCTACCCGGGTGCCCCCGAGCTCTGCGACGGGACCGACAACGACTGCGACACCCTCGTCGACGACGACGACCCGGACGTGGTCGACGCCACCACCTGGTACCTGGACTACGACGGCGACGGGTTCGGCAACACCGCGTTCTTCGTGGACGCCTGCGAGGCCCCCAGCGGGTACGTCGACAACAGCCTGGACTGCGACGACGCCCACAGCGAGGCGAGCCCGGCCGGGACCGAGGTCTGCGACGGCCTGGACAACGACTGCGACGGCTCGACCGACGTGGGCGCCAGCGACCCGGCGACCTGGTACGCCGACAGCGACGGCGACGGGTACGGCGACCCCGACGCCACCAGCGAGTCCTGCTCGGCCCCGAGCGGCACCGTCGACAACGCCGACGACTGCGACGACACCGACGCCAGCGTGAGCCCCGACACGGTCTGGAACATCGACGTCGACGGCGACGGCTACGGGACCTCCAGCTGGACCACGACCAGCTGCGAGGCGCCCAGCGGGTACACCGCCGACGACACCGACTGCGACGACACCGACGGCGCCGTGAACCCGGCCGCGACGGAGATCTGCAACGGCGTCGACGACGACTGCGACGGGGACACCGACGACGACGACAGCAGCCGCTCTGGCGGCGACACCTGGTACGCGGACAGCGACGGGGACGGCTTCGGCGACCCCGCGGTCTCCACGACGGCCTGCGACGCGCCCAGCGGCTTCACGGACGACGCCAGCGACTGCGACGACACCGACGCCACCGTGCACCCCGACGCCGAGGAGGTCTGCGATGGGATCGACCGGAATTGCGACGGCGACCCGCTGGCCGGGCTCGTCGACTCCGACGGCGACGGCCTGGTGAACTGCGAGGATCCCGAGGTCTACACGATGGACTTCGACAGCGGCTGGGGAGACTGGACCTACGTGGACCTGGGTGGCGGCAACGCGCCCAACTGGGCGATCAGCAGTGGCCAGCTCTACGAGGGGTCCAACGCCGCGCTCTCCATCGCCTTCAGCCCGGACCTCGGCGAGCTGGACACCTGGACCCTGACCGTCGATGTCTACAACTCGACCTCCGCCAACAACGACAGCGGCATCGTCTTCGGCATGCTCGATGCCGACAACTACTACTTCGCCCGCTGGTCGGATCCGACCGACTACTACGGCACCGGGGGCGAGGTCGCCCTGGACGAGGTCGTGGCTGGAACCAGCACCGAGCTGGCCTGGGACGACGGCAGCACGAGCGTGACCATCGGCAGCTCTGGCTGGGCGACCCTGGCTGTGAGCGTCGACTTCGAGGACGTGAGCATCTGGTGGGACGGGATCGAGGTGGTCTCGACCACCCTGAGCGGGGCCGGGCCCATCGGCCTCGACAGCGTGGGCCTGTACACCTATGACAACGCCGGCGGGGTGTACTACGACAACCTCGTCATCACGAACCCGTAGACACCCACCCACCCCCTCTCCCGATGCGCTCCATCACCCCGCCGCGGGACGACTTCCTGGTGTCCGCGGCGCCCTACTACGAGCCGGTCGGCGACGAGGTCTCGCTGTTCGAGACCGCCCACGCCGCGGGGCTCCCGGTCATCCTCAAGGGCCCCACCGGCTGCGGCAAGACCCGGTTCGTGGAGCACATGGCCCACAAGCTCGGGCTGCCGCTCATCACCGTCGCCTGCCACGAGGACCTGACAGCGTCGGACCTGCTGGGGCGGTTCCTGATCCTGGGGGACGAGACGGTCTGGTGCGACGGGCCGGCCACAGCCGCCGTGCGGCACGGCGCCGTGCTCTACCTGGACGAGGTCGTCGAGGCCCGCAACGACACGATGGTGGTGGTCCACCCGCTCACCGATCACCGCCGCCAGCTGCCGGTCGACAAGCTCGGCCAGGTCCTGAGGGCGCCCCCGGAGTTCATGCTCGTGGTCAGCTACAACCCGGGCTACCAGTCGGTGCTCAAGGAGATGAAGCAGTCCACCCGGCAGCGCTTCGTGTCCCTCGCGTTCCGCTACCCGCCCCCAGACGCCGAGCGGCGCATCGTCTCCTCCGAGGCCGGGGTCGACGACGACGTGGCGGCCCGGCTGGTCAAGGTGGCCGAGAAGGTGCGCAACCTCACCGAGCGCGGCCTGGAAGAGGGCGTCAGCACCCGCCTGTTGATCTACGCTGGCAAGCTCATGGCTCGTGGCGTGCCGGCACGGCGGGCCTGCGACGCCGCCTTCGCACGCACCCTGACAGACGAGATCGACCTCCAGCGATCGATCCGAGAGGTCGTGGCAGACTTCTTCTGAGGCCCGGAGCCCCGGCATGCACGTCGACCGGCAGTCCCTGACCCGGGCCCCCCAGCGGGATCTCATCCACCTGGTCCGGGTGCTGCGGGTGTTCGTGAACAGCCTGCGCATGTACCCCCAGGAGCACCCGGTGCTGCTCGAGCAGGCGGATCGGCTCATCGGGCACCTCTGCGACGCTCACCGGGCCCACGGCGACCTGCTCATCGACGCCCGCAGCTACCTGCTGGCGGTCAACGAGAGCACCATCGACAAGGCCGTGCCCGAGCTCAAGGAGAGCGTGGAGCTCTCGGCGTGGCTGCGGGAGCGGGGGGTGCAGACCGTCTGGGTCGGCGGGGTGCTGCTGGCCGACGACCTGCTCGACGTGTTCGGTTGGCTCTCGGCCACCGAGGCCGACGCCTGCCGCCAGGCCCTGGAGAGCGGGCGCCGGCCCGAGGTCCAGGGGCCCCTGGCCCTCAACCCGGCGCTCGACGCCCCGGCCCCCGGCGAGGAGCCCACCGACCGTGCGGCCGCGACAGCACCGCCCGACCCGGATCGGTTGTTCGCCGTCGACGCCCCACCGGGCTTCGAGGAGGAGGACACCCTCACCGGCGAGCGGCGGTTCCACCCGGACACGGGCGAGGCCCAGCTGCGGGAGGCGGCCGGGGCGCTGCTGACCGGACCCTTCGGCTCGGAGGGTCTGTTGTCCTCGCTCCTGGCGGGGGGAGACCCGGTGGCGGCCCTGGCCGACGCGCTCACCCGACAGCTCCCTGGCCACGAGCTGCGCCACGTCTACGGCGCGGTGGAGGCGGTTGCGGTAGCCAGGCTGCTGGCGCTCCGGGCGCCGGACCTGGTGGATCTGCTCGGCCGCAGCTGGCCCGAGGAGAGCACCGCCGGTCGGCTGCGGCGCGGTCTCGTCGCGGCCCTGGAGGGGTGCCCGGGCCTGGCCCTCGAAGTGGTGGGCAAGCTCGGCAACACCATCTACGGCGGCGCCACCGGCGTGGGCGAGGGCCCGGCCATCGAGGTCCTGGAGGCCCACGTGCCCTGGCTCCTCCAGGCCGGGCAGCGGCGGGAGGCGCTCCGGGCCGTGCAGATCCTGGACCGGCTCGTGGCCGACGAGCAGCGCACCTGGTCGCTGCGCCAGCGTGCCGACATCGGCCTGCGCCGCGTCGGTCGCTCCGCGGTGCTGCGAGCCCTGCTCCAGCAGCTCAAGGAGACCCCGGGCGGGGACCCGGAGACCGAGGAGGTCCTGTACCTGCTCGGCGCACGCTCGGTCCCACGCCTGCTCGAGGAGCTCCGGGACGCCCCGGAGAAGGCCGTGCGCCTGGACCTGGTCGACCTGCTCACCGTGGTGGGCCGCATGGCCCGGGCCCACGGCGACGATGCCGACGCTGTCCTGGCCCCCCTCGACGCGGTGCTGGACTCCGGCACCCAGGCGCCCTGGACCCTGGTGCGGAACGTGGTGCTCGTGCTGGGCAACGTAGGCACCCCCGGGATGCAGGCGCGCCTCCAGGAGCGGCTGCAGGAGGAACAGGACCCCCGGGTGCTGTCCGAGATCGCCCTGGGCCTGATGGGCAGCGGGTCCAGGGAGACCCTGCAGCTGCTCGGCAGCAGCCTGATGGGCGGGCGGCTCGCGTCGGCCGAGGCCTTCAAGAGCCTGCTGCCGGCACTGCTGGAGCACGATCAGAAGGGCACGTTCAAGGGCCTGGAGAACCTGTTCACCGGGGGCTCCCTCAGCCCCCACGCCACCCGGGCCAGCGTGACGACCCTGGTGGCGGTGCTCGGCGAGCGCAGCGAGCCCTTCCTGCGGCGGGTCTTCACGGCTCGCCCGGTGTTCCGCCGCAAGCTCCTGTTCTCCGAGGCCGTGCGGGAGGCCGCCATCGACGCCCTGGGCGAGGCCCGCGGGGGCTGGGTCGACGGCCTGCTCCAGCTCGCGGAGCAGGACCCGAGTGCACGCCTGCGAGACCGGGTCGCCGACCTGCGCCAGCAAGAAGCGCCCACTGGCATCTTCAAGGCCATCCAGGACCCGCCGGATGGCTGACGGCTCCCGCCGCAGGGAGCGCCTTGCCCGCGGTGCCGCCGCGCTGGCCGGTCGCCTGGGGCCGGCGGCACGCCTGGCCCAGCTCGATCGGACCGCCGTGCGCCCCTGGTTGCGGTACGCCAGCGCCGTCGGCGAGGCCCTCGGCCCCGCCCTGGAGGCCCGCTACACGCGCCTGGTCCTGAAGGCCGCCGAGGGGCGCGCCGGGCTGGCACGCACCGTGGCGGTGACCGTCCCGGACCACGTCGCCCGGGTCGCCCCCAACGCGCGCCTGGACTACCTCGACCTGCTCTCCCTGGTGCTCGAGCAGCGCCCGGAGGCCCTGCCTGTGGTGGTCCGCACCCTGCCGGAGCTCATGGCCCAGCTGTCTCCCCGGGCCCTGCGCGACTTCCTGCGCACGGGCCTCGGCCTGCACGAGCAGGGCCGACGCGTCGGCGAGACCTTCCTGCTCCGGGAGAGCGAGCAGGGCCGGGCCGAGCTGGAGCGGCTGGCCAGCGGGCTCAAGCTGGAGTCGGTGGCGCGCATCCTGGCCCTCTACGCCCGAGCCCACTGCGGCGAGGACGTGCGGGTCCTGCCGGCCGGGGCGGACACCGGCTCGGCCTTCACCGACGGCCGGCACATCTACCTGCCCGAGTCCGTGCAGACCTACGGCGACGACCGGGACTTCCTGGTCTACCGGGTCGCGACCGCGCGGACCGCCGGGTACCTCGAATTCGGGACCTTCGACCTCGATCTCCGCCGGCTCCCGGGCCCCTGGGTCGAGCGGCTGGAGGGCGAGTCGGACCTGGAGCAGCTCTTCCGCTCCTTCGGCAACCGCACCCTGGCCCGGGATCTGTTCCGCATCGCCGAGGACACCCGCGTGGAGCGACTGGTCGTGGGCGAGTACCCGGGCATCGGCCGAGACCTCGGAGTCCTCCGCCCCGACGAGCTCGAAGATCGGCCGGACCTCGGGGAGCTGGCGCCGGTGGAGCAGCTGCTCGAAGGCCTGCTGCGCCGCAGCTGGGGCGCGGAGCAGGTCCGCGGCGTGCCCGAGGCGGTGGCCGAGGCGATCGAGCAGGCGTGGGCCGCCGTCCAGGCGGTGAGCACCGAGCACCACGGCGTCGGTGACGTCGCCCGGGCCCTGCCCGGGCTCTATGGCCTGGCCGACGCGCTCTTCCGCAAGGTCGAGGACGAGGCCGGGCAGCGGACTGACGCCGCCGACCTGCCCGACTACGGCGGGCTCGCGGACTTCGACTCAAAGACCGAGGCGCGCCCGGAGGCCCTGGACGGCGACGCCCGGGCCCAGGACGAGGCCGCCCGCGAGCTGCGGGACGCGATGGAGGAGGAGGGCATCGAGGCCACCCTGGCGGAGATCCGCCGGGCCCTGCGCGGCGAGATGATGGACGGCTCCAGCTACGAGGAGATGGCCGCCTTCCTGGAGCGCATGGAGGCGCCCGACGGCGGCTTCGTGGAGGAGGTTGGGGACGCCGACGAGGCCCACGGCTCCACCGTGCGCACCCCGGGGGGACAAGCCCAGGACCCGGACCTCGACCCCGAGGCGAGGACCATCCTGCTGCCGGAGTGGGACTACGAGATCCAGGACTACAAGCCCGACTGGGTGCGGCTGAAGGAGCACCGCCTGGAGGCCGGCAGCCGGGACTTCGTCGACCGGGTCTTCGAGGAACACGGCGCGACCATCCACTGGCTGCGCAAGCGCTTCGAGGCCCTGCGGCCCCAGGCCCTGGAGCGCCAGCGCGGGCTCGTCGACGGGGACTTCCTCGACCTGGACCGGGTGGTCGACGCGCGGGTCACGCGACGGGCCGGCGGCAGCCCCAACGACCGGCTCTACGGCCGGCACCTGCGCAACCGCCGCGACGTGGCGGTGGCCTTCCTGCTCGACATGTCCTCGTCCACCAACGAGGTGGCCAGCGAGGCGGGCCAGCGCATCATCGAGGTGGAGAAGCAGGCCCTGGTGCTGATCTCCGAGGCCATCGACGCCCTCGGCGATGCCTGCGCCATCTACGGCTTCAGCGGCTACGGCCGCTCCCACGTCGCCTTCTACGTGGCCAAGGACTTCGACGACCCCTGGGACGACCGGGTCCGCGAGCGCATCGGGCGCATGTCCTGGAAGATGGAGAACCGGGACGGCGCGGCGATCCGGCACGCCGCCCAGCGCCTGCGGGATCACCCCGCGCGGGTGCGCCTGCTCATCCTGCTGAGCGACGGCAAGCCCCTGGACTGCGGCTGCGACCACTACTACGACCGCTACGCCCAGGAGGACACCCGGGTGGCGCTCCAGGAGGCGCGGGCCATGGGGGTGCACAGCTTCTGCATCACGGTCGACCCCCGCGGCCAGGACTACCTGGAGGACATGTACGGCGAGGTCGGCTTCGTGGTCATCGACCGGGTCGACCGCCTGCCGGATCGGCTGCCGTTGATCTACCGGCGGCTGACCCGATAGGGACCGCGCCATCTGGAGGTCCCCGATGTCTGCGCTGCTGCTGTTCGCGCTGGTCGCCTGTGACAACAACACCGAGCTCGACAAGCCCACCCCGCCGCCGACGCCCCTCGAGGTCACCTCGGGGGTGCCGGCCCAGGTCAAGGTCAGCGGGACCCTCGAGGTGGTCGCCATCAAGAATGGCTCGGCCCCCGTCACCGGCACCCTGACCCTGTCGGACGGCGAGCTGGCGCTGCGGGACCGCGACGCCTGGTCCGGGGCTTCGGGCAAGGTGGAGATCGCCCTGACCTCCTATGACAGCAAGCTCGAGCTCCGGGACACGCGGATCAAGAACACCCTGCTCGGGGTCGCCACCGCGCCCACCGCGGCCTTCGAGCTGACCGGTGTCAGCGGCCTGCCCGCGGACGGCATCCCGGTCGGCCAGAGCGGCAACGGCGCCCTTGCCGGTCAGATCACCCTGGCGGGGATCAGCCAGCCCATCCAGGTCCCGGTCGCGATCACCCGCACCGCCGAGGAGTCCTGGACCGTGAAGACCACCGAGCAGGTGGTGCTGAGCCTCCGGGGCTTCGGCCTGGAGCAGGAGACCGAGGCACTCGAGACCGAGTGCGCCCACGAGTCCATCGACGACCAGGTGAAGGTCGGGTTCTCCGTGGTCGCCGCGGCCGCTCCGCCCGCGCCGAGCGGCGAGCCGCCCGCCAGTCCCTAGTCCCCTGTCTCAGAAGCTCGTGGACACTCGCTTGCCCTCGCCCCGCCTGGCGGCTGCACCTCCGATGCCGCCGTAGCGGTGTACTCGCCGCGCAGGTCGCCGGGCACCACCAGGACCCGACCCACTGCAGGTGTCCGTCGGAGCCGAAGTCGCATTCGCCTGCTCCGTGTACGTGCGTCGAGACGCGCTCTCGTCTGCCATCGCTCACCTCCGACACCACCGAGCGGCACCCGGGGAGGTGTCCCGGGTTTCACCCTCGGTGGGCGGTGGTCAGCGTGGGACAAGAGGAGTTCGCCGCGCGGCGCAGCCGCGCCTACAGCACCAGATCCCGGAACACCTCGGGCAGCCGCAGCGGCAGGCTCTCCACGTCCCGCAGGAGCAGGTAGCGGTTGGGCCCGAAGATCTCGGTCAGGTACTCCCGCGCGTCCTCGTCGGGATCCATCGAGATGCAGTGCACGTGGATGCCGGCGCGGGCGGCCTCCTGGACCGCCATCGCCGTGTCCTTGACGCCGTAGGGGCCCCGGTAGTCTCCGCGGCCTTCGGGCCTGCCGTCGCTGAGCAGCATCAGCACCCGGCGAGGCTGGGGCTGGCCCTCCAGGATCCAGCTGGCGTGGCGGATGAAGGCGCCCAGCCGTGAGCCGCCTGTCGCACGCAGGTTGCCCAGGCGCTTGTAGACCGCCTCGTCGTAGCGGTCTTCGAAGCCCTTGAGCCGGTAGAGGTAGCACTCCTTGGGGTGGCTGCCGTTGAAGCCGTAGAAGCTGTGGGGCATGCCCAGGGTGCGCAGGCCTTCGGCGAAGAGCACCAGGGCCTCCTGCTCCAGTCGGAGCACGTTGCCCGCCGTGGAGCCCGACAGGTCCACCGCCGTCATGATGCAGACCGGGTGCGGCATGCGCACGAAGCGGCGGTAGAAGTCCTCCTTCGGCTGCTGGCCAGCGGCGATGTCCGTGACCGCGGTGATCGCCCGGTTCAGGTCGATCTCCGGGCCGTCGGGCAGGCCGCCGACCCAGCGCTCCTCGACCCGCAGGGCCTCGAAGCGACGGCGGATCTGCTTGATCTCCCGCCGGTTGACCTCGACGATCTTCTCGTAGGAGGCGAGGGGGCCGGTGGCGGCGTCGGGGCTGAAGACCTTGGTCTCCGCCACCTTGTAGAGGCCGTGCTTGTAGTCCCACTCGTCGTGCTCGCGACCGCCGTCCTCGCCGGGCTTCTCCTCTTCCTGGTTGGTGATGATGTCGTCGGGCCGCAGCCCGGACTCCCACTTCGCGGCGCCGTAGCGGGCCTCCCGGGCCTGCTCGTGGTGCTCGTCGCGCAGCTCGCCGTAGGCCGGCATCGCCGCCAGGTCGGGTCCCTGTCCCTTCAGGGCCTTCTTCATCCGGCCCCTGAGCCGGGAGCGCAGGCCCCGGCGACCCCCGCCGGTGTCCGCAGGGCCCTCGGCGCCGGGCACGGGGATGCCGCCGGCGTTGCGCGCCTTGGCCGCCAGCAGCTGGCGCAGCGGCGCCTGGCCCTTCTTCCACTCCTGCTCGTACGCCAGGTCCCGGGACAGGTCGGCCAGGATCCACTCCGGCCGGATGATGCCGATGTACCAGGGCAGGGGAGGGGGCCCCAGCCGCAGCCTGCGGAAGTGCTGCCGCAGAGTCTGGCCGTGGCCGAGGATGGCCATGCGGGCGGCCTGGGCGGTGGGCGCCCGGTCCACGGCGGCCACGGCCTCCCGGGCGGGGAGGCCCTCCGCGCCGCCGTCGCCCCAGTTCAGGTTGACCGTGAGGCCGTCGTAGAGCGGCAGGAAGGCATCGGGCAGGCCGTCCCTGGGAACGCTGGTCACGTTGACCCGCATGCCGCCGGCCTTGTCCATGACCTTGACGGCTTCGAAGTCCTGAGCGATGCCCGGGTACTGCTCGCACCAGCGGGCCATGACCCAGCGGGCGGCGAGCAGGTGGTAGACGCTGCGCAGCACCCAGTCCCGGTAGATGTCCGACAGGATGCGCGGGTCCTCCAGGAAGCCCCAGCGGGCGAGGCCGAGCTGGAGCAGCCCCATGGTCCGGTAGAGCAGCTCGTCCTGGAACGGCTCTTCGGGCGCGGGCACGGCCTTCGGCAGGAAGAGGTTCTCGCCGTCGGTGCTCGGGGGGTCGGAGAAGCCGACCGTGAAGTCCTGGCCCGTGACCATGCGCAGCCAGGCGCTCAGGCGCTTCTGCACCTGCTGCAGAGTGGTCCCGTTGTCCTCGCCGTCGGTGAGCTGGCGCTTGGGGGGCTGGTACAGGAAGAGCGCGAGCAGGGCCCGCTCGGCCTCCTCGTCCTCGTCCTCCTCCAGGCCGAGCTCCGCCTTGGTCTGCCCGGTCTCCGCCATCGCCTCCTCGTAGAAGGCCTCGGGAGTGGGCGGCCAGGTCGGGGCGCCCATCTAGCCGAGCACCGACCGGATCAGCTCACCCAGGGCCTTGGCCATCTCCGGATCGTCGGTCAGGGACCCGACCAGGGTGGCCTCGCAGGCCTCCTTCATGGGCAGGCCAGCGACGACGAGCTTGCCCGCGTAGATGAGCATGCGGGTCGAGGCGCCTTCGGCCAGGCCGTGGGCCCGCAGGTTGCGGGAGCCGTGGCCGAGCTTGACCAGCTGGGCTGCGACGTCGGCGGCACAGCCGGACTCCTGGGCCACGATCTCGGCCTCGACCTCTTCCTCGGGGTAGTCGAAGGGGATCGAGACGAACCGCTGGCGGGTGGACTCCTTGAGCTCCTTGGACACCGACTGGTAGCCGGGGTTGTAGGAGATCACGACCAGGAAGTCGTCGCCGGCCTCGAGCTCCTCGCCGAGCCGATCCAGGGGCAGGGTGCGGCGGTCGTCGGTGAGGGGGTGCAGCACCGTGAGCACGTCGGCCCGGGCCTCGACCACCTCGTCCAGGTAGCAGATGGCGCCCTTGCGGACGGCGGTGGTCAGGGGGCCGTCGCGCCAGACCGTGCTGCCGCCCTCCAGCATGAAGCGGCCGGTCAGGTCCGAGGCGGCCAGGTCTTCCTGGCAGGCCACGGTCACCAGCTCGCGCTCGAGCTTCTCGGCCATGTAGCGCACGAAGCGCGTCTTGCCGCAGCCGGTGGGCCCCTTGAGCAGGACCGGGAGGTTGTTGGCGGCAGCGGTCTCGAAGATCGAGACCTCGTTGCCCGTCGGGCGGTAGTAGACCATGCAGTTGACCCTGTCCTGCCGTGTCGGATGTCGTGGCGACCGGCAGTCTATCCACACTACGGCATGGCCGCTCGACCGCTGTAGGGGGCCGAAGCAGGACGACGGCCCAGCGCTGGGGCCGGGCCGTCGGGGTGCGGGCTGGACCGGTCTCAGTCGTCGCAGTCGCCGTCGTCGTGCTCGCGG